>NZ_JBGCCM010000069.1:0-27631 GCF_041262085.1 Catenulispora sp. GAS73
CGTCCGGCTTGACACCGCCAAACCGGGCAGGTTGGCAGAGCCCGCCGACGCGGCGAGGGACCCAGAACCAACACCCCGCATGGTCCGGTCGGACCCGGCACCGCGTGGCCGGCCGCGCGGCCTGTCGCCACCCGCGTTGTCTCGAACACCGCTGAGGCCGACCGCTGGATCGCGGCCGGCCTCCCTGTGCGGTAGAAGGTTTACGGATAGTTCGTCAGATAGCTGACATTGTGGCTGGGTGTCACCTGCCCGCCAGTCTCATTGGCCTGGTGGTTGATCGTCCCGTCGCCGCCGAGCACCGTTGTGACCATGTCGTGGAAGCTGACGCCGCCGGTGTTCGGTGTCTCGATCGCGTGATCGAGCACCACCGACGGGTTGTCGCGGAAGTACGCGTAGATCCCCAGGCCCCACGCCTGATGTGAGGTCACCGAAGGATCGACCAGGTAGGACGCGTATCCCTGGGCCCCGTTCGGCGGCACCCAGCTTCCTTGGTCCGGCACGTCGTACGGACATTCGCTCTGGTAGAAGTACGTTCGGCCGCCGTTGCCGAACCACTCGGTCTGGTACTGCTCGAAGTGCTCCACCGCGAGGCCGTACATGGTCACGTTGTTTCCGTGGACCACGAGCCCGTTGTTCGCCGGGTTGACGGTCCACCCGACGCCGTTGGTGTGGTCGGCGCGCCACAGCCACAGGTCGTCGCCGATCACGTTGTTGCTGTTCACCACCAGGGCCTGCGAGGCCTGCGCTGCCTGGTCGCCTCCGATACGGAAGAAGACGTCCTGCAGTTCGGTCGGGTCCGCGGCGTGGCTCGCCGACGAGCCGCTGGGGCCGATCTGCATCAGCACTGCGGAGTTGGTGGAGTTGGCGCTGATCAGTAGTCCGGCGAGGTCGATGCCGTCCACGTCGGCCGTGGTGATCGCGGCGTTGCCGTTGTCCGGGACCAGCGTCGCCATGCCCAGCCCCAGCACCACGGTGTTCGGGCTGGTGATGTTCAGTGCTGACGCCAGGTGGTAGACGCCCGGTGTCACGATCAGGCTCTTGCCCGCCGACAGTGCGGCGTTGATCGTGGCGGAGGTGTCGCCCGGCTTGACGATGTAGAACTGGCTGACCGGGACGGACGTGCCGGCCGGTGTGCCGTTCGTCCAGTCCGGGCCCTGGGCGTTCGTCCGGAGCGCGGGCTCGAACACCTGCCAGGTGCCGCTGCCGTCCACGTAGATGAACGGCTTCTCGCGGTTCGTCGGGGACTGCGCGACCGTGGTGTACGGCGGGTTCGGGAACGAGTTCGACGGCGCGTTGGTGTCGCCGACGAAGACCATGTTCCAGTTCGAGCCGGTCCAGCCGCCGTTCATCGCGGTGTCCTGCGTCAGGAACTGCTGCTGGGTCCCGGAGTTGATCTGCCCGGAGATCCGCGAGTCCCCGACGTAGCCGCCGCTGGACCAGTTGCCGCCGCTGCCGTGGACGTTGTCGTACAGCAGCATGCCGCCGTTGACGTCCATGCGGCGGAAGGGGTCGGCCTGGGAGACCGCCCACATCGTGCTGCCGGACGGCGGGCTGACTTCCATGTTCTCGGCGTCGCGCCAGAAGTTCTGGGTGGCGTTGCCGTCGGCGGTGTGGCCGAACACGTGCACCGTGCCGCCGGTGATGTTCACCTGGTCGGGGTTCAGTCCGAGCCCGGCGACCTCGGTGTTGTAGCCGACGGGGACGTCGACGTTGTACGAGCCCGGCGCGAACAGCAGCGCGTTGCGCTGCGTGCCGAACTCGTTGTTGACCTGAGCGTTGTAGACGTTGTTGATGTCGGCCTGGATGGTCGAGGTGGACATCGACGGGTCGAAGACGGTGACGTTCGGCCCGAAGTCCGGGTGCGGGATCCCGCCTCCGCCTCCGCCGCCGGTCGGCAGCGTCCACTGCTGGTTCGACGAGCCGGCGCAGTCCCAGATCTGGGCCTGTGTTCCGGAGCCGCCGAAGCCGGTGTCGTCCAGGCAGCGGCCGGACTGCGGGTTCAGCAGCGATCCGTTCGACTGCGGGACCCAGACCTGAGCGCCGGATCCGTTGCAGTCGTAGAGATCGACGGTGGTCCCGTTGGCCGTGCCGCCGCTTTTGAGGTCCAGGCACTTACCGAGGTCCTGGAGCGTGTTGGAGCCGCTGTTGACGGTCCAGTTCTGCGCGTTGGTGCCGTTGCAGGTGTAGACCTGCACCGGGTTGAGGTTGGTGGTCGAGGCGCCCCGATCGTCCAGACACAGGCCCTGATAGCCGGTGATCGGGCCGACGGGAGCGGCGGCGTGCGCCTGGGGCGCGGTCGCCATCTGGCCGAACGTCAGCAGGCCCGCCGTCAGGACGAGCGCGCCGAATCCGGCGGTGGGTACGCGTTTTCTCAAGGCAGGTTCCACTTCTGGTTGGCCGAGGCGGCGCAGGCCCAGATCTGGACCTGAGTCCCGGAACCGCCGAAGCCGGTGTCGTCCAGGCACTTGCCGGAGTTCGGGTTCAGCAGCTCACCGTTGGACTGAGGGACCCACGTCTGGGCGCCGGTGCCGTTGCAGTCGTAGAGGTCGACCTTCGTGCCGTTGGCGGTGCCGGCGGCGTTGACGTCCAGGCACTTGCCGAGCACCTGGAGGGTGTTGGCCGAGGTGACTGTCCAGCTCTGCGCGTTGCTGCCGTTGCAGGTGTAGACCTGGACCGGGTTGAAGTTCGCGTTCGAGGCCGAGCGGTCGTCCAGGCACAGGCCCTGGTAGCCGGTGATCGGGCCGGTGCCGGTCGGCGGAGGCGGGTTGCCGCCGTTCCCGGTGATGCCGTTGAAGATCCGGGAGTACGCGTAACCGGTGGCCTTGTCGTAGCTGTCGACCTCCCAGAAGGAGAGCTCTGCGACGCCGTTGCTCGCCGCGAAGTTCTCCAGGGTCTGCGCGTCGGACTGGGAGAACATCGCACCGTCGTCGTTCTTGCCGGCGATCGGCGTCAGGCCCTCCTTGCCGTAGGCCGCCGAGGTCGATATGCCGTACAGGCTCGCGATCTGCCCGGCGGCGGCCTGCGCCGAGGACAGGGCGTCGTTGATGACCGGCTGGCCGTCGTAGTAGTCCATCGTCATCAGGTTGACGACGCTGACGTTCACGCCCTGGTTCTTGGCGTCCTGCAGCAGGTTGATCTGGTCCCCCGGCAGGCCGTTGGGGTCGACGGCGAGCGTGAAGTCGACCTGGAGCCCCGGCACCTGCTGCTGGAGCGCGGCCAGCGCCTGGTCCCGGCGGGACGTCGCGGCGGTGTCGCTCAGGACGCCGCCCTCGATGTCGAAGTCGAGCCGGCTGACACCGTAGGTGGTGACGATGTTCTTGTACGCCGCGGTCAGCGACGGCACGTCCGTGCAGGTCTGCGCCAGCTCGCCGCCGGACGCCCCGCCGAAGGAGATGATGACGTCCCCGCCGGCGGACTTCAGCGAGTTGATCTCCGAGGTGAACGAGCCGACCGGGTAGTTGCCGGCCTCCCACATCGGCGTGCAGCCGGACTGCGGGATGAAGAACGCCAGCGTGTAGCGCGACACGCCGGACGAGTTCATGTCGGCCGCCATGTCGCCCGCGGAACTACCGCTGAGCTCCAGGTACGGCGCGGCGTAGTGGGCGGGGATGGCGCGCGCGGCGTGTGGGGTCGCGGCGTTCGCCGGTGTGCTCAGCGCCACGGCGCCGGCGACGATGCCCAGGGCGCAGGTTCCTGCGAGGGCGGCGCGCAGGGGTCTGAGCCGTTCGAGAGGTGGGATCACTGTGCTGCTCCTTTGTGGGGGGTGGAGATGGCATGCAGCTGAACCGACCCAAGTTGTTACGGAAACAGTTCAGTAACACAGTTGGCCGATGAGGAGTGAAGCACTCCGGCCTACTTTCGTCAAGACGCGAATAAAGAGGGTTTACCTGGTCTTTGCCGAGGTGGAGGCGCTATCCTGCCCCGATGAAACAAGGCGATGTTCCAGGACAGGGCACGGCCCGGGGCCGGGGCCGCGTCACGGTCCGGGCGATCGCCGCGGAGACCGGTCTGTCGATCGCGACCGTCTCAAGGGTCATCAACGCCCAAGGCCAGGTGTCCGAGGACACGCGCCGCCGGGTGCACGAGGCGATCGACGGACTCGGAGGCCACGCTCCCGCGACCCGCCCCCGCCTGCCGAAGACTGGACTGCCGGTCCTCGTGCGCTGCCCCTACAAACTCAGCGACTACTTCGGTGCTCTCGTCACCGCCGTCGCCGAGGCCCTGCACACCGCCGGCCGCCAGGTCATGCTCGACGTCGGCGACTCCCGCGTCGACGTCCCAGTCCTCCGCGACCTCCCGACAGCCCGCGCCACCTCCGGCGCGATCCTGATCCTCCCGCCGGAGCCCGCCGAAGACCTCCGCTTCCTCCAGACGCGCCGCTACCCCCTGGTCGTCGTGGACCCCCGCACCCCCGTCCCGCGCGGCGTGGTCTCGATCGCCTCGGCCCACACCGCCGGCGCCCGAGCCGTCACCGGCCACCTGCTGGACCTCGGCCACCGCCGCATCGGCTTCGTCTCAGGCTTCGAAGACTGGCTCTCCGGCTCCGACCGCCTGGCCGGCCACCTCGCCGCCCTCTCCGAAGCCGGCCTCCTGAGCGACCCCCGCCTGCACCACTACGGCGAACCCGCGATCCACACCGGCCTGCGCGCCGGCCGCGACCTCCTGGACCTCCCCGACCGCCCGACGGCCATCGCCTGCTTCAACGACAAGATCGCCGTCGGCGTCGTCCAAGCCGCCGCCGAACGCGGCCTCCACGTCCCCACCGACCTGTCGGTCACCGGCTTCGACGACAGCGAGATCAGCCGCGCCACCACCCCGCTCCTGACCACCGTCCGCCAACCCCTCGACGAGATGGGCCGCATCGCGGTGACGATGCTGGTGCGCCTCATGGAACGCCAGGCACTGGAGGCCCTGCACCTGGAACTGGCGACAGAGCTGATCGTGCGGGGGAGCACCGGTCCGGTGCCGGTGCGGTCATGACGCGAAAAAGGGCCCGTACCGAGTACGGACCCTTCCAAAAAGGTAGCCCCGACGGGATTCGAACCCGCGCTACTGCCTTGAGAGGGCAGCGTGCTAGGCCGCTACACAACGGGGCCCTAGCGGCCGCGTCAGCGCTCCGGGGCGCCTTGCGACCCCGAAAGCATAGCGCACTTCGGACGGCGCTCATCCCGCATTTACCGGCTGGTGGCCGGGCCGTGACCAGGGTCACTCCGGGGTGGTGCGGGGCTCTGAGCTCGGCGTCCGCCGCGGCCCGTCAGTGCAGCGGCACCGTCAGGTACGGGCTGGCCGGATCCTGCGTCAGCGCGCGGTGCATCCGCAGCGACTCGCGGTACGAGTCCTCCGGATTTCCCTGGCGGCCCATCTTGATCACGCGGCCGAGGACGTACGCCGCCGACATCTGCCCCCAGTCCGCGTACGTCCGCGCGCACAGGGTGCCGGCGTGCCGGACGATCTGCTCGGCGGTGGTGCGGTCGCAGAAGCCGCAGGACAGGCCCCAGCGGGCCATGTTCACGCAGCGGCCCCAATCCCAGCTGTCCTGCGTGGCCACGATCGCGTCGGGGGCGATGACGCCGTCGCGCCGCATCCAGGTCTCGCAGCGGACCACCCACTGCGCGATGTCGGTCATCTCCTGCGCCAGGCGCTCCGGGGCGCCGCGGTCGCGGCACCAGGCGTCGATCGCCTGCGTCAGCAGCTCCGTGTCGTGCGCTGGGTCGCCGCTGGGCCGGACGCCCGCGCCGCGCTCGGTGCGGATGCCGAGCACCAGGTCGACGGGCTGCGGGTTCTCGTTGTCGAGCAGCGCGTCGACCTGGTTCTGCCACTGCACCGGGCCGTCGATGCCCCACCACTGGCTCAGCAGCTCGCGCTCGCTGTGGTAGTCGAGCCAGGCGTGGCCCAGGGTATTCCACGGCACGGCGTTGGTCACCGACAGGTGCGCGCCGCAGGCCAGGGCGCGCGCCAGATCGCCCTGCGCCGGCTCGTTGTAGACGGTGCGGACGGTGCCGCGCAGCTCGCTCCAGCTGCCGACCAGTTGCGGGTTCTTCCGCATCCAGTGCGCGGCCTTGCCGACGTTCAGCTCGTACTCCTCCGGCGTGCCCGGGTTGACCACCAGCTGCATGGTCTGGCGCTGCCTGGCCAGGTCCTGCACCCACGCCGGGAACAGGTTGCGCTGGAAGTACACGCCCTTGGGGCGTTCGGCGGGCAGCAGCGCGCGGGTGTACACCGGCAGGATCAGGCGGGCGCCGCGGCGGGTGGTGTCGTACTCCTGGCTGACCGTCAGCGCCGACTTCGAGGTGCCGCGGATGGCGTTGTTCAGCTGGCCGTACACGGTGAGCTGGTTCAGCTTCACCACGGACCTGCGCAGGCTGAACTTCGAACCCTGATCCGGCTCGCGCCGCGGCACGAACACGTCCAGCCGCGCCAGCACGGCCAAGTACGCGTCCGTGTCGTCCGCCGCCCGGGCCGCGAGCAGCCCCTGGTCGTCGATCGAAGGCGCGGTCCAACTATCGGTCGTCACGCTGAGTCCCCCTGGGCTCCGTCGTTCGCGGTAGGTCCCCAATATGCCATGCCGGAGGGCCGCGATGGCGACTTACTTAACCGTCGAGTTAGGCGTTTCATCGCCGGAACTGTCAAATAAGTTGTTGCGGAAAAAAGCTGAATCTCGACAGATGTGAAGCCGCGCGCTAAAACACATGAGACACCCCACAGGAATGGCCCACGATGATATTCAAGAACCGTCCGCGCAAGTATCCGATCCCGCTTCCGGCCGCGGTCCTCGGCGCCGTCGCCGTGGTCGTCGCGTTGGTCGCGGCACTCGTCCCCACCTCCGAAGCCGCGACCTCGCGCACGTCAGGCACATCAAGTTCGGGCACGTCGGCCACCTCGGCCACGTCGGGCTCGGCCAAGACGGCCGCACCCGCCGCGTCGGCCACCCCGTTCTGGTCCACGCAGCTCAAATGGGACAACAACGGCACCCCCTGGTCGGCCTCCAGCTTCGCCGCGCTCAAAAACGACGGCCTGACCACCGCCGAGATCGACATGTCCTGGAATACCGTCGAGCCGTCGAACGGCACCTTCGACTACAGCGAACTGGACCAGGAGATCTCCAACGCCTCGGCCGCCGGCGTCCGTCTGGTGCTCATATTCTGGTACTCCGGTTGGAAGGGCAGTCCCGCCGCCTGGGCCACCAGCCACGAGGTCACGAACACCGGCGCGCAGAGCACCACCCCGGCCTGGTGGGATCCCACCGACGAGCCGGCCTACCGCACCTACGTCGCCGACACCGTCAAGCACGTCGCGGGTGAGGCGGGCTACGGCGGCAGCATCCTGGACTACGGCCGGCTCGACGCGGTCTGGGGCAGCTCGGTCAGCGGCGCGGTCGACGGCTGGGCCCCGGCCGACATCGCTGAGTTCCACACCGTGTACCTGCCTCAGACGTACGGCAGCATCAGCGCCTTCAACAGCGCGAACAAGACCTCGTACACCTCGTTCTCGCAGGTGCCGGCCGCCACGCCCGGACAGGCCCTGGCCAGTGTCTACCAGCTGTTCCGGCTGTGGACCGTGCGGCAGATCTACGGACAGCTGGCCGCCGACGTCCGCGGCGTCAGCGCCTCGACGCCGCTCTACTACTACTCCGGCGGCCACATCGGGAACTGGGCGACGTTCGAGAACGTGCCCGAAGTCCTGTTCTCGCTGGCGAAGAAGTACAACATCACCGTCATCCAGGACTGCTCGGAGTCCTCGGGCATCGACCTGCTCTTCGCCAGTATGGGCCGGGCCTACGGCGTCAACGTGGCCACGGAGTGGACCGCGCCGAGCGACAGCACGCAGCTCGCGGCGCAGGCGGTGAAGTGGATCGGGAACTACGGCATGATGCTCCCGAACGGCGGCGGGACGGACTTCTTCATCCACGACGGCACGCAGAAGGACGTCGTCGCCTTCCCGATCTACACCCGCTGGCTGTCGAACATCAAAAGCCTGTCAGGATCGTACCCGCAGCAGCCGGTAGCCGTGTACATCGACGCCTCCGCGGCCTACGGCAACGCCTCCGGCCCCAACCTCGGCGCGCCGGAGAACACCGTCGCAGCCCTCTGGGACGGGTACCAGGCCGGCTTCAGCGTGGTCACCAGCGAGGAAGTCAACACCGGAGTCGTCAAGCTCTCGCAGTACAAGGCCGTCCTGCCGATGAACGGCGTGGACGCGAACCTGACCGCGTACAAGAACGCCGGCGGGAACCTGCTGACGGCCGGATCGCAGTTGGCGCAGTACGCCCCGGCGTACGCGAAGCTGGCGAACAGCGGCATCGTGCAGATCGTCCCGGTCGTCGCGGCGGGGAACACCAGCGCGCAGCTGACCATCGCCGACATCAACTCCGGCACCGCGTACAACAACGTGATCACCGTGAACCCGGCCGGCCTCGGCCTGGCCTCCGGCAGCTATCACCTCGTCAACGCGAGCGGCGCGACGATTCCGCAGAAGGCGGTCTCCGGTGGCGTCTGCGCCTCGGCCAGTCTTGCCGCGGCTTCGCTGACCAAGTGGTCGATGGTGGCCGGCGGCGTGCCGTCGGGAACTCCTACTCCGTCAGGATGCTGATCACCGTGTCTCTTCCGAACCGAAGGATCCGGCGGACCGCAGTGTTCGCCGGCGCCGCGACGCTTGTCGTCGCGGGGATACCCGTGGCCGTGGTTGGTCTGGCTACGGGCGCCGTCGCGACTCCCGCGACCCACGCGGCCGCGGCCGCGCCGGCGGCAGCGACCGGCGGCAACGGCGCGAGCCTGCCGTACACCGAGGTCGAGGCGGAGAAGGAGCCGACGAACGGCACCGTCATCGGCCCGAGCTTCACCGCGGGCCAACTCGCCGATGAGGCCTCCGGCCGCGAGGCGGTGACGCTTCAGGGCAGCGGCAAGTACGTCACCTTCACCACGCCGGTCGCCACGAACTCGATCGATTTCCGTTACAGCATCCCCGACACTGCGACAGGGGCCGTATACACCGCGCCGCTGTCGCTGTACGTCAACGGCGCCAAGCAGTCCGACTTCACGCTGACCAACGCCTACAGCTGGTACTACGGCACCTACCCGTTCACCAACAACCCCGGCAACGGCAAGCCGCACCACTTCTACGACGAGGCGCACCGGCTGTTCTCCACGACCTATCCGGCCGGCACGACCTTCAAGCTCCAGGTCGACTCCGAGGACACCGCTTCCTCGTACACCGTCGACCTCGCCGATTTCGAGCACGTGGCCGCGCCCGCGAGCCAGCCCGCCGGCTCGGTGTCCGTGACGAGCAAGGGCGCCGACCCGTCCGGGGCCGCCGACTCGACCGCCGCCTTCAACGCCGCGATCGCCGCGGCCGGCAAGGGCGGGACCGTGTGGATCCCGCCGGGGACGTTCGACGTCCCGGGGCACATCGCGGTGAACACCGTCACCGTCGAGGGCGCGGGCATGTGGTACTCGACCGTGGCCGGCACGGCGCCCGGCTTCTACGGCAACTCGGCGCCGAACCCCAGCACCGACGTGCACCTGTCGAACTTCGCCATCTCCGGCAACGTCCAGATCCGCAACGACAGCGCGCAGGTCAACGGCATCGGCGGCGCGCTGAGCAACTCCAGCGTGTCGAACCTGTGGATCGAGCACATGAAGGTCGGGGCCTGGATGGACGGCCCCATGGCGAACCTGACGTTCAGCGGCATGCGGATCCGCGACACCACCGCCGACGGCATCAACCTGCACGGCGGCGTCACCGGCTCGACCATCACCGACAGCAATGTCCGCAACACCGGCGACGACGGCATCGCGCTGTGGGCCGACGCCGGCATCGGCGCCGACTCGCAGGACACGATCTCGAACAACACCGTGCAGCTCCAGCAGCTCGCCAACGGCATCGCCGGCTACGGCGGGAACAGCAACACGATCAGCGGCAACCTGGTCGTCGACAGCGGCATCAGCCAAGGCGGCGGCATCCACATCGGCCAGCGCTTCAAATCGACCCCCGTCGGCCTCTACACGATCCAGAACAACACGATGCTCCGCGACGGCGACCTCGACCCCAACTGGAAGTTCGGCGTCGGCGCCCTCTGGTTCGACGCCCAGCAGGCCACCATCGCCGGCCCGCTGAACGTCACCAACGCCCTGATCGAGCAGAGCCCCTACGAGGCCGTCCAGTGGATCCAGGGCACCGTCAACGGCGTCAACCTGGACACCGTCACCATCGCCGGCACCGGCACCTTCGCCTTCCAGGACCAGACCGGAGCCTCCGTGACGCTGAAGAACGTCACCGGCACCGGCATCGCCCAAGCCAACCAGGGCAAGACCCCCAGCTACAGCTGCGACGGCGGCAACTTCAAGGTCACCGACGACGGCGGCAACTCCGGCGTCCTCCCCACCAGTTGCACCACGACTAGCCCGACCCCGGTCTACCCGCCGTACCCGTCCCGCGCGCCGTAGGACTGGTCCGGTAGAAGCGATGAGGCTCTTGCACGGTCGCAAGAGCCTCATCGGCAACGTTCAGTCATCGTTTGTGGTGGTGGCGGCAGTTAAACTGGCCGGACCATGCTGTGCCAACCACCGAGGGCTGGGTTTCCCGGTCGTACTCAGTGCCCAGGAAGTCTGTGTGGCCTGTGAGTGAGTCCGAGCCCGCCGGCGAGGTCCGGCTTGAGGCGGCGGTGGAGCGCTTGATCTTCGTGCGCGCCGACGAGTACACCGTTGTCCGCTTGAACTCCGACGAGCAGGGGGAGTTCACCGCTGCCGGCGCGGCTCTGGCGGGCGTGCAGCCCGGTTCTGTCGTGCTGCTGAGCGGACGGTGGGTGCAGCACTCCCGGTTCGGGACGCAGCTTTCGGTGAGCTCGTGCGAGTGCGTGTTGCCGTCGCACATTCGCGGTATCCGCATGTACCTGGGCTCGGGTTTGATCCGCGGCATCGGACCGAGTCTGGCGACGGCGATCGTCGAGCACTTCGGTGAGGACACGCTGAATGTCATCGACGCCGATCCGGGGCGGCTCACCGAGGTGAACGGGATCGGCGCGGTCCGCAAGGACCGGATCGTGTCGTCCTGGGTCGGGCAGAAGGTGATCCGGGACCTGATGGTGGTGCTCCAGGGGTTCGGGATCTCGCCGTTGATGGCCGCGAAGATTTACGCGGAGTTCGGGTCGGACTCGCTGGTCGTGGTCCGCAAGGACCCGTACCAGCTCATCGAGAAGGTCCGTGGCATCGGCTTCGCGATCGCCGACAAGATCGCCCTGGCCTCCGGTGTCGCCGAGCAGGATCCGACGCGTCTGCGGGCGGCGTTGACCGACCGGCTGGATGCCGCTCGGCGGGACGGCCATTGCTATGTGAACCACACGCGTCTACTTCTGGATGCCGCCCGGTTGGTGGGGCAGGACCGCGAGCTGGTGCGCATCGAACTGGAGCAGTTGGCCGCGCAGCGGGCGGTGATCGTCGAGCCTGATCCGAACCCCGATCCGGACGAGCCCGGCCCGTCGGCGGCGGTCGTCTTCGCCAAGGCGCTGCACAACACCGAGCGGTCCCTGGCCGCGGCGATCACCAAGCTGCTGCACGCCGACTCGGACGTTCCGGTCGCGGCCCGACGACGTGCTGAGACCCTCGACGTCGACCACCCCGATCTGCACGACGGCCAGCGGGCGGCGGTGCGGATGGCGCTGACGCACACCGTGTCGGTGCTCACGGGAGGCCCGGGGTGCGGCAAGAGCCATACCGTCAAGACGATCGCGCAGATCGTGAAGGCCTGCGGCGGGAGGGTGACGCTGGCGGCTCCCACGGGCAAGGCCGCCAAGCGGCTTTCGGAGCTGGCCGGGATGCCGGCGATGACCGTGCACCGGCTGGTGGCCGACCTGCCTGACGCCGACCCCGACGCGTTGTTCGACGACAGCCCGCTGATGGCCGACCTGATCGTCGTCGACGAGGCGTCCATGCTGGACGTGTTCCTGGGCCTCAAGCTCGCTCGCCAGGTGCCGCCGGGCACGCACCTGCTGCTGGTCGGCGATGTCGACCAGTTGCCGTCCATCGGTCCGGGCAGCGTCCTGCAGGACCTGCTGCGGGTGCCGGAGATCCCGCGAACCGAACTGACGCACGTGTTCCGCCAGGGCGAGGGTTCCTCCATCACCGCCAACGCCCACCTGATCCGCGCCGGACGGATGCCGAACCCGCGCACGAGCGAGTTCTGGTTCGACGAGGTCGAGGACCTGGCGCTGGTCACCGAGCGGGTCCTGGAGATCGCCACGGTCCGGATTCCGACCTCGCACGGCGTCCCGCCGTCCGACGTCCAGGTCCTGGCCCCGACCCGCCGCGGCGTGACCGGAACGGTGGAGCTGGGCCGTCGGCTGCAGGAACGCCTCAACCCCGCCGATCCGGAGAAGAACGAGTACTGGGCCGGCACCTCGGTGTTCCGGATCGGGGACAAGGTGATGCCGATCCGCAACGACCCGAACAAGGGCAGCTCCGGGATCTTCAACGGCACCACAGCCGTCGTCTCCGGTCTCGACCCGCAGTCCCGGACCGTGCAGCTGCGCACCGATGACGGCGACATCGCGGTCTACGACTTCGACGAGCTCGACGACCTCCTGCACGCCTACGCCATCAGCATCCATCGCTCCCAAGGCAGCGAGTACCCCTACGTCGTCGCCCCGCTGACCACGGAGACAGGGCCGCTGATGCTGTACCGGAACTTGCTCTACACCCTGGTCACCCGAGCCCGGAAGCTCGTCGTCCTCGTCGGGCAGCGCCGCGCCCTCGAAATCGCCGTCCACAGCGCCGGCCGCGATCGCAACACCGCCCTGGCCCGCCGACTTCAAGCAGTACTGGACAGTGCTGCCGGAACGTAGATCGAGTGACGCCGGATGAGCTACGAGTTCGAATGGATAGCCGCCCCCGAACCCACCACCGCCGACCGGGAGAAGCGGCGACCCGGCGCTTCTCGCTGGCGCGCGGGTAGCGTATTCGAGTTCTGATTCACTGACGGCCGCGACGCCCTTCCGTGCCGTGAGCGGTATCGGCTGAAATGGGTCCAGCACCGGCGTGCCGCCGCGCCAAGCCGTCCCGTTCCGCGGGCGCCGGGGCGGCCGCCTCTCGGGAGGGGGCCGAACGTGCGATCCAGGTCCAGATCACTTCGGCGCCGGCTGGCCGGCCTGGCCGCGTTCGCGCTGGCCGCCACCGGCCTGGCCGGCGCGTCCGCGACGCCGGCTCGCGCGGCGTCACTGACCACCGTGGCCTACGCCGTCGACTACAACAACACGCAGATGGACGAAGTCGATGTCGCCACCAACAGGATCATCAGCGAGACAGCTTTGCCCTACAACGCGAACCAGGTCGCCGCCAGCCCTGACAACTCCGCGGTCTACGTCTCCAGCACCGACCTGTACGACATGGTGTCGGTGATCGACCCGGCCACCGCCATGGTCCAGCGCACCATTCCGGTGTGCCCGGGGTCGGGCCCGGGCAACCTGACGGTGACCCCGGACAGCAGTCAGCTGTGGGTCGGCTGCACCGACGGCACCATCGACGTGATCGACACCGCCTCGGCAACGGTGAAGAAGACCATCACGGCGCCCGGTGTCCTCACCCAGGTCCAGTTCAGCCGTGACGGGAGCACCGCCTACGGGGACGTCAAGCTGTCCTACTCGACCTCCGAGGTGGCCGTCATCGCCACCGGGTCCGACACCATCGCCGGAACGATCGCCGTGCAGGGGGAGGCCTCCGGGCTGGCCCTGAATCCGGACGGGTCCGCGCTGTTCGTCCCCGAGCCGCTGCACTCCACCGTCGCGGTGATCGACACCTCGACCCTCACGCCCGTCGCCGAGATCGCCACCCCTTCGACGAGCGACGCGCTGACCGCCGTCAACCCGGCCCACACCGCGTTCTACCTCTGCCGCCGCGACGGCACCCTGGACATCGTCGATCTGGTCAACCGCGTGCTGACGACCGTGCTGCAGAGCCCTTGCGGGTATGGGGCCTCGATGGCGGTCACCCCGGACGGGAACGAGCTGTACTCGGCCGACGGCTATTTTCTGAACGTCGTCAACGCCTCCACCGGGCAACTCGTCACCTCGCTCAACGACTTCTCCAGCCTGGATTCGGTCGCGATCGGCCGGGTCGCGTTCCCGCCGTCGATCTACATCGTCAACCCGCTCCAAGGCCCCGAGACCGGCGGCACCTCGGTCACGATCACCGGCCGGCGGCTCACCGGCACGACAGCCGTCCTGTTCGGCGGCGTCCCCTCGCCATCATTCACCGTCAACAACGACAACCTCATCACCGCAGTTTCTCCGCCGCACGTCGAAGGCCCGGTCGACATCACGGTCTACACCCAGAACGGCGCCAACAAGTACCCGGCGGAAAACAAGTTCACCTACACGGAGATACCGCCGACCGTGACCGGTCTGAGCCCCAGCCAAGGCGTCTCCCGAGGCGGCACCACAGTCACGATCACCGGCACCGACTTCAACACCGCCACCGGCGTCAACTTCGGAGGCACGGCCGCATCCTGGTTCACCGTGGACTCAGACACCCAGATCACCGCGGTCACCCGGGCCCAGACCAACGGCACCGTCGACGTGACCGTCACCAACGCGGCGGGCACCAGCCCGGCCACCGCCGCCGACAAGTTCACGTTCTTCCCGCCGATCCCGTCGATCACGGCAGTCAGCCCACCCTCGGGCACGATGGACGGCGGCACCACGGTCATCATTTCGGGTGCGTGGTTCACCAACGCGTTCCGGGTGACGTTCGGGAACACGGCGGCGGCCTCGTTCCACGTTGACTCCAGCACGCAGATCACGGCGGTCACGCCGTATCACGCTGCCGGGGCCGTTGATGTCAGCGTTACCACTGATGTCGACACCAGCCCGGTCGTGGCTTCCGATCAGTACACGTTCATGCATTCGTCTCAATAACGAAAGAAGACCAGGACAGATGACATCTGTCCTGGTCTTCGTCTTGTAGCCCCGACGGGATTCGAACCCGCGCTACTGCCTTGAGAGGGCAGCGTGCTAGGCCGCTACACAACGGGGCCCCTAGCAGTGCCGCCGCGCATGACGCGCTGGCAGCGGGACTTATCTTAGGCGATCGGCGGGGTTCGCCCAAATCGCGGGACCGGCGGCGCGGCGGGCGGGCGGCTTGGGGTGCCGTTCTGCTCGCCGCAACTCGCCGCAACTCGCGTCTACTCGCCGGCGGCGGCTGCGTCGGCGCGGACCAGGCGGACGAAGGCTCGGATGCCGCTGACCAGTTCTCGCTGCTCGGTGAGGCCGTCGACGGCCTGGTCGAAGTGGCGGGTGACCGCCGCGACGCGCCGTTCGGCCTCCTCGACGCGGGTGCGCAGGCCTGCGCGGTCGGCCTCCGCCGCCTCGCGGGAGAGGCGGATGTCCTCGCGGAGGCGCAGGTCGGCGGCGCGCAGGTCGTTGCGGACGTCGTCCAGCTCCCGGGAGGTGTGCTCCTGGGCCTCGTGCGCGGCGTCGTGCAGGGCCTCGACCGTGGCGGTCAGGTTCGCCAGGCGGGTGGTCAGTTCGAGGACGTCGTCGCGGGGGTGCGTGGTCTCCTTCAGCAGGCTCGTGATCCGCGCCTTCACGTACGACAGGTACGCCGCGACCGGCCGGATCGCGCAGCTGAGCAGGTAGAACGCCGCGAAGTAGTAGCCCAGCACGTGTCCGGAGGCGTAGGTCAGGCCGGCCACCACGGCCGCCGTCACGACGTGTCCGGCCAGCGCCAGCCGCAGCAGCCGGCGCTCCCAGCGCCGCACCTCGGCCTCGCGGCCCTCGGGCACCGTGATGCCGCGCTCGCGCGAGACGCCGATCTCGTGCCGCACACGCCGGGCCTTGAAGTACAGGTTCCACGGCACCGTGGTGATGATCAGGAGCCAGTACAGGCTCACCGTGCCGAGTCCGACGTTCAGCACCGTCCGGCCGGGGATGTGGACGAAGTTCGCCACCAGCGCGACGAGGCCTCCGAGGAACACCAGGCCCACGAACGTCTCCCATTGCTTCTTCATGCCTCAAGCGTGCCGCCGGGACGGGCATCGGCAGGAGAGTGCGGGTACTCAATTACCCATGAGTAGCAAAGGGCTGCGAGGCGGGTATGCCCGGCAAGCGGGTATGCCGGGCAAACAAAAGAGCGGATCCCGAGGGATCCGCTCACAAGCTGGGGTACCAGGACTCGAACCTAGAACAACTGAACCAGAATCAGTCGTGTTGCCAATTACACCATACCCCAACGACCACCCGACTCTACCTCGTCGCGCGGCGTCGCGTCGATAACTATACGGGAGGCCCGCCCCACAGCCAAAACGGCTTTCGAACGGACCTCCCACCACGCTTCAGACCGCTCAGACCGCTCGGACCTCTCGGACCACGCGGGCTCCGGGCAGCCTCACGCCTGGATCCCCGCGATCGCCGCCTCCAGCCGCCGCAGCGTCCGCTCCCGTCCCAGCAGCTCGATGGACTCGAACAGCGGCGGTGACACCCGGCGCCCGGTCACCGCGACCCGGACCGGTGTGAACGCGTTCTTCGGCTTCAGCCCGAGCCCTTCGATCAGCGACTCGCGCAGCGCGGCGTCGATGGCGCCGGTCGTCCACTCCGGCAGCGCCTCCAGCGCCTTGGCCGCGGCCTGGAGCACCGGCTTGGCGTCCTCGCCGAGCGCCTTGGCGGCGTCCGTCGGGTCCACCTCGAACGCGTGCTCGGGCACGAACAGGAACCCGATCATGTCCACCGACTCGCGCAGGACCACCATCCGCTCCTGGATCAGCGGCACCGCGGCGGCCAGCGTGGCCTCCTGCTCCGGCAGTGGCGGGTCGGAGACCAGGCCCTGCTCGGCCAGGAACGGCACGATGCGGCGGGCGAGGTCGGCCGGCTCCAGGGCGCGCACGTGGTCGCCGTTGATCGCCTGGCACTTCTTCAGGTCGAAGCGCGCCGCGTTGGCGTTGATGCGCGTGCCGTCGAACGCCGCGTACATCTCCTGCGGGGAGAAGAACTCCTTGTCCCCGCCCGGCGACCAGCCCAGCAGCGCCAGATAGTTCAGCAGGCCCTCGGGCAGGTAGCCCTCCTTCACGTAGAAGGAGAAGGAGGCCTCCGGGTCGCGCTTCGACAGCTTCTTGTTGCCCTCGCCCATGACGTACGGCAGGTGCCCGAACACCGGCACCGTCTCCGACAGCCCCAGCTCGATCAGCGCGGCGTGCAGCGGGAGCTGGCGCGGGGTGCTGGAGAGCAGGTCCTCGCCGCGCAGCACGTGCGTGATCCGCATCAGGGCGTCGTCGACCGGGTTCACCAGCGTGTACAGCGGCGAGCCGTCGGCGCGGACCAGGACGTAGTCCGGCACGTTCGCGGTGTCGAAGGAGATCTCGCCGCGGACCAGGTCGTTCCAGGTCAGCGTGCCCTCCGGCATGCGGAAGCGCAGGACGCTGGTGCGGCCGGCGGCCTCGTGCGCGGCGATCTGCTCGGGCGTGAGGTTGCGGCAGGTGCCGGCGTAGCCCGGGGCGCGCTTCTCGGCCTTGGCCTTCTCGTTGGCCGCTTCGAGTTCCTCCTGCGTGCAGTAGCAGCGGTAGGCGTGGCCGCCGGCGAGGAGCTTCGCGGCGATGTCCGCGTAGATGTCCATGCGCTCGGACTGCCGGTAGGGGCCGTAGGCGCCGCCGACCTCCGGGCCCTCGTCCCACTCGAAGCCCATCCAGCGCATCGTCGCCAGGAGCGCGTTGTAGGACTCCTCGGTGTTGCGCGCGGCGTCGGTGTCCTCGATGCGGAAGACGAAGGTGCCGCCGTAGTGGCGCGCGAAGGCGTAGTTGAACAGCGCCGAGCGGACCATGCCGACGTGCGGGTCACCGGTCGGCGACGGGGGGAAGCGGACGCGGACGGGCTTGTCCGTGTTGGGCACCCGGTGCGTAGGAACGGTTGTTGCGATATCAGTCACGAGCCACCACCCGGTTCGTCAAGTTGCCAATGCCTTCGATGCCGACCGACACCTGCTGCCCCACCACGATCGGCCCGACCCCGGCCGGGGTCCCGGTGAGGATCACGTCGCCGGGCAGCAGGGTCATCGCCTCGGAGACGTAGGAGACCAGGTCGGCGACCGGCCGGGTCATCTGCGCGGTGCGCCCGGCCTGCACCAGCTCGCCGTCCACCGTGCAGGTGATCGCCAGGTCGGAGGGGTCCAGCTCGGTCTCGATCCAGGGGCCCAGCGGGCAGAACGTGTCGAAGCCCTTGGCCCGGCCCCACTGCTTCTCCGCGCGCTGCAGGTCGCGCGCGGTGACGTCGTTGCCGCAGGTGTAGCCCAGCACCACCTCCGGCACCCGGGCCACCGGCACCTGCCGGCACATCCGCCCGATGACCACTGCGAGCTCCGCCTCGTGCTGCACGTCGAAGGACACACCGAGCGGGTACTGGATGGCGTCGGACGGGCCGATCACGGAGGTGGACGGTTTCAGGAACACCACGGCCGGGTCGTCCGCGCCGGGGGCCTCGTTGCCGAGCTCCGCGGCGTGCTCGGCGTAGTTGCGCCCGATGCCGATCACCTTCGACGGCAGCACCGGGGCCAGCAGCCGCACCCGCGACAGCGGCCAGCGCCGTTGGGTGACCTGGACCGGGCCGAACGGGTGGCCCAGGATCTCGGCCACCTCCAGGGACTCGGGCAGGTCGCCCTCGCCCTCGACGAGCCCGAACTTCACCTCGTCGTCGATGGAGAATCTCGCGATGCGCATCCTGCGATTTTAATGGTCAGGAAGTGACCCGGACTCCGATATAGGCCGCCGAGGCGATCAGCGCCCACGAAGCCGGGCCGAGCACGAGCGGCTTCGCGCCGGTACGCGCCAGTTCCCGCAGGCGGACGCCGGTGCCCAGACCGAACATGCCGCCGGCGAGAAGAAGGTCCTGGAGCTGCTTGGCGGCGGCGATGGCGGCGACGGCGGAGGCGGGCAGGACGCCGGCCGCCCCGGCCGTCAGCGCCAGGCCCGGAATCCGGAGATCGCCGAAGACCTCATAGGCTGTCTCTATGACCCGTCTCCCGGATCTGGACGCGCTCCAGCTGCTGGTCGCCGTCGCCGACACCGGCTCGCTCGGCAAAGCCGCCGCGCGCACCGGCATCAGCCAGCCCTCGGCCTCGGCGCGCATGGCCACGCTGGAGCGCCGGCTCGGGCTCAAGCTGTTGGAGCGCACCACCTCCGGCTCCCGGCTGACCAGCGACGGAGCGGTGATCACCGACTGGGCCCGGCGGGTCTTGGAGCAGGCCGAGGCACTGGTCGAGGGCGCCGCGGCGCTGCGCACCCACGCCGACGAGCGGCTGCCCGTCGCCGCGAGCCTGACCATCGCCGAGCACCTCATGCCGAAATGGCTCATAGAGCTGCGCCAGCTGCGGCCGGCCATGCGCGTGGGGCTGATCGTGGAGAACTCCCACCAAGTGGTCGCCGCGCTGCGGGCCGGCCAGGTCGACCTGGGATTCGTCGAGGGACCGTGGGTGCCGCGCGACCTGCACTCGGCGGTCGTCGGACGCGACCGCCTCGCCGTGGTGGTGGCGCCGGCTCATCCGTGGGCCCGGCGCAAGGAACCGCTGACGGCGGCCGACCTGGCCGCCGAACCGCTCCTGCTGCGCGAACCGGGGTCGGGGACGCGCGAGGTGCTGGAGGCGGCGCTCGCCGCCTACGACGGCCCGACCGTGCCGCTGATCGAGCTCGGGGCGACGGCGCCGCTGCGCTCGGCCGCGTTGTCCGGGACCGGCCCGGCGGTGCTGAGCGTCCTGGCGGTCGCCGAGGACATCGCCGCCGGCCGCCTCGTCGAGGTGCCGGTCACCGAGGACGTCGCGCTGCGCCGCACGCTGCGCGCGGTGTGGCCGCGCGGCCGTGAGCTGAGCGACGCGGCCGGGTGGATGGTGCAGGTGGCGCGGGGCCGGGCCTGAGGCGCGCCGCGCCCGCAGCTCCGGCCGTCCTACGTGCGGTGGCCGTTCTACGTCCGGCGGCCGTCCTACGTGCGGTGGCCGTTCTACGTCCGGCGGCCGCCCTACGTCCGGTAGTGCTGCCTACGCCTGAGCCTCAGCGCCCTCATGCCCGCCGTTCTCATGCGCGGCGATCTGCTTGCGAACCTCGTCCATGTCCAGCTCCCGCGCCTGCTTGATCAGGTCCACCAGCGGCGCCTCGGGCAGCGCGCCGGGCTGGCTGTAGACCATCACGCCGTCGCGGAAGATCATCAGCGTCGGGATCGACCGGATGTCGAACGCGCCGGCGAGCTCCGGCTGCTCCTCGGTGTCGACCTTGCCGAAGGTGATGTCCGGGTTGGCCTCCGACACCCTCCCGTAGATCGGTGCGAACTGCTTGCACGGCCCGCACCATTCCGCCCAGAAGTCGACCAGCACGATCCCGTCGGCGGTGACCGCCTGCTCGAATGTGTCCTTGGTGAGATCCACAGTGCTCATGCGAACCACCCTACGCGGCGAGTGTCCAGAGTGCCCGTTTCCGGCCCGCTACCTGGGCGGGGCCGGGAAACGAACTTCATTTCGGTCGATCTTCTCGGACAATGCCCGCAGCACGTCGACCCCGCAGGCACTCGCCAGTTGCAGGAGATACGCCAGCACGTCGGCGACCTCGTCCCGCACCCGGAAAGCCTTGTCAGGGTCCGACATCACCTCCGCCGACTCCTCCGGCGTGAGCCACTGGAAGATCTCCGCGAGCTCGGACGCCTCGACCGTCAGCGCCATCGCGAGGTTCTTCGGGGTGTGATAAGGGCCCCACTGGCGCGACTCGGCAAAGTCCACCAGCCGTCGTTGCAGCGACGCGATGTCGGGATCACTCATGCCGACCTCTCTATCACGGCCGACAGGAACGCCTACCGCCCCGGCTTCGCCGTGCTCTCCCGCACCGTCAGCCGCGGCGTCGCCGCCTTGATGTCGCCGACCGTCCCGGGCTCCTCCACGATCCGCATCAGCGCCTCGGCGACCTGCACGCCCAGCGCGTGCGTGTCCCGCGACAGCGCTGTGATCTTCGGATGCACCACCCGCGTCAGCACCGAGTCGTCGAACGACACGATCGACAGCTCGGCCGGCACCCGAACGCCCATCTCGGTCGCCACCCCGAGCCCGGCGACCGCCATCAGGTCGCTGTCGTACACGATCGCGGTCGGCGCGTCCGGCTGGGACAGCAGCCGCCGGGTCACCGCCGCGCCCTCGCCGTCGCTGAAGTCCGTCGGCACCGACTGGGTGTCGGCCAGCCCCAGCTGCCCGGCCGCGTCCTTCAGGGCCCTGATGCGCCGCTGGGTGTGCTGGAACGCCGGGGTGCCCGCGACGTGCGCGATCCGGGTGTGGCCGAGCGCGGCCAAGTAGCGCACCGTCTCCAGCATCGCCTCCCGGTCGTCGGCCCAGACCGTCGGCAGGTCGCCGTGCTTGCCGTGGCCGCCGAGCACTATCGCCGGCACGCCGAGCCCCTCCACGGCGGCGATCCGCGGGTCCTTGGTCTGCGGGTCCACGATCAGCAGCCCGTCCACCCGCTGCTCGCCGGCCCAGCGCCGGTAGACCGCCAGCTCGGCGTCGGTGTCGTCGACGACCTGGAGCAGCAGCGCCACCGAGCGCGCCGACAGTACCGACTGCATGCCGTAGATGAGCTGCGCGTAGAACGGCTCGGCGCCGAGCGTCCGGGTCGGCCGCGCCAGCACCAGCCCGACCGCGCCGGCCGGCGCCCCGCCGAGGGCCCGCGCGGCGCTGTGCGGGTGCCAGTTCATCCGTTCGGCGGCTTGAAGGATCCGCGCGCGGGTAGCCTCACTGACACCGGGGCGTCCGTTGAGCGCGAAGGAGACCGCGCTCGGCGACACCCCGACCTCGCGGGCGATGTCGGCGATGGTGAGCCGGGTCTTGTTCTTTCCGGCGATCGCCGCCCGTCCGTAACCCGAGGCGGCGCCGGCGGCACCAGGCTTGTTGACACCGCTGCCAGAGGTGGGCATTAATGACTCCCAGCTGCTTTAGCGCTTTAGTTGCTCGTTCGGGTGGGGTTTCAAGGAGGGGCCGTGACCGTCCAGATCAAGTCCGTGGACTCGACGGAGCTTTTCCTCGGATCCGGTGCGGAACCGCGTCAAGTCCTACGGGTCGTGATCCAGCGGGCCGTCACCGACGGTGCCGTGACTGTATCGCTTCTCGCTCTGAAGGCGCGAGCAACCTGCGAAGTCTCCCCCGGAGACGGTGAGGCCGTCGTCGAGCTGCCGATGGAAATCGACGCCGACGTGGCTCCCGGCCAAACCCTGGCCGCAGAACTGCGGCTGCTCGGCGCGGACGGCGAGACCCACGCTGAGCAGCCGGTCAGCATCACCGTGGCCGAACCCGGCTGGACCATGTACCTGGTCTCCCACTTCCACTACGACCCCGTCTGGTGGAACACGCAGGCCGGCTACACCCAGACCTGGGAACTGCAGGGCAACGACGGCACCACGCGCCCGGTCTGGGAGAACAACGCGTTCCATCTCGTCAAAGCCCACCTGGATCTCGCCGCCGCCGACCCCGACTACAGCTTCGTGCTGGCCGAGGTCGACTACCTGAAGCCGTTCTGGGACGTGTACCCGCAGTATCGCGCGCTTCTCCGGGAACTGATATCCACCGGCCGGGTGGAAGTGATGGGCGGTACCTACAACGAGCCCAACACCAACCTCACCGGCCTGGAGACCACGATCCGCAACCTGGTCTACGGCGTCGGCTACCAGCGCGACATCATGGGCGCCGACCCGCGGACCGCCTGGCAGCTGGACGTCTTCGGCCACGACCCGCAGTTCCCCGGCCTGGTCGCCGACGCCGGCCTGAGCTCCACGTCGTGGGCCCGCGGGCCGTACCACCAGTGGGGTCCGATGCTGACGAAGTTCGACGGGGTGCAGGGCGACGTCAAGAACATGCAGTTCCCGGCCGAGTTCGAGTGGATCTCGCCGTCCGGCCGGGGCGTGATCACGCACTACATGCCGAACCACTACTCGGCCGGCTGGTGGATGGACTCCTCGGCGACGCTCCAGGAGGCCGAGGAGAAGGTGTACGAGCTCTTCCTCGGGCTCAAGCAGGCCGCCGCCACGCGCAACACGCTGCTGCCGGTCGGGACCGACTACACCCCGCCGAACAAGTGGGTCACCGCGATCCACCGGGACTGGAACGAGCGCTACGTCTGGCCGCGCTTCGTCACCGGCCTGCCGAGGGACTTCTTCGCGGCGGTGCACGCCGAACTCGCCGAACGCGGCGTCCGGCCGAGCCCGCAGACCCGCGACATGAACCCGGTCTACACCGGCAAGGACGTGTCGTACATCGACACCAAGCAGGCGCAGCGCGCGGCGGAGACGGCAGCCGCCGACGCCGAGAAGCTGGCCACGTTCGCCTCGCTGCTGGGTTACGGCCGGTACCCGAGCGCCGCGCTGGACAAGGTGTGGCGGCAGCTGGCGTACGGCGCGCACCACGACGCGATCACCGGCTCGGAGTCCGACCAGGTCTACATCGACCTGGTGGCCGGCTGGCGCGAGGCGCACGACCTGGCCGCCGAGGCCCGGGACGCGGCGCTGGAAGCGATCTTCCGCAACGTCGAGACCTACGGCGGCGCCGGGAACGGGACCGTCGGGGTGTTCAACACCCTGGCGTTCGAGCGGACCGACGTGGTCCGGGCGGCGGTGCGGCTGCCGGAGGGCATCGACGTCGGCGGCCTGCGGCTGGTCGACGACGCCGGAGGCGCGGTGCCGTTCGTCGTCGAGGCGCACGACGGGCCGCATGTCGAGGTCGCCTTCATCGCGGCCGGAGTACCGGGGATGGGCTGGCGCAGCTGGCACGTCGAGTTCGGGACCGGGACGGACGTCCCGACCTGGCGGGAGATCGCCGAACCCGCGGCGTCGATCGCCAACGAGTACTTCGAGATCTCGGCGGATCCGGCGCGCGGCGGCGGCCTGGCGAGCATCGTCGAGCTGGCCACCGGGCGGCAGCTGCTCATGCCCGGCGAGATCGGCAACGAACTGCGGGTCAGCGAGGAGTACCCGCAGCACCCCGAGTTCGGCGAGGGCCCCTGGCACCTGGTCCCGAACGGCACCGTCACCGGCTCGGCCGCCGCGGCCGCCACGTCGGTGCGGGTCGAGGAGTCGCCGCTGGGTCGGCGGTACGTCGTCACCGGGACCGTCGGCGACGTCGACTACGAGCAGCGCGTCACGCTCTGGCACGGCCTGGACCGCGTCGACTTCCGCACCCGGGTCCTGGACTTCACCGGTGCCGACCGGCTGCTGCGCGTGAAGTTCCCGTGCGATGTATCCGGCGCGCGTCCGGTGTCCGAGGTGGCCGGCGCGGTGATCGGCCGCGGCTTCGCGCTGCCCGACTCGGACGTGGCGGTCGCACCCTGGACCCTGGACAACCCGGCGAACACCTTCTTCGCCCTCGGCAGCACCGCGACGCTGAGTCTGCGTGACCTCGACGAGGCCGCCCTCGGGCGCGTCGCGATCTCGGTCGCCGAGGTCGTCGCCGACGACCTGGACCGGCACGCCGAGGCGGTGCGCGAGCTCGTGGTCGCGCTGGCGCGCGTCGGCGTCACCGCGACCACCACGACCGCTGAGGGCGCGCGGTACGGCTGGCTGCACGTCGACTCCAACCTCCCCGACATCCGCGTCGTGATCGGCGGCCCGGACAGCAACCCGCTGGCCGCCGAGATCTTCGAACACTGCGATCCCACGCTGCGGCAGGAGTTTGAAGGGCTGCTGAAGAACGAAGGGTGCGTCCGCTTCTTCATTCCGGCCCGGACGCCGGTCGAGAAGGCGTGGGTGCCGAACGCCGACCTGCGGGACGTGCGGGCCCTGCCGGTGCTGATCATCGCGGGGGAGCGGCCGGAGGACACCGCGCAAGGCGTCCGTGAGGCGGCGGCTGCTTTCGCGGCGGACACCACGCTCGCCGCGGTCACCGCCGACCCGGCCGACACGACGCTGCTCGACGACCACACCGTCGGCCTGATCAACACCGGCCTGCCCGGCTTCGCCGTCGACCCGTCGGGCGCGCTGCACCTGTCGCTGATGCGGTCGTGCACCGGCTGGCCGTCGGGCGTGTGGCTGGACCCGCCGCTGCGGCGCGCGCCGGACGGCTCGGCGTTCCAGCTGCAGCACTGGACGCACGACTTCGACTACGCGCTGGTGAGCGGCGCGGGGGACTGGCGCTCGCTGGGGCTGGTGGCGTCCGGGGCGGCGTTCTCGGCACCGATGCTGACGCACCAGGAGGCGGCGCACCGCGGGCCGCTGCCGGGGCGGCACTCGCTGCTGACGGTCACGCCGGAGGGCGCGGCGCAGGTGACGGCGGTGAAGCCGGCCGGGAACCCGGAGTCGGTGGGCTCGGGGCTGGAGGCGTCGCCGGAGCTGGGCTTCATGGTGCGGCTGGTCGAGGCGAAGGGCACCGGCGGGACGGTCGCGGTGCGCAGCCCGCTCGGGGTGCTCTCCAGCGACCGCGCCGACCTGCTGGAGGAGTGCGGACTGCGCTGCGAGGTGCGGGCGGCGGGTTCGGTGGAGCTGGCCGGGTCGCAGATCTCGACGGCGATCCTGGTGCCGGCGCAGGGCTCGGGTTCGTCGGCCTCGGCCCCGGTGCTGGGCCGCGCGGCGGAGCCGGCGCAGCCGGTGTATTCGCGGTACTGGCTGCACAACCGTGGGCCGGCTCCGATGGGGTTCCTGCCGGTGTCGGTGGCTGCCACGCCGACGGTGCTGCACGGTTCCGGCGAGGTTTCTATCGCGGTGGCGAGTCAGTACACGGACACGACGTTCGAGGGGATGCTGACGGTTGTCGCGCCTGAGGGGTGGCGCGTGGAGCCGGAGTCGCGTCCGGTGGCGCTGGAGCCCGGCGGACACACCGTGTTTCCGTTGACAGTGACGCCTTCGGGGGCGGCTGCGGCGGCGCCGGGGATGTACTTCGTGCGGGTGCAGTTGGCGGTGGGGGGTTCGGCGGGGGAGTCGGTGGTCGAGGACGTGATCAGCGTCCTGATCGACGCGCCGGAGTACGCGCCGCCGGCGACGTCGCCCGAGACCGAGATCGAGCTCGGGGTGCAGACTCAGGGGACGAAGAGCGAGACGGCGCGTCCGACGGGCTTGGAGATCACTTCGCTCACGCCGGCCGCCGGCCTGACCTTGTCGCGGGGCGAGCGCGCCACGCTGCGCGTCGGCTTGAGGAACACGACGCGCGGACGCATCGACGGCGAGGCGATGCCGGTCAGTCCTTGGGGGACGTGGGACTTCATCGGGCCCTACGCCGCGGCGTTCAGCGTCGAGGCGGGGGCCGAGGCCTCGGTCGAGTTCGAGGTGTCAATTCCCGCCACCGCCGAGCCCGGGCACTGGTGGGCCTTGGTGAAGCTGATGTGGTTCGGCCGCGCACAGTACACGGCGGCGGTGCCCGTGGTGGTGCGGTGACGCACTCGCACCCGCACTCGCACCACAGCGATGCCGCAGCTGCTGCGGAAGTACAGCGCGAGGCGACGGTCATCGGCTGGGTCGATGGCACCGCGATCCCGCGCGAGCTTCTGGACGCGCGCGTGCGGGAGCTGCGTGCGGGCCGGCTCGCGGCGCGGCTGCCGGTGGCTGGGAGCAAGGAGGACCGGCAGTTTCTGCGGTGGACGGCGCAGGTGCTGCTGACGGAGGAGCTTTGCTGGGTCGAGCTGGCGCGGCTTCAGCCCGGCTCTGAGTCTCCTGCAAAGGCTGCCGAGAGATCTGCACCGGCCGGCGCTGCTGCTTCGGATTCTGCGGCGATAGCAGCGCCTCGGCCGCTGACTCAAGCGGCATCTCTCCACCTGGGCTCCATCAACGCGGCAGTCTGGACGTCGACTCCGGCGATGTCAGCGCTCTACGACATCGTCACCGAGCCCTCGCTCCCCGCCACGCGCGGCACTGGCACGCGCACCTGGTACCGCGTCACCCACGCCGTCGCCGCCACCGCACTCGACGCGGCGACCACCGCCCCGACCTCCCTCGGCTGGACGACCCTCGACGACCTCCCAGCCCCCCTCGCCGCCGAGCTCCGCACCCGCGCGCCCGGAACGCGCGTCGGCCCGGTCCGCACCGGCCTCGGCTGGCACTTCGCCACCGTCACCGCCATCGAACCGCGCCCCCTCCACCCCACCCAGCCCGCCGACCCCACCGACCCGGCGCGCCTGACCACCTTCAACCGCTGGCTCGACCAACGCCGCCGCGCCCTCATCACGCACGCCCCCGGCTTCGAGCACCCCGGCGACCCCACCCAGCCCGACAACACCCACCGGCACTAGGGCGAGGCTTCGACTGCCGCCCGGTTGGCTCGCTCGTGCAGCTGGTTTGTTGGTTTTAAGAGCTTTTTCGGCGCTGCTGGCCTGTGTGTGGGTGTTGGTGGCGGGTGCGGTTTGTTTGTGGGTTGACAGTCAAGGGCGTTTTTTGACGGCTTCGCGTGGGTTTAAGAAGGATCCGCTGGGTGGCGCAGTTCGGTGGTGTGCCTGGCGTGGCGTTGGCGGCTGGCGGTGTTCGTGTTCACGACCGCGCGCAGGTCCGAGTCACTGCGCACACGTCGCATAGGCGGCAATCGTCGGGCGTGGTGGGCACCTGAAGTCAAGAGCAGGCGCCTCCGGCGGGGGCGCTCCAGGCTCTGAGCTTGTTCTTTAACCTCGGCATGATCATTTCATGTCGGGGTTTCTCATTGCCCTGACAAGGCGGCGGCCTTGCCGTGATGCT
>NZ_JBGCCM010000070.1:0-26262 GCF_041262085.1 Catenulispora sp. GAS73
AACACACAGCATCACGGCAAGGCCGCCGCCTTGTCAGGGCAATGAGAAACCCCGACATGAAATGATCATGCCGAGGTTAAAGAACAAGCTCAGAGTCTGGACCGCATCCGTCGGTGGGCCGAGCAGTTCTTCGATCAATGCTGATGCGGGCAGCATGAGCGTTGTAACTCAGCTGTTGCCGGCCTCAGCCCGGTGCCGGCGCCGCAGCGCGCGTTGGGTCTGTGCGCGGGCGCACTCGCGGCAACAGTACTTCACGCCGCTCGTGCGGTACTGCCCGTACTCAGCCCGGCCGCGCTGGCGGACGAAGTTCCGACGGCAGGTCTCGTTCTCACAGCGACGCACTACCGCGCCTTCACCCATCTGGTTGTACAGCTGCAGGAACGCCACCGAGTACACCGTGGGACCGCGATCGGCCAGGTCGCCGAACCCGATGCTGAACGGGGCCAGCGCCGCCTGGATGATCTCCTCCGTCTCGGGGCCGGCTGCGGTTTTGCATCTTGATAGGGCGGGAAGAGGCCATGCCGTCCAGCACTCTGGCGGCAAACGCCCGTCACTGACTTCTCGTCCGCGTCCTCGGACGCTGATCCGGGGATCGGCGTCGATGCCGGATCCCCGGATCTGGTCAACGCGCCGCAGCGCACGATCTGAGCGCCGAGGTCGGCGTCGTGGTCCCGCAGTTGATGGGTCCGCGATTATGCCGGTTTGGTACGTGCCGCCTGCTCCTTAAGGATCAACGTGATGTGAGATCGCTACCATTATCGTCTATTTGACGATAATGCCCCTCATGACTTATCGTCGATCTGACGAATACCCGACGATGGGGAGGTCATGATGGTGGAAAGTGTCGGCCCGATGGAGTGCTGTACCCACGTCGCGCAGGCGCTGCTCGCCGACTTGTCGCACGTTGCGGCGGTTGTCGGCAGCCCGATCAGCCATCTGGCAGAGACTTTGGCCACGGAAGCTGATTCGTTCGCGTGGGCGCTGAACGAGAAGAGTGCGGTCGAGTCGGCCGTCGGCATGTCCGCGGCAGGTCGTCGGTCGTGCGTGGTGATCAAGCACAACGGTTTGAGTGTCGCTCTCGACTCTCTGCTCAACGCGTCTCTACATGGAACGGGAGCTGCGCTCGTGGTCGTCGTCGGCGACGACCCGGGCGCCGAGTCCTCGACGTCGGTGCAGGACAGCCGGAGCCTGGCGCAGACGGCCCGCATCCCGGTGTTCGAACCGACGTTCCTCGGGGACACCCGCAGGGTGGTCGAGGCGGCGATCGAGGCGTCGGAGCGTTGCCGTATCCCGGTCCTGATCCGGGTGACGCCCGCCATGCATCTGGGCTGCGATCGGAGTCGGGATCGTGTGGACCTCCTGCGTGGCCCGTTTCCTCGGCGTTCGACGCCGCGCATCGATGCGCATGTGGCTCATGGCCTGACCAAGATGGGCCGGGTACAGCACCACCGGTTGGTGACGCTGCCGACGGTCCTGGAGGTCATCGCTGAAAAGGACCTGTCTGATGAGGTGTGCAAGGACTGTTCGCAGACGGCGATGATCGCCGTCGGTGCCGCAGCGCGGTATCTGCCGGACGACGACAGGTGCCGCATGGTGGTCCGCGCGAGCTGGCCTGTCACCGACGACGTGGTCGCTTTCGCCGACCGGCATCCCTCGACCATGGTTGTCGAGGAGTCGGCGTCGGTGACGGAGGAAGCACTCCGGATCCGCGCTCAGCAGCCGTCCCGGCTGCAGGGACGCCTGTCCCACCACCTGCCACCGGACGGATCGCTGACGTCGGAGATCGTCGCCAAGGGCCTCATCGGGCCGTCCCCTACGGCATGGCGTGATCAAGAGAGCAAGACGGGTTCACCGCCTCCCGGCCGCTATGACACCGTCTTCAGAGCGGTCGCTCGCCTGCACGATACCGGCGTGTTCGTCGCCACCGACGTCGGCTCCTCGGTGCGGTTGTGCTATCCGCCGCACAACGGTGCCGAGGTGGCGCTGGCGCTCGGTTCAGCCATCGGCGTGGCCAATGGCGTGGCGCGGACCCGGCGTCGTGCAATTGGCGTGATCGGTGATTTCGGACTGCTGCACACCGGCATCCAGCCGCTGATCGAAGCGGCGGCTGCCCAGCTGCCGGTGCTGGCTGTGGTCCTGGCCAACGGTGTGCAGGCCCAGACCGGTGGGCAGCCCGTTCCAGATGTCGACTTCCACCGGTTGATCTCAGCCTGTGGCGTGCCGCACGTCGAGCAGTGGCCGCTGGCCTGTATGGACTCCGACGCGACATTCGCGCGCTTGTCCCGAGTGCTGCGGGGCGCACTGCCCGCCGTGGTCTTGATCACAGACAAGCCGAGTTCTCGATGAGCACGCCGTATGTAGCTGTCCTCGCGGGTGGTAGCGGTACCCGCTTGTGGCCGCTGAGCCGCCGGAACCGCCCAAAGTTTCTGGCCGACGTTGGCACCGGCCGCCCCTTGCTCGCCGAAGCACTCGACAAGGCTCTGATGATCACTGTCCCTGACCGCGTGGTGATCGTCACCGGCACGTCTCATGCCCGAGCGACCACCGCGATCGCCGAAGAACAGGGTGTGCGACGGATTCTGGTGGAACCTCAGCCTCGTGATACCACCGCCGCGATCGCGGCAGCCGCGCTTTACGTACAGCGTCGCGAACCGAGCGCGCCGATGGTCACAATGCCTAGTGACCATCTGGTTGGCAGCGACGGTTGGACCGAGTCCATCGGCCGCGCCTTGCACTGCGCGGCGCAGGGCCACCTGGTGTGCCTGGCAGTGGTTCCCGATGCCCCGGCCACGGGTTTCGGATATATCCATGCTCCGCAGCAACCGGACCGCCGACACCATGACCCGCGCCCCGTCCTAAGCTTCACAGAGAAGCCGGACCTGCGAACAGCAGGCGACTACCTGCGAGATGGCAACTATCTGTGGAACACGGCGATCATGAGTTTTCACAGTGATCGCTTCCTGGAGTTGCTGGAGCGACACGCCCCCGATATTTCCAGTGGCGTCGCCACGGCCTTGACGGTCTCGCCCTCCCGGCCCGGATCCACTGCATGGTCCAAGATCAGAGCAAGAGCGGTTGAACGCGCTGTGCTGGAGCCGGCCGCCGCCGATGGCGCGCTGATGGCGGTGCCAGCCGCCTTCACCTGGACCGATGTCGGCAGTTGGGATGCCATGGCCGAGCGGCCGAACGGCCCGTACCTCGCCGACCGGTTGTATCAGCAGGACGCCGACTGCTATGTGGCTGCCAGCGCGGGAAAGCGTCGCTATGTCCTGCTCGGCGTGAAAGACCTGGTGATCGTCGACTGCGACGACGTCTTGCTGGTCGCCGACCGCCACCACGCCCAGCAGCTCAGACAAGTCGTGGAAGCCCTACAGGCTCGGGGCTGGTCCGATCTGTTGTAAGCGCGCTAAGCCGTAACTACGTCTGCGGCCAAGGCGATGTCGTTTCAAACCGCTTCGTTCGAAGGGGGATCGACGATGCATGTGATACCGCGCCGGCTCAAGGCCCTGCGACATCGGGTACCCGCCAGTCACGCCACCACACCGACGCTGGCCGCGGTCGCCGCCGAACTCGGCTCCCTAACCCCTAACAGGGTTCTGTTGTGGACCGGTGCTGGCATCTCAGTGCCAGGCCCCAGCTCGTTGCCCACCGGATGGGAGCTAACGGAAAGGCTGTTCCGGTCGTTCTTTCAATCCGATGCTCTGGCCATCGTCTTGGGCTATCACACCCGTGCCTATTGGCTCACCAGCGCTCTATGCCCTGTTCAGGCGGTCTCGCCGACCGCCCGGCTCCCCAGGCTGGAGACCGTGCTCGGCGTCGCTGAGCGGTACTACGGAACACGCGCCCACGGCGTGCTCGATGACGTTCGCACCGCGGCACCCAATGCCTACCATGAGTTCTTCGCCTGCCATATCGCTGCTGGCGGTCGCCATATCACCGCCAACTTCGACATCTGCATCGAAAGAGCCCAAGCATCGTCGGGCGCCGCTCCTCCGGCCGCGGATGCCCTGATCCACTTTCACGAACGGCTGGATGCCACGACCACGGCGGCAACGCTGGGCGCCACTCTGGCCCGGATCGAAGGAGGATTCAGCACGGACTTGGCCACGCGAATGCTAGACCGGGTGACCAATGCGGCAGCGACGGTACTCTTCGGCTACAGCGGCAGCGACTTCTTCGACGTCGACGTCACCTTCAGCACGCTGCAGCCAGGCTCGTTGGACGGACACCGCGTCTACTGGATCTGGCACAGCGAGAAATGTTCGTGGCACGAACTCCACCCCGACGCCCAAGACGAGCCCCCCTTGGCCCGCTACATGCGCGCCGCCGGAGCCGAGGTCCGGCATTACTGCGGTCCAACCGGCACGCTACTGCAGGCCTTGGCTGGCCACTGGCGGATGCCGTACACCACTGACAGTGCGGCCCGCGGACTCAAGCAGATCACCGTCGCCACGAGCGATGACGAGAAGACGGCAGCGACTCTCGCCCTCTACCGCGAACTCGGCATCCCCGCCGAGATCGACCGCATGCTCGCGCTGAGCAACCCCGCGGCAGACCCGAAAGACCTGTGGATGGCTCGATCCGAGCTAATGTGGGAACAGGGGCGATGGAATCAACTGCGACGTATGTGGTACCACGGGCCTCTGCCACCGGGGGTCTCAGAAGCGACACGCCTAGAGCGGATAGGCGCCGCCTTATGGGTGCAAGGGCGGCTTGTTCCGGCGTACTTGTGGCTCAGTCACCATCGTCGGCGCCTGGAGGCTCAAGGCCAGGTCGATGAAGCCTGGCCCCTGGCCGAGACCCAGGCTCGCGTGGTGGAACACATGGGCTTAACCCCCGAGCTCAGACCTCTGGGCCGGCGCTTAGCCCGCAAGGCGGCCGAACGGCTCGGGAGCCCCGACCAGACAAAAGGGGTCCACACCTATCGCCGGCACTACGATTTGCAAACAAGCCTTTCCGCCACCGCACGAGGGGTTAGGCGCAACACCGACGACGCTGACACCTCCCGGCAATGGTTCGAACAGGCAGGAAGCATGATCGCGGCTATCGCGTACTCGCACCGCATGCTGCGCGACGGCTACGGCCCGCACCTGTCGGAAGCCGAATTGGAGAGTGCCTACCGCCGCCACTTCCAGCTGGCAACCGCCGTCGGTTCCACCGGCGCAGCATGGCGGGTGATCCTGCTGCCCGGCGCCAATCGGGTGTTCTCGCTGCGCGAAGTCCTCGCTGCCTGTTACGCCTTGGAATACGGCCACTGGCATCGGTTCCGGCTATTGTCCAATGTCATTGCCAAGCGGTTGCTCCACCATTTGACACAAGGGGCCCGGGGCTGTCGGCGATTCATCGCGAAACTCCGCCCGTGAACAGTGATTGATCCGGCCGGCCACCTAAAATCCCTACTTGCGCTATGCTACAAGACGGCTACGCTCGCATCATGCTCGACTGATACACCGCAGTCTGCATCGCTCAACTCTCGGATGCGATGAGTGAGGGGCTCGCATGTCTGACAGTGCGACAACAGTCATCATCAGGCCCGAACCATCAAGGGCTTTAAGCGCCTTCTACGTCAACCTCGGTTCGGCGGTGGTCGCCGGGCATTTCAGGCAGGTAGGATGGGACGTCTTCCTGTGGGACGCCGCGCGTGACAGACCCGATCCGGCCGAACTGCTCCAAGCGGCCGATATCTTTCTTCTCACCGGGTATATCGATGACTTCTCGAAGGTCATCGAGCTCGCCGCCGACATTCATCTCCACAACCCGGAGGCGACCGTCGTGGTCGGCGGGCCTCATGTGACACTTCTGGGCGCGAAGATATTGGATATCACGCAGGAGTTCGATGTGATCTGCATCGGTGACGCGCTGGCCGAGACCGAGCGCTGCCTCGTCGAGCTCGGCTTCCGTCGACCGGGTTCTCCTATCATGGTCACGGCGTCCGGCCGGGACTTCGACACGCTGATGCCCGCATACGACCTCTGGGATCGGTCGAGGTATTTCGGCGTGCTCCCGGTTGAGTTCTCGCGGGGATGTCGGCACAGGTGCCCGTTCTGCACCGACCCGGTGCTGCGCCCAGGCCTGCTCACAGACCAGGGATTCACTGTCGTCGACCGTCTCACGCGAGCAGCGGATGAAGGCTATACACGGGCGCGGTTCGTCGACTCGAGTCTGTCCAGTCTCGGACCGCCGCTCGTGGAGATGCTGCGTCAGCTAGCCGACCGCCAGCTGTCCATTTCGTGGGGAGCCTTCGTCTACCCCAGCGACGTCACTCCGCGATTGGCACAACTGCTCGCCGATGCCGGGTGCACCGCAGTCTTCATGGGCATCGAGAGTCTGGCCGCCGAGGTGATCACCGGAAAGGCACACCAGAAGCGGCACGACAAGGTCGGCGAAGCCGTCCGAATCCTCCATGAGCAAGGCATCTACGTACATGCCAACTTCATCATCGGCCTGCCTGGCGAGACCCGGCAAACAGTCGACGAGACGCTTACGGGCATTCAGGCCTGCACCTTCGACTCCGTCGGCGGCGGCCCGTTCTTCCTGACTCCGAATTCCATGTTCCATCGGGACGCCGCGCGGTTCGGCATCGAGATCCTGAACGAGCGCTGGCAGGAGACACAGCATCTCAACTTCTGGGAGCCTGCCGAGTACTTCAGGACCAAGACACTGTCCCACGAGGAGATGCGGTCTCTGGCCGGTTACTTCCGCCGACAGTGCGAGCTGCTGAACATCCCCTGGGGCTTGTCGGACTACCCGTTGCTGTGCTGGGAGAGTCTCGGCGGAGAACGAAGCCACCTGCTCGACCTCTGGCGGGCTGACAGCACATCCTTGACGAAGCAGGAGGGCCTTGTCGTGGACGTTCTCCGAGAGAAGCGGATCGCGGACCCTATCCATGACTGGTCACATGACTTCCTGGCGCTGGCGGGCAAGGTCGCGGGCGGTTGCGAATGAGGCTGTCGACAGAACTGCAGACACACCGTGGGCAACGATCGGCCATCTCAGTCGTCATACCGACGCGGGGCAACCCCGAGTCGGTAGAGCGGCTGTTGCGTAGCCTCGCCGCAGCGGCCGAAGGGTCGGTCTACGCGGAGATCTTCGTCGTCGACGACTCCGATCCGCGGGAGGCCGAGCGGATAAGGGCCCATTGCTCGGCATTCGACGCACGATATGTCGGCGGGCCTCGCAACGTGGGGGCCAAGCGGAACCTCGGTGCTTCCCAAGCCGCCAATGAGGTCGTACTCTTCGTCGACTCCGACTGCGTGGCGACACCGGATCTCCTCGCGCACCATCTCGCAGCACACGAGTCCTTGGACCAGCGATTCATCGGAGTAGCCGGAACGACCCTCTTCCACGGCAAGGCGAACTTCGGCGCGAAGGTCGTGGAACGTTCGATGGTTTACGAAATGTTCAGCGGTCCCCGCATCTATGACGAGATGCTTTGGGCGACCACGTCGAATCTCTCGGTCAGGAAGCATGCGTTCCTGGAAATGGGGGGATTTGATGAGAAACCGTTGACCGTCGTAGGTGGCGAGGATGTTGACTTCGGTCTGAGGGCGGCGCGGCTGGGACAGGCGATTCGAGCCTGCGCGAAGGCCGAGGTCCTGCACAGCCGTCCCGATAGAGCACCGCTGCGAGGTTCCGCGAGAAAGCTGTTCCGCTATGGAATCGCAGACACCTGGCTGTGCGATCGGTATCCCCGGTCGCGACGTGTCTGCGCGAATCCGGCGATCCTGGCTCCGGCAGCCTTCGCGCTGGGGGCCGTCATCGGCAGATCCCGGTGGTTGGTGGCGGGCATATTGCTCTCCGCCCTCACGCTCCTCGCGGTCTATTTGGTAGAGGTTCGGAAGCGGCGTGAGCGGCGGGCCGACTGGCGTTACTCGATCGCCGATCTCTTTTCGGTGGTGTTCGACTGGTCCTATGACCTCGGAGTGGTCTGCGGCGGGATCATCACCGGAAAGCCCTGGCTCTGCTTCACAAGGTTCGAATATACGCCGGTCGGGGCCTTCGTCAGCGACATCGGCTCGCGTGATCCTGACTCCAGTGACGCTGAAGCGGCGGGGAGACGATGAAGGCAGTAATCCTCGCGGGTGGATTCGGCTCGCGGCTAAAACCGCTGAGCACCCACCTACCCAAGCCGATGGTGCCCGTGCTCAACTACCCGGTCCTCCGCCATGTCATCGTTGGTCTAGCGAAGGTCGGAGTCCGAGATATCGGCGTCGCCGCCGGCAGCGACGCCGCCCTGCTGCGATCGTTCCCATGGCAGGCGGAGACGCTCGGTTGTCGCCTCCATTGGCTGCGGGACGACAGGTCGGCGGGCACCGCCGGCGCTCTCACATGTAATCGTGACTTCTTCGACGGCGCGCCAGCGCTGGTCGTTCCCGCGGATAAGATCAGTGCTGTAGACGTGGTCGCCCTCATGGAACACCACCATCGATATCCGGCCGCTGTGACGCTCGCGGTTCACTCGGTGGACGGAGCAACATGGTCGGGCGACGTCGTCGAAACTGACGGACCGTACGCTTCGGCCTATCGGTACCTGCCCCGGCACCGGCCCGACGGCTTATGCCACGGATCGACCGACGTGTGGGTGGTCGATCCGGTCGTGCTCGCCAGTCCGCCCAAATACCCACAGGATTTTCCGCGTGACGTATTGAGCAAACTCGCTGATGAGCCCGACACCGTCGGTGTCTTCGACGCAGGTCACATCCCGCTGCGCGATTTCGGCGTTTTCAGCGGCTTGTACAAGGGGAACATCGAAGCCGCGCAGGGTCTTCTAAGCCTGGAATTCCGTGGCGAGCAGGTGCAGAACGGCGTCTACGTCGAAGCGGGTGTCAGGATCGCGGGCCAGGTGCACCTCGAACCACCTGTCCATATCGGGCGGGACGTCTCCATAGCTGCCGGTACGCGGGTCATGGGACCGGCGGTGATAGGGCACGAGGCGACCATCGGAAGAGGCGCGGTCGTCTCCGGCGCCGTGCTTCTACCCGGCGCGACGGTTCCGCCCGAAAGCGTGGTCGCCGAAGGTCTCGTCGGCGGTTTCGCGCGCCTGGCGTCTGCGACCCTCAAACACCACCCGATCGGTGGCCCCGCTGAACGGGTCGCCGGATCGGCAAAACAACTAACTGACGTGAATGAGTAGGGGCGGCCTGGATGCGCGCGCTGGGAGTGTCGGGCGGTTTCGGACACGATGCCGCCGCCGCGATAGTCGTGGACGGCACCGTCGTGGTCATGGCCGAGGAGGAGCGCCTCTCGCGTCGGAAGGATGCCGTCGGGGAGATTCCCGTCAACGCGATCCACGCGTGCTTGAAGTATGCCGGTCTCTCGGTGGCGGACATAGACGCGCTCTGCCTCTCATGGAATCCCGCCAAAGACCCGTCGAACCACCAGATGCAGTCTATCGCGACACGCATCTCCTCGGAGAGCCGACTTGAAGGTCTTGAACAGCGTACGCGTGTGTACGACCACCATGCCTGCCACGCGGCAGCGGCCTTTCTGTACGCAGACGTTTCGGCTCCCGCCATGTGCATCGTCGCGGACGGTCGTGGCGAACTCACGTCGACGTCGGTGTACCGTGTCTGGAACGGCGGCACGGAGCTCATCGAGTCATCGCCACTCGTCGCCTCACTCGGTACTTTCTATGCGGCTGCCACAGAGTTCTGTGGGTTCCGGCGCGGCGGCCAGGGCAAGACCATGGGGCTCGCCGCGTACGGCGAAGCAGTCGATGCCTTTCCGGAGCTCTCCGTCGACGATCTCAGGGTCGACGCTGGAAGGGCGAACCTCATGCGAGAACATGATGATCCCACGCATGCCCACCGTCAAATGCGCCAAGACTGGCTCGACGCCATGGTCGAGCGTTTCGGCCCGCAGCGCAGGGCCCAGCATCTGACCGACGAGTTCCTCTGCGGGCGGCCGGACAGCACGTTCGAGCGCCATCACGCCGACCTGGCCGCATCAGTCCAGCTCGCCCTCGAGCGGGTGATCGTCGAACTCGCTCGGAACACAATGCACCGGTTCCCAGGGGTGCAGCTCGTCTTCGCGGGCGGCGTCGCCCTCAATTGTTCGCTCAACGGCCGACTTCGCTCGACGTTCCCCGACGCCCGTTTGCATTTCAATCCGGTGCCCCATGACGCTGGAAGCGCTCTCGGCGCAGCAGTCCTGGCAACGTGGGAGTCAGGAGGAGCCGTCACCGGGATTAGCACGCCTTACCTCGGTATCGGCTGGTCCCATGATCAGCTGACAACGCTGCTCAACTACTACGGCGTCGCCGCCGAGCGGCCCACGGACCTTTCAGAAACTGTGGCCGACTACTTGGCCGACGGCAGAACAGTCGCCTGGTTCCAAGGACGGTCGGAGGTCGGCCCCCGCGCGCTGGGGCACCGGTCGATCCTGGGCCGCCCCGATCTGGACTCCATGAAGGCAACGATGAACAACAAGATCAAACGACGGGAAGCGTGGCGTCCGCTCGGGCCTTCGGTTCTCGACAGTGAGATGATTCGTCTGTTTCCCCGATCGGACACTCCGTACATGATCGAGGCACAACGGATGCATCCGGCGCTGCGAGCAGAGTTCTCGTCGGTGGCACACGTCGACGGCACCAGCAGACCTCAGAGTGTCACAGACTGGTCAGACACCGAACAACTGTATCCACGCCTCTTGGCAGCTTTGCGTGAACGGACCGGTTGGGGCCTTGTGCTCAATACATCGTTCAACGACTTCGCTGAGCCGATCGTGCACAGCCCCATCGATGCGCTTCGCACCTTCTTCAGCACACCGCTGGAGGCCTTGGCCTTGGGACCATACCTGCTCCGGAAGTCCGAAAAGTGACGACCAGAACGTGGCCGCGTGCCCAGCGGCTAGATCCCGACCAGATCCTGGGCCGACTCGCGAACGACCGCGGCCTCACCCTCCGATTCGACGGATATTGCGACGGCGGGCAGATGGGGGCGGTCTACGTCAGAGACTCCCAAGAGCGAAGATTCGTCCTCACTCGGCTCTTAGAGACTTCCACCGACCGTGTCCGCCAGATCATGGCCGTGCACGACGTGCTTGCGAAGCGCGGCTATCCACTGGCTCGGTACCGAAAATGTGCCGAGCTCGGCACTTCGGTCGTGGTGCTACAGGAGTGTCTACCCGGCGGGATACTCCAGTACCCGAACCTGGACATCGTCACGAGAATGCTGGCCCTGATCGATGCACAACGAGGCACCGCGGCTGGACTGCCTACTCTGACCGGCACCGCCCTGCACCTCGATGAGCCTGGTACGACGTTCTGCCGCCATGACACTCTTCGCGCGCATAGCCGGCGGTCCGCCCGACTACTCTCCTGGATCCGTGAGGTAGGCAAGGACACCGCGCCTACGACGATCGGCGATGACATCGTCCACTTCGACTTTCACGCCGGCAACATCCTCGTCGCCGACGGATCCATCTCCGGCGTCGTCGACTGGGGCGGAGTGTGCCGCGGAAGCCGCTTCTTCGACCTGGTGACGTTCCGGTTCGGCGTAAGCCGTTCCTCAGGGATCCCGGGCGTCGCTCAGGTCGGATCGGAAGTGATCGACCATCTCGACGCGATGATGACCCAAGTCATGGTGGAGGATGAGTTCCGTAGGCACTGGGCTCACATGAGCCTGCGTATGGCGGACTGGTCGATCAGACATTTCACACCGGCTGTGACCGAAGAATGGCTGACGTTGGCCGAATCGCACATGCACTGAACCGAGTAGGGCCAAGGCCTCAGTCGCGAGCGCCCGGCAAGCCGGCCTCGTAGACGGCTTGTACCTCGGCGAACTCCCACTCGTCGAAGGCGCCGAATTCCAAGGCCCGTGCATTGTCCTCGATCTGGCTGATGGTTCGGCACCCGGGGATGGGAACCGTAGCCGGACTTCGTGCCCAGATCCAGGCCAGAGCCCCCTGAGCAAGGCTTCGTCCGCCAGCCGTAAGGACGTCGTGCAGCTCGGCTACCATGGCGACGTGCGGGGCGACAGGCCGACTGTCGCGAAACCAAGGCAGCCAGTCGTGGTTGCCGGAGCGGACGTCATCCGCCGCGATCGCGGAGTCGAGCCGGTATTTGCCCGACAGCAGACCCATTGCCAGCGGCTCCCGATTGAGGCTGGCCAGACCGCTCCTGGAACAGACTCCAAGCATCGTCGGAGCGTCTCGGAGCACCGAAAGCGGATGCTGCACGGCGGCGTAGTGGGCTCCGATGCCGGACCATGCGGCGGCCCGCTCCGAGTGGTCGGTGCTCCAGCCGTAGCTTCGAATGAGCCCTTCCGCCACCAGCTCCTCAAGCGTCTCAACCATCTCCATCGCCTGCTTGACGGGCAAGTCATTCAGGTGCAGTTGATACAGGTCGATGTAATCGGTGCCCAGCCGCGCGAGAGAGGCGGTCAGGGCCCTGCGAATATAGCCGGGACTGCCATCGGTTCCGAGGACTTGACGGGTGTCCTCGTCGAACCGGTTACCCCATTTGGTGGCTACGACGACGGCGTCACGGTGACCACGTAGCGCTTTTCCCAGGACGCGCTCGCCGTGACCGGCACCGTAGACGTCCGCTGTGTCGAACAAGGTTACGCCGAGCTCGAGCGCCCGGTGGATGACGCGCACTGATTCGTCATCATCCACCTTGCCCCAGCCGTTCGGCACCGTGCCTGTCCAGAAGGGGCCGCCAACGGCCCAGCAGCCCATCCCCATCGCGCTGACCGTGATTCCGCTACCGCCCAACGGCCGATGCATCATATGGGAAGCTTCTCAAAGCGACCCGATTCGGGCAAGCAGAAAGTAAGAGGGTTCCTTCCAATGTCGCTTTCTCATCAATCCCGAGGCACCGGAGGAACAGGCCGTTTGCCTCAGCCCACCCATCGGGCCCAATCGCGTACAAGCAGGAGTGTTCGGGTTCGAGCTCCACGCGGACCTGCCACCGCATATGTCCACCGCCACACCATCCCGAGTCCACGCCCTTCACTGGCAAGCGCCAGTCAGATCGCGACCGGACGCAACAACCGCCGCCGAATGGGAGGCTTGCGAAGGGTGTACGCACTTCTCCTACCAGCGGGTTCCACTCAAGCCTCTCTTAATCCGCGGGTTCGGGGTTCAAGTCCCTGGCGGCGCACCCGTAGCAGGCCCCAGTTCATAACCGTGAGCTGGGGTTTTGTGTTTTTGATCTTGGAGAGGTTGAACCTCTTGACGGATCGTCAGTGCCGTGGACCAGGAATGGACCAGGTTCCGATGAGGATCAGCCGTCGTTCGGGAAGTCAGAGGGCTTCGACTCTGCCCTGATTCCCGCGGATTCTGATCCGCGGGATTTGGGCATTTCGGGCGCCGAGGTCGGTGGACCAGGGTGTGGACCAGGGAACGACTCGAAACACCTACTCCGACCTGCGGTTTCCCACTCTTCACCCTTCTCCTGCTCTGATGGCCAGCTCGCGGCCTGGTGCCGCTCATACCCTCGACAATCACGTGTGATTTTCCTTCCCGGCCGTCGTGGCACGGCCGCGACGGTTCGCGCCGACGCGGTTGGTGGACGCGGTGGGTCGGCCTGCCGTCGAGCGGGCGCGGTTGGCACTGTCGGCTTGTTGGCGGCCAGCAGCACAGCCACGGCGTCGATCGCCTGCCACTTGAGCGGCGCGAACACCGAGGTGTCGGCTGGTCACGTCCTCGAGTACGGGCAATGTGAGGTTTCGTGTGGGCGGCGACCTGGCCGTCCGCCTACCACGCATTGCTGGTTGGAAGGCGCAACGTTCCAACTGGATCTGCTCGCCGATCCGTTGGCCGCGGCACGCGACCTCGCCGAGTTCGTCCACCGCCTGCAGGCAATCGACGCGACCGTAGCCCCAGTCCCGCCGGACGATCCGTTCAGCCGTGGCACGCCGCTGGCACCGCGCGACGAGCTCTTCCGCGCGGCGCTGGAGGAACTCCAGGACGAGTTCGACAATGGGCTGGTCCTGGCTGCATGGGAGGCGTCGCTCGCAGTTGGTCCATGGAATGGGCCGCCGCGGTGGATCCACGGCGACCTCATACCGGGCAACGTCCTGGTAGCCGACGGCCGGCTCACCGCGGTCATCGACTTCGCCACCGCGCGTGCCGCCGACCCCGCCGGTGACCTGTTGGCCGCCTGGTCCCTGTTCAGCGGCGACTCACGGCGCGCCTTCCGCGACGCACTGGAGATCGACGAGCACGCGTGGGTACGCGCTCGCGGCTGGGCCCTGTCCATGGAGATGCTCGCGCTTCCGTACTACCGGGCTCGCTACTCCGCGGCGGTAACCAACGCCCCACGCCGGATCGCCGAACTCCTGGCCGACTTCGCTGCGGAACAGTAGCCCGCAACGACTCCTCCGCCGCCCAGTCCGGTCGGCCACCGAGCACTGGCACGTCATTACGTCCGGCCAACTGTCAGATCACTTTGTTACCAGTCCTTAGTGCTGGGCCTTGGCGCGGTGGGTGCGGATGCTGGCAGGTGTGCCGTCGTAGTTGCATCCTGGGACCGGGCACCGCTGCCACTTGCTGCCGCTTTCGAGTGCGGCCTTGCGAACGGACTTGTCGGGGCCGAACCCATGGTGGGCGATGAGCCGGGCGACTTGGCCGTCGTACCGGGCCACCAGAAGAGCGGCTTCAGCGATCTTGTCGTGTCCTTGCGCGAAGAAAGATCCGATGCCGACCTCGGCTCCGCAGCCACACCAGCAGGTCCCTGTCGGCAGTAGCCGACTCTCGGTGTTAGTCATGCCTCCATGGTAGATCTTCTAGGGGATACGTCAAGAATGTAGTTCTAGAAGCCCCTTCAAGGAAGAGATTTTCGGTCAGCCCGCCACCGGCATAGCTGCGAATCAGCACGTCCGTGCCGGGGGTCAGCAGGACGTCGCACGACGTGCCTCGGTTGTTCACGGCGATGTGCACCCGGCCCTCGGCGTACAGCTCTGGGTTGCGGCACGTGATCAGGGACCAGCCGCGCGGGTGCATGTCCCGGAAGATCCAACGCCCCTTGCGCACCCGGACATCAGTCGCCTTCACCGTGTCCTGGGTCGTCATGCGCACGCCCGAGACGGCCAGCCGGACGAACCGTCCTCAAAGAATTCGAACATCAGCAGCTCCCACGGGTGAAACCGACCCGACGACGGAGACACGTCCACGCCCACCAAGGTAATGATGTTGTGCGGCGCGTTCTCCGCAGACTCGGCGGCGGGCCGCTGTATACCGCCACCAAACGCAGGGTGTTCGGCCGCGACGTCGTGGCCGGAGCTGCAGAGGCCGCACAGGCTGTCGGGCTACCTGTTGCTCCGCTTGATCCCGAACGACCGCCTACGGGCCTGCGGGACCTGCTCTCCGCTGGCGTCTACAAGGACGACGTGGCCACCGTGCACGCTGCCCGCACCTTGCCGAACCCACCCCGGCACGTGTTCAGCGTCGCCGCTGGGGTGGAACAGTTCGCCCAGGACGCATGTGATACCGAAGGTGTCTACGGTGTGGGGCAGTGGGCGCCGGGTGCGGTGCAGCTAGTAAACGCCGGGATGGATGAGGCGGCGTTCCTAGCTGCGTGGGATGCCTGCTACGGCGGCGCGCCGGACTACCCGGCAGTGCAGGCGTACGCGGCCGGTGTGATCGCTCAGGCAGCCATGGCGGCAGCGCCGGACGACCCTGTGGCGGGCCGTAGCAGCGCTCGACATCACGACTGTGTTCGGGCGGTTCGGCATCGACGCAGACACCGGAGAGCAGACCAGGAACGAGGCCGTGCTTACCCAATGGCAGGGCGGCCGGGCCGTGGCGCCTTGAGTGCTTGGACGCGTCCACCACGCCCCCGACAAGCGACCGCTTCCCACATGCCGTTGCGCTCCGATAACGTCGCGGTCGCGGGGTCATCGGGTGAGGGGTCACTATGCGACGAGTCGTCGCTCATGCCATAGCGGCGCTGGTTATCGCGTGTACGGCCGCGTGCTCCAACAGCACCGCGACAGCGCGGACCGCCAGCGGTATCACGCCAACGTGGATCTATGCCGATAACACCAGCGTCATCTTCATCTCGCTTACTCGCACCGGGAACACCCTCACAGGCACCGAAGACAGCGCGGGGATTAATGACGGCAGTGCGACCCAGGTCTCCCCGATGCACCTATCGCTCACAGGGACCATCGATGGCACCGCCATCACCCTGACGATCCTGGGCAACATCCTCAGCGGCTCCACGACGATCTCCGGCACCCTCGACGGAGCAACGATGTCGCTGCGCTACCCCTGGCCCGGGGGCAGCATCCAGACCCTGACGTTCCACCCCGGTACGGCCGCCGACTACAACCACGACGTTGCCGCGCTCCAGGGGCAGGCCCAGTCCAACGCTTCCGCCTCCGCGTCCGCGTCCGCCTCGCGAGCCTCCGCCTCCGAAGCCTCTGCATCGCAGGCCGCCGACGCCGCAGCAAGAGACAAGGCCGAGCAGCAAATCAGCACCGACGCCGACGCCTTTGCTACGGCTGTCGAAGCGGCGAACTCGGCGATGGCCAAGAGCTACAACTTCTCAGGGTTCGATTCAGACCTCGCCGAGGCACAGAAGAACTTCAAAGAAGGCCAGGACTATGTTGCGAAGGCGGCTACCGAGTCCGAGAGTTACGCCGCCTGCGACGACGCCACCTATGCGCAGAACGATGCGACCTACGTCGAGAACGACCTGAACTACATCGGCAACGAACAGACGTACCTCGCTACGGCTGTCGGTCAACTGTCCGACACCGTTGCCAATGTGTCCAGCGCACTTAAGCGCTATCAGCAGGACAGCGCGGCCGTGCCTGGTTTTACGGTCGCGTCTCCCCCAACTGACGGCGCCGCGAAGGGTGTCACGGACAAGGTCAGTCAAGTTACGGCAGGCTGGAACAGCAAGGCCGCAGACTACAAGTCGCAGGTGCAAAAACTCCTCGACCAGGCCAATAGTATTGCGACTCAAGCGACGAAGACCTACTGCGGCTAGTCGGACGGCACTATCGCCACCGAAAATCAAATAATGGGGAGGGAGCCAGGATGTTCAAACGAAGTGTCTGCGCGATAGCGGCTGGGGTAGTCGGCGCGGCACTACTGATTTTGAATGCGTGATGTCGTGTACTGACAGGTCTTGATCCCTGCGGTACGTCGTAGGTGTGAGGTATCCGCAGGGTGGGGGTCTGACCGCCAAAGAGCGCGAGTTCCGCGAGCAGGTCCGGCTGTCGGCTATGGACTTCTTCGAAGCCGGTGATGGCAACAAGGCCGTGGCCAAGGCGCTGCGGGTCTCGGTGCGGTCGATCGAGCGGTGGCGTGCGGCCTGGGAAGCCGACGGCGAGCAGGGCTTGTACTCCAAGGGGCCGGCGTCGCTGCCAAAGCTGAGCCCGGCGCAGTTCCAGGTCCTGGAGGACGAGCTGCGCAAGGGTCCGGCCACACACGGCTGGGACGACCAGCGCTGGACGCTGGCCAGGATCAAGACGGTCATCGGTCGCCGGTTCCACAAGTCGTACACGATCCGCGGAGTGTGGGGGTTGATGCGCCGTAACGGCTGGTCCTGGCAGGCCCCGGCGCGTCGTGCCGTCGAGCGGGACGAAGCGGCCATCGAGTTGTGGAAGAAGGAGGTGTGGCCGGCCGTGGAAAGGCAGCCGCGGCTTCAGGGGCATGGATCTTGTTCGAGGACGAGTCTGGGTGCGTCTTGAGGCCGCCGCATGCCAAGACCTGGGCCAGGCGTGGGCAGACGCCGATCGTCACGGTCCGCGGGCGCGGCTCGGGCCGGGTCAACATCGCTGGCCTGACCTGCTACCGGCCCGGACACCGCTCGCGCCTGTTCTACCGCCTGCTGGTCTACCACGGCCGTAAGAACGAGAAGAAGGGCTTCGGCTGGACCGATTACCGCGACCTACTGACTGCCGCACATCAGCAGCTCGGCGCCCCGCTGATCGTGATCTGGGACAACGCACGCACCCACTGGATGCCTGGGATCACTGAATTCGCCGCCGAACACGCCTGGCTGACTCTGATAGCGCTGCCCAAGTACGCCCCGGAGATCAACCCCACAGAGGGTATCTGGTCGCTGATCAAGCGGGGCCCGCTGGCCAACCTGGTCCCGGTCGGCCTGGACGAGCTGGCCAGCACCGTCCGTTTCGCGCTCAAACGGATCCAGTACCGGCCCGAGCTCGTCGACGGCTGCCTCGCCGAGACCGGCCTGGTCATCCACCCGCCCTGACCCGCGACGACATCACGCATTCAAAGTCAGTAGCGCTCTCGGGCTGCGGGGGTGATGACTCGTTCGACTTGGCTGTGGGCGCCTACTGGATGAACACACACTCTCCGGGCTGGCAATGCGACCCGACGTCTGTAGCGCTCACCATCGAAGACCAAACGGGCGCTATCGTCGCGCTGGGGAACAGCTCCAGCGTCTATCTCGACGATAACGGCAGGTGCGTCTACAAGTTCTCGATACACGTCCCGTCGAGGCCGTTTTACAAAATTATTGAGGGTACTGCCCCGCCGTTGGAAATCACGTTGGAGCAAGCTAAGGCCCCCTGGGTTTGGTACATGATGTAGAAATAAGATGAGCGATATCGATGAGACCAAGGACCATTGGGAGTAGGCCACGCCCGCTACCAGTCGTTGAGGTCAGGAATCGAAGTCAGGTGCACGTCATCGCGCATCAGCGCAAAAGAGCGATGCCGTCGTGATGGGAGCAGGTTCCGCTACCAACGGATTCGCTAACTGTTCCGTCCTCGCACAGCGACCCCAGGCCGGGAACTTCGTCAACCACGTAGCCATCTCGCATAGTCCCGGTCGGAGGCCCGGAGTAGCCTCAACCTGAGTAGCCCAGCCGATCTGAACCACCTGCCGCAGGATCTGCGCGGTCCTTGCTTCAGCATCGAGGTCCGTCCAGCACAGCCCGACCGCCTCGCCGCGGCGCATCCCGGTGAACGCCAGCAGCAGGAACAGCGCGTAGAACTCGAGCCGGGCGGCGCGCTTCAGGAACGTCGCAGTCTGCTCCGGGGTCCACACCACCACCGACGACGGCAGGTCGTTGCGCAAGGCAATCCCAGACTTCGAGCCCGCGCCCAGTCGGCAGGACGCCTCGCTGAGCTCGCGGAGGTCCAGATAATTGTGGACAACCGCACAGCGACCTGCTGACGCTGTGCACAGCAGGTCCCAGTCCAGTCAGTAGTCGATAGCCTCTGCAATACGAAGCGACCAACGCCAGGGACAAGGTGCCGCTGACGTCCCAGACCGGGGCGCATCCCTTGACGACTCACCGCGCCGCGCATCCCCGATGGCGCGCCCTTATGACCGTGGCCTGCAACTCTTTGCCATCGCCGGCATCCCTCCCGTGGCGCCACATCAGGGCGTCATCCCGACTCGCCGGCGTCGGATTCTATGGCCGGCGCCGGCTGTTTAGCAGGATCCTGCCATTTGGCGGGGTCCTGTGGTCCGCGGCGTGCTTTAGCGGCAAAGGGGAGTACTGCGGGGACGAGCCCGAACAGCGTACCGCTGAGAAGGAGCAGCGCCTGTTGAAGGATATCGATGACATTGTGACGCCGTGAATCGACCATGCTTGCGGCCATTGATCCGCCGGGACTCATCTGTATCTCTCGGGACCGCAGTCCGATCCCGGTCGATCCTGGCTCGATGTCAGTGAACTTCGAGCCGCTCGGGGGTTGGAGGTAGAGTTCGTATTCCTGCCCGAGGCCATACATAAGGCCTTTGGGTATGGCTCCTGGGCGGTCTTGGAACGACGTTGTCTCGAGAATCCGCGGATTGGTGACCGAGATGGCGCTGGTTCCGACCGAGGACGGTACGAGCGACTTGACCGGCACCATGCCGAATGCGGTGACCTTCAGCGAGGTGAACACCGAGATCGCGGGGATATGGCAGAGCAGGATGTCGGGAAAGCCGTGCCCGCCCGCGAAAATCGTGCCCGCGATGCTGTATTTGGTGCCCGCGACGTCCCACTCGGCACACGTTTCGGACGGTCCACTGAGCGCCCCGTCCGGAAACATGAAGACGATGTCGACGGCGTTCGGCAGTGTTCCGTCCATGCTGTCCTCGGTGAGCCCGATAGCGGTGTAGCCGAGTAGACCGGACGGCGGCGGGCCGAATGAGAACTCTGCTTGGGCAACGCCTGGTACGTTGTCGCCCGGAAGTTCTAGCCCGTCCTGTCCCCGGTAATTGGCCTCGATCTGAAGCTGCCACGACGGCGAGCCCGCCGACGCGAAGCCGCCTAGCAGCGCATCGAGCGACTTCTCCGACTCCGCACTGACATAGACACCAAACTGCAGCGGCGTGGTCGGCGCCGACCCGACGCCGGCTGTCGCATCCTCAACGCGAAGATCAGCGAACAGCGCGAGCACAGCGACGGCGATCAGGAACAGCGGGCTGACGACGACAACCCATCTGCGCCACCCACGCCGAGACCCCGATGTGTCAGTCGGAGAGGACACGGCACCCCAAGGCGGTAGGAATGGGTCACGAGGACCGGAGAAGAGAGAACCCTGCGATCAGGCCTGCATTTTATAGGTCTGGTTGACGAGGATGCGGACGGCTTCGAAAACCCTCGTGCCGTCGCTGCCTTCCGTGTCGCACCAGAGAGAGCGCCGGCGATCGACGTAGCTGCGACCAGCGCTCTTCGTCCAAGCCTCTCTTAATCCGCGGGTTCGGGGTTCAAGTCCCTGGCGGCGCACCCGTAGCATATCCCAGCTCAGGCCACTGAGCTGGGATTTTGCATTCTAGATCTTGCAGTGGTTGAACCTCTTGACGATCCGTCAGGGGTGTGGACCAGGATTGGACCAGGTTCCGCTGAGGATCAGCCGCCGTCCGGAAAGTCAGAGGGCTTCGACTCGGCCCTGATTCAAGCGGATTTCGGCTCGAAGGATTCGGGTATATCGGGCGTTGATGTCGGTGGACCAGGGTGTGGACCAGGGAACGACTCAAAACACCTCCTCCAACCTGCGCCTTCCCAGGCCTCAGCTGTTCCAGGCTCTCGTGACCAGAGCACGGCTGAGTGCCGCTTATGCCTTCGACGTTCGTGTGTGATACTCCTTCCCGGCAGCCGTGGCGGGGCTCCGGCCGTACACACCGCCGCGGTTGCTCGGCATGGCGTCGCGGCCACCGCGCCGCCGCGCTCGACCTGTCGGCGCTGTTGGCCTGTTAGCGGCCAGCAGCGCGGCCACCGCATCGATCGTCTGCCATTTGAGCGGGGCGAACACCGAGGTGTAGATATCACGAGTAATGCCGGTGCTGGAATGGCCAAGTACGTCGACGACGACTTTGATGTCCACGCCGGCGGACAGCATCAGGGACGCGGCACCATGGCGTAGATCGTGCTGTCGGATCGGCGGCAGACCGGCCTCTCGGGCCAGCTGCTTGAACCACGCCGGCGCCCAGGCAGGGTGTATGCAGGTCCCGTCCGTCCGGGTGAACACAAACCCCGTATCGACCCACGTCTCACCGGCGGCGGAGCGTCTCCAACTGCTGGACGATCTCGTCGGTGAGCATCACGGTGCGGACGCTCCGGGACGGGGTGCGAGACCTCGGCCGGGACTATCCCGCGCCGGCACGCCGCCGCGGCGACTAACTCGGACGTCGAGATCCTCCGCGGCGAGAGGGCGAGACGGCGGGCGTTCATGACACGGGTGATCTCATAGCCCGATCTGAGTGTCCGCTGATTATCCGCCGCCGCACCAACCGTCTGACGGTTCCGAGAGATTCGGCCGAGACCGGCGTGTATCCCTCACAGCAGATTCAAGTGCTTGAAGAGTTGCGTCGGTCTGAGGCTGCGGAGCTGTGTGGCCCACGCCCACGCGTCGGCTGCGGTGATGTGCTTCGGGCCGATGACACGGACCGCTTGGTCTGGACACGAGTGAGGTGTTGCGTCTGCGGTTTTCCAAGCCTGCTAACCGCGAGCCTTGGCCGCCGTCTTGAGCAGCCCAGGCACGGTTTCGTCACGACCGGATGGGATGAAGCCCGCGACGGTCGGCTTGCACGCGGATACGATTCGTACACTGCGTATCGTCTGCGCCGCAGCAGGTGCCTCTGCTGTGGCTGTGGTTTGTTTCTGCGGTACAGCCGATCAGCTGGGGGCTTCATGTCGGACCGTCAGGCGACGCTGGCCGCATTGCGCGATGAGTTGGTCCGTAGCTTTCAAGATGTTGAGAGGATTCTGGGTTCGAAGGCGACACGCGCCGCCGAGGATGTGCGCGCCGCGGTACCCGATGCTGACAGCGATCTGGATGCCGCGCACGCTCTGGGCTGGTATCACTGGCTGCGCTACCAGGCGCTGCCGGAAGGCCTGGACCAGGCGGATCTAACCGCAGCCCTGAGGTTTTTACGTTTTGTCAATGCGGCACGCCCGTTTGCTGTCCCGGAAGCAGCGCGCCGCTTTTTCGACGGCCAGGCCGTGGACGACTCGGATACCGACACGGAGCCCGGGTCGATGACTCGTCGGGCTATCAGCGCGTTCGCTGCCTACCAGCGCACCGGACAGAGCGAGCTGCTTGAGCAGGCCGTCGCACTATTTCGTGCTGTTCTGGCCGCCGTCCCCGACGACCGTCCCGGACGCGACATGGTCCTGCACGACCTCGCGATGGCGTTGCGCGTGCTGTTCGAGCACACCGGGCAATCGGAAACGCTGGTCGAGGCGGTACAGGTTGGCCGGGCCGCGATGGCCGCCACCGCCGAAGACCACCCCAACCGCACCGCTGTCTTGAACGAACTCGGGATCGCGCTGCAGATGCTGTCCGAGCGAACTGGGGAGCTCGAAACTCTGATTGAGACAGTGCAGGTGAGACGGGCGGCGGTGACCATTACCCCTGAAGACCATCCCGCCCGTGCCGACAGCCTGAGCAGCCTCGCGATCGCGCTGCAGATGCTGTCCAGGCGAACGGGACAGCTAGACGTGCTGGTTGAGGCGGTAGAAGTAGGGCGCGCGGCGGTAGCCGCCACCCCCGAAAACCACTCCATTCGCTCCGGGCGCCTGAACAACCTTGGCGGCGCGCTGCTGTCGCTTTTTCATGCCAAGGGGCAGCAGGAGATTTTGAACGAAGCCGTGGCGGTGGGGCGCGCAGCGGTTGCCGCCGCCCCGGAGGACCACCCCGACCGCGCTGCAGTCCTGATCAACCTTGCGGGCGCGCTTACGGCGCTGTCCCGCCGTACTGGGCAGCAGGAGATGTTGGCCGAGGCGGCATCACTGTGCCGGCAGGCGGTGGACGCAACGGCCGAGGACCACCCCTACCGCGTAGGGCACCTGACCAACCTCGGGATAGTACTGCGGGCACTGTTCGACCGGACCGGGCAGCTGGACGTGCTGGTCGAGGCGGTGGAGGTGGGCCGAGCCGCTGCGGCCGCCGCTCCTGAAGATCATCCCGACTATGCCCGATCCTTGAGCAGCCTTAGCGGCACGCTCCAAACACTGTCCTGGCGCACCGGGGCGCAAGAAGTGCTCGCTCAGTCCGTAGTCGTAGGCCGTGCTGCAGTGGCCGCAACGCCCGAAGATCACCCCGACCGGCCCACGCACTTGAACAACCTAAGCGGCGCGCTGCGGGCTCTTTTCGAGCGCACAGGGCAGCTTGACGTGCTAGTCGAGGCAGTACAGATGGGGCGGTCGGCCGTGGCTGCGCTCCCCGAAGACCACCCTGACCGCGCCGCTGTCCTTGGCAGCCTCGGTCGAGCGCTGACTACGCTGTACTCGCGCACTGGGCAGCAGGAAGTGCTTGTCGAGACGGTGACGGTGAGACGAGCGGCGCTGGCGATCACCCCTGAGGATCACCCCGACCGTGCCGCGTGCCTAGATAGCCTCGGGACCGTCTTGTTGGCGTTGTATGAGCGAACCGACCAGCAAGAAGTGCTGTTCGAGGCGGTGCAGACAGGTCGAGACGCAGTGGCTGCCACTCCCGAGGAAGCCGCCTACTACGCTGGACATCTGAACAATCTTGGGATCGCGCTACAGGCGCTGTTCGAGCGAAACGGGCAGCTGGATGTGTTGGTCGAGACTGTAGAGGTGGGGCGAATGGGGCTGGCCGCCAGCCCCGAGGATCACCCCAATCGTGCAGGGCACCTGAACAATCTTGGTATCGCGATGCGGGCACTGTTCGAGCGCACAGGGCAGCAAGAGGCGCTCGTCGAGGCGGTGAGTCTGGGTCAGGCTGCGGTGGCCGCCGCCCCCGAGAACCACGTCGGCCGTGCCGGGCTTCTAAACAACCTTAGCCTCGCCTTGCGCGTGCTTTTCGACCGCGTCGGCCAACTAGAGGTGTTGATCGAGGCGGTGGGGGCGGGCCGGGCGGCTGTGGATGCCACTCCCGAAGATCACCCCGACCGTGCCGACCATATGGCGAACCTCGGGGTAGCGCTGTGGGCGTTGTTCAGACATACCGGGCAGCTGGATGTGTTGGTTGAGTCAGTGGATTTGGGACGATCAGCGACGAAGGCCACGCCCAGAGACCATCCCGCCCATGCCGGGCACATGAATAATCTTGGGATCGTGCTCCAGGCGTTGTTTGAACGTACTGGGCGGCTGGATGTGCTGGTTGAATCGGTGGAAGTATGCCGGGCCGCGACTACCGCTACCCCCGAGGATCACCCCGAGCGCGCCAGACGCCTGAATAACTTCGGGGCCGCGTTGCAGGCGCTTTACAGGCGTAGCGGCCGGGTGGATACGCTGGCCGAAGCCGTCCAAGTAGGCCAGGCAGCGGTAGCTGCCACCCCTGAGGGTCACCCCGACTGCGCCGTGAGACTGAACAACCTCGGGGCCGCGCTGCAGGAGTTCTTCAAACGCACAAAGCTTTCGGCCGTGCAGGTCGAGGCGATACGCGTGTGTCGGGCAGCGGTGGATGCCACCCCCGAAGGTCACCCCGACCGCGCCGTGAGACTGAACAACCTCGGGATGGCGCTTCACCAGCTATTCAGACGTACGGGGCAGCAGGACGTGCTAGCCGAAGCACAGCGCGGGTATCAGGAAGCGGCCTTCAGCCCCCAAGGATCGACATTTGCCCGAATAGCTGCGTATCGGCAGCTCGCTGAACTCGCCGCTGAAACGCAGGATCCCCAGGATGGGTTGCGGTTCGTGGAGGCGGCCATCGAACTGGTGGACACGATGGCCCCAGGTAGCCTGGCCCGGGTAGACCGCACGTATCAGCTCGGCCGACTGGCCGACCTGGCCGGTGAGGTCGCCGCCGCGGCGCTGAACGCCGGCCAGCCGACACGGGCGGTGGAACTGCTCGAGCGCACACGAGGAGTCTTGGCCGCTGAGATCCTCGGCCTGCGCGGCGCTGACCACACTCGCCTGCGCGAACACGCCCCCGACCTAGCCGACCGGCTTGAACAGCTGCGCAACCGACTCGATGACCTCGAGCTCACCGGCCCTGCGGCACCAACACTCACGGCTACACCCGATGCTAGCCAGCAGACCTCAATGGCCAGCCAAAACGTAGCCGATCAACGCAGCGAAGCCCACACGGCCTGGCAACTGCTGCTCGATGAGATCCGTTTGATACCCGGATTCTCCGACTTCTTCCGTGCGCCCTCCATCAGCACTCTGGCCCGCAACGCCAAGGACGGGCCCGTCGTGTTCGTCACTACCAGTCCGACCCGCGCCGATGCTCTAATCCTGACCGACACCCCCGAGCCCGTCCACACCATCGCACTGACCAGCCTGACCCACGAAGCTGCGTACGACCATGCCAACCGCCTGCACGCCGCACGCACCACTGCGATCGACCCCGCAACGGACCCTGAGGCGAGGCAAGCCGCGCAACGCGAAATCCTTGCCACCTTGGCCTGGCTCTGGGACACCGTCACAGAACCTGTCCTGACTCACCTGGGCCACACCGACGCCCCCCACGACAACCAGCCTTGGCCCCGTATTTGGTGGTGCCCCGTGGGCGCCCTTGCCTTCCTGCCCCTGCACGCGGCCGGCCACCACGCCCTCGACCCTGCCAGGGCTGTGCAACCGCCCACCGTGCCCGACCTAGTGCCGTATCAGGCAACGTTCGCCCCGTCAGTGTGGTGAGTCCCGCCGATGGGGCGGGTGTATCAGACTTGGCAGATAGCTGAGCGGGTCCGGGTTCGAGAGATCGATGACGACGAGAGCCGTCGGTTGCTGCGGATAGTGCGGCGGGGCACCGGGTCGGTGGTGACCTGGCGTCGGGCGCAGATGGTGTTGCTCTCAGCGCAGAAGATGCCCGTGGCGAAGATTGCCAAGGTCACGTTCACCGGCGAGGACCGGGTCCGCGATGTGATCCACAATTTCGACGCCGACGGATTTCGCCTCGTTGTACCCGAAGTATGCCGGAGGTCGGCCCC
>NZ_JBGCCM010000071.1:0-23512 GCF_041262085.1 Catenulispora sp. GAS73
ACCCGGCGACATGCCGGTCCGGCTGTCGGTCTCCGGCATCTCCGTGGACCAGGCCTGGTGGGCTCTGTTCCACGCGGCCCTGGACGGAGGCGCCCGCGGCCGGGGCCGCTTCGGCGCCTACAGCCGCCTGTTCGCCTGGCGCTCGCTGGCCGCGCTCGCCGGAGCGCCGGAGGATGCCGGGCCCCTGGACGTGGCGCGGTCGGCTCAGCGCTGCGCCTGGTATCGCTTCGACGCGGACGCGCCCTGGTACTCCGGGATCATCTGCGACATCGGTCTGGTCGCCGTCCGGCCCGACGGCCGCAGGATGGCCGTGCTCGCCGCGACGGATTCGGATTGAGGTCGGCTCTCGTCGGGATCGGGTTCTCTTTGCCATCCGATCTCCGGAAGAGAACACCCGCTCGATCGAGTTGAAGTCCCCGGAGGGGAGAACCGCGGTGGCGGTGCCGTCACCGCCGCCGCGGTTCCCCTCGGGTTCTTCCGCGGTCAGGCCGAGATCGGCAGCAGCGACGCCGGCGTCTTGACCTCGTACGGCGTCCCGACCGGCGTCAGCCGCCCGCTCTCGCCGTCCACCCGGAACACCGTGATCGAGTCAGAGTGCTGGTTCGCGCTGAACAGCAGCGTCCCGTCCGGGGACAGCACGATGTCCCGCGGCCAGGCACCGCCGGCCGGCACCACCTCGACCGGTACCAGGCCCGCGCCGTCCTCGACGATCGCGAACACCGCGATGGTGTCGTCGACGCGGTTGGAGGTGTACAGGAAGCGGTCGTCGGCGGACACCCGGATCGCCGCGCACCAGGCGTGGTCGGACTTCACGCGGTCCACCTCGGCCCGGCTCTGCACCTGGACGCCCGCGTGGCCGACGCCGGTCGCCTCGTCCCAGGCGCATACCGCGATCGTCCAGGAGACTTCGTTCAGCACGTAGAAGTGGTTCCCGGAGCCGTGGAAGGCCAGGTGGCGCGGGCCCGAGCCGCCGGGCAGGGTGACGTGGCTCTGCGCCGAGAGGCGGCCGTGCTCGTAGGCGTAGACGTAGACCGTGTCCGTGCCCAGGTCCACGGCCAGCAGCCAGCGCCCCGACGGCGACACCACGACCTGGTGCGCGTGCGGGCCCTCCTGCCGGTCGGCGCGCGGCCCGGAGCCGCTGTGCTGGATCAGCTGCGCGGGCTCGGAGCCGATGACCCGGCCGTCGGCGTCCAGCGGGAAGACGCCGACCGTCCCGGAGACGTAGTTGGCGACGAACAGCGTGCTCCGGTCCGGGTGCAGCGCCAGGTGGCACGGCGCCGCCCCGCCGCTGGCGGTCTGGTCGCGCACGTCGGCGCCGCCCTCGGCGACGGTGAAGCGCGCCGAGGCGACCCGGCCCTCGGGCTCCTGCTCCACCACCGCCGTCAGGACGCCGCGCGCGTCGTCGTAGACGACGTAGGAGGGATCGGCGATGTCCACCGACGACACCGGGGACAGCGTGCCGGCGGCGTCGTAGCGCAGGCAGTGCACGCCCGCGCCGTAGCCGCCGACCAGAAGATAGGAGTTCGCAGAGTCGACCATGGTCGGTATTCTCGCCCAAACGTCGGTGACGTGCCTCTAGTGCTCGCCATGGTGCATCGCGCCGTGCTCGTGTTCGCCCCCGTGCTCCTCCCCGGGCCCGTCCCCATGCGAATGCCCGGCCATGTCATCCGGCCCGCCGCCCATCATCCGCATCATCGCCATCCCCCCGCTTCGCACGAACCGCACCACCAGCACGAGCGCCAGCACCAGGAACGCGATGTTCAGCCACGACGTGTAGTTCCACTTCACGCCCTCGCTCATCACGGCCATCCCGCCCCGCCCCGGCACCCACCCGAACGCTTCGAACAGCAGCTCCACGACGTACCCGGCGCCGGCCATCGCGATGAAGAACGTCCACAGCAGGAACCACGCCGCCCGCCGGCCGTAGTACTTCTTGTAGATGTTCAGGATCGGCAGGATCAGCAGGTCCGCGAAGATGAACGCCGTCACCCCGCCGAAGCTGATCCCGCCCTTCCACAGCACCAGCGCCAGCGGCACGTTCCCGATCGAGCACACGAAGCTCACCACCGCCACCAGCGGCCCGACCAGCGGCCCCCACACCCCGGCCAGCACCGGGTGCCCGGCCAGGAAGAAGTGCCGCCAGAACGAGTCCGGGACCCACGCCGCGATCGCCCCGGCGATGAACAACCCGACCACCAGGTCCCGCAGGATCGCGGCCCACTCCATCACGAACACGTGCGACACAGACGTGAACCCGGCGCGCGACAGCAGCCGCCGCAGGAACGGGCCGTCCCCGGCGATCGACATGTCCATCGCCGCGTGTCCCTCCATGGAGCCCGCGATCCCGCGGTCCGCCTGCTCTCGCGCCTCCCGCACCAGTCGCGGCGTCAGGAACCGGCGGAACAGCACGGCCAGCACCACGATCATGATCGGCCCGCCGATGAACTCCGCCAGCGTGAACTGCCAGCCCAGCAGCAGCCACAGGATCACGCCGAGCTCCAGCACCAGGTTCGTGGAGCCGATCTCGAACGCCATCGCCGCCGTGAAGTTCGCACCCTTGCGGAACAGCGAGCGCGCCAGCGCCACCGCCGCGTAAGAACACGACGACGACGCCGCCCCCAGCAACGACGCCACGGCCAGCGTCCGCGGCCGGTCGTCGCCGAGCAGCCGGACGATCGTCGACTTGCGCACCACCGCCTGGATGATCGCTGAGAGCGTGAATCCGAGGATCAACGCCCAGGTGATCTCCCACGTCATCGAGCCCGTGATCTTCAACGCGTGCGTGATCGCACCCATGGTCTCCGCCTCCCGACCGTTACCCTATACCGGTAGCTGGTATCTGGCGCGGGAGGAACGATGGCTGCACGGCCCGGACGGTGGCACGCGATGCTGCTGTTCACGGTGCTCGCCGGCCTGTTCCTGATGCACGGCTTCAGCGCCCCGTCGATGCACGGGATGCCGATGCGGATGTCCTCCCACATGGCTTCGGTCATGCCGCCGCAGGCGACTGCCCAGGACGCGATCAGCGGCGCGATGCCGACGACCGACCACATGCAAACCGGCGAGACCTGCATCCCGCTACGTCCTGAAGGCCTGTCCGGTTTGTTCCTGGCGCTGTTCCTCATCGTCATAGCGCTGTGGCGACCCCGGCTCGTCTTCCACGTGCGTCTCATCAGCCCTCGCTGGCCGCATGGTCCACCCCGCCCCGGCGTCCAGATCCTGCGCACGCTGAGCATCTCCCGGACGTGACAGACGGCTTTCCCCGCCGTCAGATCACGTATTCACCGGAAGGTTCCCATTCTCATGCATCCGATCAACCGTGTCCGTTTCCTGGTGCTCGTCCCGGTGCTGGCAGGCATTCTGCTGATGGCCGCCTGTGGCTCCGGTTCCGGCGGCCACCAGTCCTCTATGGCCGGCATGGCCCACAGCGACGACGACCCCATGTACATGGGCGACGGCCTGGCCACCACCGACCACGGCTACACCTTCGCCCCGACCGCCGACTCGGTCGCGACCGCCGGCTTCGGCTTCCGCATCCTCGGCCCCGACGGCAAGCCGGTCACCGCCTTCGAGCCCGAGCAGACCAAGCTCATGCACTTCTACCTGATCCGCTCGGACCTGTCCGGCTTCCAGCACGTGCACCCGACCATGGCCCCGGACGGCACGTGGACCGCGCCGACCGAGGCCGCCGGGCCCGGCACGTACCGGGTCTACGCGCAGTTCATCGCCAAGGGCGCCGACGGCAAGGCGGTGCCGCTGGTGCTGTCCAAGCAGGTGACGTCCCCGGGGTCGGCTCCGGACCGGCCGCTGCCCGCCGCGTCCACCACGACCACCGTCGACGGGTACACCCTGACCGTCGACTCCTCGCAGCTCATGGCCGGGATGGCGATGCCGTTGAAGGTCTCGGTGGCCGAGGGCGGCAAGCCGGTGGCCGACCTGGAGCCGTATCTGGAGACCTACGCGCACCTGTCCGGTTTCCACGCCGGGGACCTGGCGATGGCGCACCTGCATCCGCAGGGCGGGATCGCGACCACCCCGACCGGCGGACCGGACCTGACCTTCGAGGCGACGCTGCCGAAGGCCGGGCTGTGGCGGATGTACCTGCAGTTCCAGACCGGCGGCGTGCTGCACACGGCGGCGGTGACGCTGGACGTCCGCTGACGGTCGGCCCCGGCGGTCGTCAGCGGCGGTCGGCCCGGCGGCCGGCTCAGGCCCTGCTGTGAGCGAGATCACAGCAGGGCCCGACGGCCGCAATACCCTAGGGGGGTATAGTTGCGGCCATGAACCAGCTCACCGTGATCCAGCCCGAGGCGGCTGCTGCCTCGGGCTGTTCCTGTTGTGCCACCCCTGCCGCCGAAGCCACAGAGGCCGTCGCCGCCGAGCCGAAGGAGACCATCGTGTCCGAGAACGTGACCACCGCCGTCTACACCGTCTCCGGCATGACCTGCGGCCACTGCGTCAACTCCGTGACGGAGGAGGTCGGCGCGATCGACGGCGTGCGGAACGTGGACGTGGTGCTGGAGACCGGCGAGGTCACCGTCACCAGCGCCGCCCCGCTGACGGTCGAGGCCGTCCAGGCCGCCGTCGACGAGGCCGGCTACACGCTGGTCCACTGACCCCGGGGACCCCCCCGCCCCAGATTCACCATTTAACACAGATTCACCATTCAACACAGATTCGCCAGACCCCTGACGCGCACTCGCGTGAGTCAGGGGTCTTCTCCATTGGTCATCAGCCCTCTACACTCCCGCAGCAGGTTGCGAGGTGTGGGATGAAGATCGTCGTTTTGACCAAGCATGTCCCGCAGGCCATCGGGGAGGTGTCGTTCGCCCAGGACCTGACGGTGGACCGCGCGGCGGTGCGCTGCCGCCTGCAGGACGCCGACGAGTACGCGGTCGAGCAGGCCGCGCGCATCGCCTGCCGTCGTCTCGACGTGCAGGTGACCGCCCTGACCATGGGCCTGCCCGGCGCCTCGGCCGCCCTGCGCACGGCCCTGGCGCGCGGCGCGGACGAAGGCGTGCACGTCCTGGACGACGCCCTGCACGGCAGCGACGCCCCGGCCACCTCCCTGGTCCTGGCCGCCGCCTGCCGCCGACTCGGCTTCGACCTGGTGCTCTGCGGCACGGCCTCCACCGACTCGGCCATGTCCGTGGTCCCGGCGATGCTCGCCGAACGCCTCGGCGTCCCGGCCCTGTGCTCCTGCGACACCCTGCGCACCGACGAGGACATGCTCCACGCCACCCGCGACGACGGCGACACGATCGAGGACCTCACCGCCGCGATGCCCGCGGTGGTCTCGGTGACCGACCGTAGCGGCGAACCCCGCTACCCCCGCTTCGAGGCCATCGCCGACGCCCGCCAGAAGCTGGTCCGCACCTGGTCCCTGGCCGACCTGGGTATCGAGCGCACCGAGGTCGGCCTCACCGCGGCCGCGACGAAGGTCGTCCGCACCACCCGCACCGAGGCATACACCACGACCGTGACCGAAGACCCGGCGACCGCCGCGATCCGCATCGCCGACTTCCTGACCCGCCGACAGTTCCTCTGAAGCACGACCCAGGCACAACCGACATCACGGCAAGGAGGCCGGATGGCGAAAGTGGTGGCGCTCGTCGACCGCGACGAGCGCGAGGGCACAGTGCGCCGCTCGACGTGCGTCCTGCTCACGCTGGCCCGGCGGCTGGGAGAACCGGTCGCGGTGTGCGCGACGGAGCCGGACGAGGAGACGATCAGGGTTCTGGGGCGCTACGGCGCGACGGAGATCTGGTACTCGCGCGACTCGGGCCTCGCTGGCGGCCATGTTTTGGCGGGCGCTGGTCCGATCGACGGGCTTGTGGCCGAACCAGCAAGTATGCGCGAGCATGGTGCTGGTGCTGGTGCTGGTGCTGGTGCATCCGCGGTGTCCGAGACCGATCTTCTAGCGGCTGTCGCGCAGGATCTCGATCCGGCGGCGATCCTCATCGCCGCCACCCGCCGGGGCCAGGAAACCGCCGCCCGCCTAGCGATCCGCCTCGGCTCCGGCATCATCACCGACGCCGTCGACGTCCGTCCCGGCTCCGGCGGTCGGCCCCTCGCCGTCCAGCGCTGCCTCGCGGACTCCCATCTCGTCGAGTCGAGTGTCGTGCGCGGCATCCCGATCATCACCGTCCGCCCCGAGGCCGCGGTACCCGAGCCGGGCCCGAGCGAACCGGCTCTACGCACCATCGCCGTCGAGCACTCCGCAGCCCGCGCCCCGCGAATAACCGTGACCCCCAAACCCCGCCCCGCCCACCCGACCCTCGACCACGCCGACATCGTCGTCGCCGGCGGACGCGGCGTCGGTTCCAGCGCTGCTTTCGCCGTCCTGGCCGATGTCGCCGAAGCCCTCGGCGCCGCCCTGGCCGGCTCGCACACCGCCGCCGAGCTCGGCTGGATCCCGCCGGAGGCGCGCGTCGGCCTCACCGGCAAGACCATCCATCCGCGCCTCTACCTCGCCTGCGGCGTCTCCGGCTCGGTCCGGCACCGGGCGGGGATGCAGGGCGCGAAGACCGTCGTCGCGATCGGCGACGATCCGGCCGCGCCGATCTTCAAGCTCGCCGAGCTCGGCGTCGTCGGCGACGCGCGCGCGATCCTGCCCGCGCTGCTCGCGGAGATCCAAAGCAGGGCTCGAATACACATGTCCGATCCCGCCTGACCGTTCCACCATCCCTCAACGAACGGAGGCCCCTGTGGCTGTACGACTCATCATCGGCGCGGCGATCACGCTCACGGCGTTCGCACTGGCCGGACGCCGAGTGCTGATGCTCTATCGCCTGGGCCGCACGATGCAGCCGGCCGAGCCCGGGCGCGCCGACCAGCCGGCCAACCGCCTGTGGGCGGTGTTCACCGAGGTCCTCGGGCAGCGCAAGCTCCTGCGCTGGTCCGGCCCGGGTCTGGCGCACGCCGCCGTCTTCTGGGGCTTCATGATCCTCGGCGCCACCATCGTCGAGGGCTTCGGGGCCCTGTTCGACCGGGACTTCCACATCCCGCTCATCGGCACCGACACCTGGCTGGGCTTCCTGGAGGACTTCTTCATCGTCGCGGTCCTGGTCGGCCTGCTGGCTTTCACCGCCATCCGAATCAAGCAGAACCCTGACAAGCGCGGCCGCAAGTCCCGCTTCTTCGGCTCGCACACCACCGCCGCGTGGGTCGTGCTCTTCATGATCTTCAACGTCATGTGGACCCTGCTGCTTTACCGCGGCGCGCAGATCAACACCGGCAACTTCCCGTTCCCGCACGGCGCCTTCGCCAGCGAGGCCGCCGGTCACCTGCTGCACGGCGCCGGAAAGACCGGCAACGACGTCCTGGAGACCGTCGGCCTGCTGGCCTCCCTCGGCGTGGTCCTGAGCTTCCTGGTGCTGGTCGTGCACTCCAAGCACCTGCACATCTTCCTGGCCCCGTTCAACGTCGCCTTCTCCCGCCGCCCCCGCGCCCTGGGCCCGCTGCTGCCGGTCTACTCCGGCGGAAAGGCCGTGGACTTCGAGGACCCCGGCGAGGACGACAAGATCGGCCGCGGCGCCATCGAGGACTTCACCTGGAAGGGCCTGCTGGACCTCGCCACCTGCACCGAGTGCGGACGCTGCCAGTCCCAGTGCCCGGCCTGGAACACCGAGAAGCCGCTGAGCCCGAAGCTGCTCATCATGGCCCTGCGCGACCACGCGCTGAACAAGGCCCCGTATCTGCTCGCCGACGGCGAGGAGGCCAAGGCGGCCCTGGAGACGACCGCGGTCGACGTCTTCAAAGAAGCCCAGCGTCCCCTCGTCGGCGGCGCGGACGTCGACGGCGTCATCGATCCCGACATCCTCTGGTCCTGCGTCACCTGCGGCGCCTGCGTCGAGCAGTGCCCGGTGGACATCGAGCACGTCGACCACATCGTCGACATGCGCCGCTACCAGGTCCTCATCGAGGCCGAGTTCCCCCGCGAGGCCGGCACGATGCTCCGCAACCTGGAGAAGAACGGCGACCCGTGGGGCCGCGGTGCCAAGGCCCGCCTGGAATGGACCGCCGGCCTGCCCTTCGAAGTCCGCGTCCTCGGCGGAGGAGGCGAGGAGCGTCTCCCCGAAGACGTCGAATACCTCTTCTGGGTCGGCTGCGCGGGCTCGCTCGACGACAACGCCAAGAAGACCTCCCGCAACGTCGCCGAGCTCCTGCACGAGGCCGGCGTCGAGTTCATGATCCTGGGCTCGGGGGAGACCTGCACCGGCGACGCCGCCCGCCGCCTGGGCCAGGAGTTCCTGTTCCACGAGCTGGCGTCGCAGAACGTGGAGACGCTGAACTCCGCCGGCGCCAAGAAGATCGTCGTCACCTGCGCACACTGCTTCAACACCCTCGCCAACGAGTACCCGCAGCTCGGCGGCCACTACGAGGTCGTGCATCACACGGAACTGTTGGCCCGCCTCATCAAGGACGGCCGCATCAAACCGGCCGGCGAGGTGGACGTCGCGGTCACCTACCACGACCCCTGCTACCTCGGCCGCCACAACCGGGTCTTCGACGCCCCGCGCGACATCCTCGGCACGATCCCGGGTGTGAAGCTCACCGAGATGCCGCGCAACCGCGAGAAGTCGTTCTGCTGCGGCGCCGGCGGCGCGCGGATGTGGATGGAGGAGACGATCGGCTCACGGATCAACGAGACCCGGACCGACGAGGCGCTGGGCACGTCGCCGGACCTGGTGACCGCCGCCTGCCCCTACTGCATCGTGATGCTCACCGACGGCGTGAACACCCGCAAACAGCAGGGGAAGGCCGACGACGCGGTGCGCGTCGCGGACGTCTCGGAGGTGCTGCTGCGCTCGGTGCGCGGGCCGGAGGAACGCACAGCTGCCGCCGAGCCGCCCGCAACTCCACCTACGAAGCCGTGACCTCTCGCAGCACACTGATCAACGCGTCCGGCCGCTCCTCGACCGGCACCAGATCGACGTAGTAAGTGCGCACGCCAAGCGCGGACCCGCCGCCGTCGGCCGCGTGGTCGCCGACCATGACGGCCGAGGCCGGGTCCACGCCGAGCGTGTCACACGCCAGCTGGAAAATCGCCGGGTCCGGCTTGATCAGCCCGACCTCGTAGCTGAGCACCACCGCGTCCAGCAGGTCCAACAGTCCGGCGTGCTTCAGGTGCGGCCGGATGTCGAAGGAGATGTTGCTGATCACCGCGGTCGCCAGCCCCCGGTCTTTGGCCTCGCGCACCGTGTCCAGCGCGTCCGGGTACGGCAGCCACGCCTCCGCGGCGTTGCTGCGGTCGTACAGCGGCTCGACCAGCTCCGGCCACGGCCACCCGGACTCCCGGATCAGCCCGGTGTAGCAGGCCCGGTGGTGCGGCTCGTCCAGATCGCGAGCCTCATAGAGCTCCGCGAGGTGTTCCGGGACGTGCGTCGGATAGGCGCCGTACCAGGCCCCGGCTTCGATCAGACGCCGAGCCCAGTGCTCGACCTCGCCGTCGTCCAGGGCGAGCCCGCCCTCCTCGGCGACGGCGCGGACCCACCGCTCCGCCGGCTCGATGCGCATCAGGGTGCCGGAGAAATCGAAGAGCATCGCTCGGGGGTGGTCCATGCCCCAGACTCTAGATGACTCCTTACCGCAGGAGCGCGTCGATCCAGTCGGCGACCGCCGCCACCAGCGCGTCCAGGACCGGCGGATCAGCCTTCTTCACCTTGAACGCGTGGTCGCCGGCCGGCAGCCCGACGAGGCGGTGCGTCGGCGGCAGCTTGGGGAACTCGGCCGCGGTGCCGAACGTGTCGGCCCCGGCCTGGACGACGAGCGTCGGCAGCCCGGTGGCGAGCAGTTCCTCCGCGCGCGACTTCTCCGGCTTGCCCGGCGGATGCAGCGGGAACGCCAGCGCGACGACGCCGGCCGCGCCGGTGCAGAGCGCGGTCCGGCAGGCCACGCGCGCCCCGGCGCTGCGTCCGCCGGCCAGGAACGGCGTCGCGCGAGCCCGCTTGCGCAAGGTCTCAGCCACCGGGATCCAGCCCTCGTCGAGCGTCTTCGGCGCCGGCGCGATCTTCTTGCCCGCCACCCGCCACGGCTGCTCGACGAGCACCACCTCGATCCCGCTCGGCGGCAGCGCCGCGGACAGAGCTTGCAGATCTGCCGCCTCGATGCCGCCGCCGGCCCCGTGCCCGAGCGCCAGGAGTGCGCGGCGCTTGGTGCGCGACGGCGTCGCGAAGCGGGTCAGGCGGGCATCGCCGGCCGGGGTGGTGATCAGTTCCTGCACGGTCTCAAGGTAGCCGCCGCCGATCGGCCCGGCGCGCCGGACACTCGGCGACCCCGGGCCCCATCCACACCACCGGCCCCACCGGCAGCGCCTTCGCCGGCCGGGCGCCCTTCCCCACCGGCCCGACCCTCAAACAACCCTCGGACCAGCCCTTTCCACGCCGTAAGTCCCACACCCCCACCGGTCACCAGGCGTGCCATATGTCCCGGCGGTTAGAGTCGGATCCATGAGCACGCATTTCGATGTCGTCGTCCTGGGCGCGGGGCCCGGCGGGTACACAGCGGCGGTCCGAGCGACCCAGCTCGGCAAGACGGTCGCCGTTGTCGAGGAGCGCTACTGGGGCGGGGTCTGCCTGAACGTCGGGTGCATCCCGTCCAAGGCGCTGCTGCGCAACGCGGAGCTGGCGCACACCGTGCAGCACGAGGCGAAGACCTACGGGATCTCCTCGAACGGCCCGATCACCTTCGACTACGGCGCCGCCTTCGAGCGCAGCCGGCAGGTCGCCGACGGCCGGGTCAAGGGCGTCCACTACCTGATGCGCAAGAACAAGATCGCGGAGTACGACGGCCGCGGCACGTTCCTGGACCAGCGCACGCTCAGCGTCGCCAAGTCCGACGGCACCACCGAGACCCTCACCTTCGACCACTGCATCATCGCCACCGGCGCGCGCACCCGGCTGCTGCCCGGCACCCAGCTCTCGCCGCGCGTGGTGACCTACGAAGAGCAGATCCTGTCCGCCACGCTGCCGGAGAGCATCGTCATCGCCGGCGCCGGGGCGATCGGCGTCGAGTTCGGCTACGTGCTCAACAGCTACGGCGTCAAGGTCACCATCGTGGAGTTCCTGGAGCGCATGGTCCCGCTGGAGGACATCGAGGTCTCCAAGGAGCTGGCCCGCCAGTACCGCAAGCTCGGCATCGACGTGCTCACCGGGACCCGGGTCGACAGCATCGACGACTCCGGCCCCAAGGTGCGGGTCACGGTCACCGGCAAGGACGGCGCCCAGCAGGTGCTGGAGGCCGACAAGGTGCTGCAGGCCATCGGCTTCGCGCCGAACGTCGACGGCTACGGCCTGGACAAGACCGGCGTGGCGCTCACCGAGCGCGGCGCGATCGCGGTGGACGGCCGCGGCCGAACCAACGTCCCGCACATCTTCGCCATCGGCGACGTCACCGCCAAGGTGATGCTCGCGCACGTCGCCGAGACGCAGGCCGTGGTGGCCGCCGAGACCATCGCCGGCGCGGAGACGATGGAGATCGACTTCGTCATGGTCCCGCGGGCCACCTACTGCCAGCCGCAGATCGCCAGCTTCGGCTGGACCGAGGAGCAGGCCCGGCTGGAGGGCTTCGACGTCAAGGTCGCCAAGTTCCCGTTCAGCGCCAACGGCAAGGCCGCGGGTCTGGGCGACGCGGTCGGCTTCGTCAAGGTGATCAGCGACGCCAAGTACGGCGAACTCCTCGGCGCGCACCTCATCGGCCCTGAGGTGACCGAGCTCCTGCCCGAGCTCACGCTGGCCCAGCAGTGGGACCTCACGGTCCACGAAGTGGGCCGCAACATCCACGCCCACCCGACTCTGGGCGAGGCGGTTAAGGAAGCCGTCCACGGACTTGCCGGACATATGATTAACATGTAGATCAGCGCCTTGACGTGGTGCCCGGCCGCCCCCCACCGGCCCCACCGGACCAGACCGGGCACCACGGCAGAACCACCCGCCCCCCACCTGCGGGAACCCCACACCCGGAAGGTTCCACACATGACCGACAGCAGACCGGAATGGGCCCCGGCCGCCATCAACCTGGACCAGCCCAGCTCGGCCCGGGTCTGGGACTACTTCCTGGGCGGGTCGCACAACTTCGAGGTGGACCGCCGGGTCGCCGAGCAGGCCATCGCCTTCAAACCGGACCTGCCCGACGTGGCCCGGCAGGTGCGCATGTTCCTGCACCGGGCGGTCCGCGCCGCCGCGGCGGCCGGGATCGACCAGTACATCGACATCGGAGCCGGCGTCCCGACGATGGGCCCGGTGCACGAGACCGCCCGCGAGCAGGTCCCGAACGCGCGCGTCGTCTACGTCGACCACGACTCGGTGGCGGTCGCCCACGGCGAGGCCATGCTCGACGGCGACCCGGACGCGATCTTCATCCAGGCCGACGCCCGCTCCCCGCGGGCGATCCTGGACCATCCCGAGGTCCGCGCGCTGATCGACTTCGACCGGCCGGTCGCCGTGCTCCTGTGCTCGCTGCTGCACTTCGTCTCCGCCGACGACGACCCCGCGACCCTGGTCGCGACCCTGCGGGAGGCCATGGCCCCGGGCAGCTACCTGATCGTCCAGCACGCCTCCCACGACGGCCAGCCCGGCGACACCGTCAAGATGCTCCAGATGTGGAACGCCAACTCTCCGGAACCGATGCACTGGCGCACGCACGACGAGATAGAGGCACTTCTCGACGGGTTCACGATCCTGGAGCCCGGCGTGGTGCAGGTCCAGCTGTGGCGCCCGGACGCCGAAGAGCAATCGCGTGCCGAGCAGGATCATGACCGCTACGCTTCCTACGCCGCTGTCGGGGTCAAGCCCGGCTCCACGACCGGCTGATCAGGCGGAGAGGCGGCCGGTGGTGGCACGGTACACGGAGTTCGGGGTCGGGGGTTCCGATCCCGGATCCGGGCTGGGGGCTTCCGCGGCACCTCGTGCCGTCTTCGAGACCGGTGCGTCGCGGTCCGATTCCGGCGACACGACGAACGGCTCCACGAACGGCACGACGAACGGCACCACGTCTGACGCCGCCACGTCTGACGCTGCCACCTCCGACACCTCTGACATCGCCGGCCTGGTCGACGTCAGCTTCGCCACCACCACCGACCCGGCCGCCCGCGAAGCCGCCGACCTGTCCGGCCCGGCCACGCCATCGGTACCCGCGATCCCCACGGCTCCCACGGTCCCCTCCGACCCCGACGCCGGCCCCATCGACGCCTTCGCCCGCGCCTGGGCCGTCGCCCTGTCCGCCGCCGCGGCCACGCCGCTCGGCTTCGACCACGCGCTGCGCGTCGTCACGCCGCTCGCCGAGCAGGTCGTGGCCGTCCCCGACGATCCCGAGCTGGCCCGCAAGATCGGCGTCCAGGCGGCCGGCGCGCTCATCGACGCGCACTGCTTCCAGGGCGCCTGCGTCGCCGTCACGGTCGAGGTGCTGGACCGCCACCTGCCGCCCTACCTGCGTCCCGAGACCAGCTCCGCGCTGCGCGCCGGCCTGGCCTCCGCCTTCGCCGAGGGATTACGCGAGCGGACCCGGGCCGAGCAGGCCTCGATCCACGAGGCCGTTCTGACCGCCTACCGCGCCGGCGAGGCCCGCTTCCGCACCGTCTTCCGCAACGCCGCCCTGGGCATCGTCATCACCGACAAGCACGGTCAGGTGCTGGAGGTGAACCCGGCGCTGGCCGAGATGCTCGGCGTCGACGCCTACGCCGCCCGCGGCCGCACCATAAGGAACCTGATAGACCCGACCGAGCCCGGCGAGTACTGGCGCGGCTACAACGCCCTGCTGGCCGGGGAGCAGACCGAGGCCGAGGCCGACACCCGGATCCGGCGGGTCGACGGCGGCGTGGTGTGGACCCACGTGCGCACCACCGCCGTGCGCGACGACGGCGGCGAGGTCGCGCTGGTCATCGCGCTGCACGAGGACGTCACCGAGCGCCGCCGCGCCACCGACCAGCTGCGCCACCAGGCCACCCACGACGCCCTGACCGGCCTGCCGAACCGGGTCCGGCTGCTGGACGCGGTCGAGGAGCTGCTGCGCTGCGCCGGCCCCGAGGACCGCCTCGGCCTGTGCTTCCTGGACCTGGACGGCTTCAAGGGCGTCAACGACACCCTGGGCCACCAGGCCGGCGACGAGCTCCTGACGGTCATAGCGCACCGGCTCTCGGCCGCAACCGACCCGCGCCGGCACGTCGTGGCCCGCATGGGCGGCGACGAGTTCGTGATCCTCTTCCGCCGCACCCAGGGCGCGCAGTCGGTCTTCCCGGTGATCGAGAAGGTCCTGGACGCCGTCCGCCAGCCGGTCATGCTCGACGGCCACAGCGTCACCGTCACCGCCAGCGCCGGCCTGGTCGAACGCCCCGCCGCCGGGGCTGAAGCCACCGAGCTGCTGCGCGCCGCCGACATCACGCTCTACTGGGCCAAGTCCGCCGGCAAGGCCGACTTCGCGCTGTTCGACGAGGACCGCAACGCCCGCGAGGTGCACCGCTACGCGCTGGCCCAGGCGCTCCCGGCGGCCCTGGAGTCCGGCGAGATGTTCCTGGACTACCAGCCGATCGTGAGCCTGTCCGGCGGCCGCCCGCCGAGCGTCGAGGCCCTGGTCCGCTGGCGCCACCCGGAGCGCGGCCTGCTCAAGCCCGAGGAGTTCATCCCGGTCGCCGAGGAGACCGGCGCCATCGTCGAGCTGGGCCGCTGGGTCCTGGACCGGGCCGTCCAGGACGCGGCGTCCTGGCCGGACGGCCCGGCGGTCGCGGTCAACGTCGCGGTGCGCCAGGTCCACGACTACGGCCTGGTCCGCGAGGTCGCCACCGCACTGGAGGCCTCCGGCCTGCCGGCGGAGCGGCTGTGCCTGGAGATCACCGAGACCGCGCTGATGGACACCGACGACGGGCTCCCCGGCCCCGGCACCCTGCGCACGCTCGCGGACATGGGCATCGGCATCGCCGTCGACGACTTCGGCACCGGCTACTCCAACCTGGCGCGCCTGCGCCACCTGCCGGCCACCTCGCTGAAGATCGACGCCTCCTTCGTCGCCGACCTCGGCAGCCCGGACGCCGGCGGCTTCGCCGAGTCGGTGATCACCAGCCTGGTGGTGCTGGCGCACGCCGCCGGCATGACGGTCACGGCCGAGGGCATCGAGACCGCGGACCAGGCCGAGCGGCTGACCGCGCTCGGCGTGGACTACGGGCAGGGGTTCTACTACTCGCGGCCGGTGCCGGCGGGGGATATTCAGGCGGTGCTGGAGCGGTTGGTGACCAAGGCCTGATCAGGCGGCTCCTGATTGCTCAGCGTTCTGCGAGGAAATCCAGCACGACCGGCCCGGCGACGTCCCGGAACTCGTCGAAGTACGCGTGCCTGGCACCCTCGATCAGCACCATCCGAGCTTCCGGGATCCGTTCGGTGATCAGCGGGGCGTTCGCGGTCGGATTGAAGACGTCATCCGTCCCGTGGACCACCAGCGTCGGCGCCACGATCGACGGCAACGCCTCCCACGCGTCGTGCTTGCCGCTGGCCGTGAGATGCCGGCCCTTCGCATACGCCGGCATGTCCGGATCGCCAACCACATAATAAGGACCCTGATGCGAGGCCAGCCAAGCCGGCGTGTACATCAGCTCCAGCAGATACCTGTCGGCCGCGTCGCGATCAGCCTGCGCCAACGCCTGCCGCACCGAGCGATCCCGCTCGATCGCGTGCGGCCCGCCCGGGGACGTGCAGCCCAACACCAGCGCGTCGACCCGCTCCGGGTGGTCCGCGGCCAGCCACTGCGCGACGCGGCCACCCATCGAGGTGCCATAGACGTGCGCCCGCGCGATGCCCGCCGCGTCCAGCACCGCCACGACGTCCGCGGCGAATTCCCTTGTGCTGTAAGGCTCGTCGGGCTTGTCGCTCGCTCCGGTGCCGCGCCAGTCCAGCGTGATCGTGCAGTAGCCGGCGTCCTCGAAGTCGGCGCGCGCCGAGTCCCACCACCGGTGCGTGTTGGACTGCCCGGCCAGCAGCACCAGCGGCGTGCCGCACCCCGTGCCGTTCCCCGCGCTCTGGAAGGCGATCGCCGTCCCGTCCGCCGCGACCGCCTTTCCGGCCTCTAGTGTCATGCCGATCATCCTGCCAGGCTGGGGTTCCGCCTCAGGCTACGTGCGCCAACCCCGAAGGCACATCCGGCAGCCCCACCGGACCCGTCGGCAGCACATCAGCCAGATACGCATCCATATCAGGCTTCTCATTCATCAACATGTGCCGGATCCACGCCGACCGCTCATGCACCAGCACCCCCAGCTCGTACACGCACCCCAGCACCGGCGGCTCGACCGGCGCCAAGTGCCCCGGATCCTCGTCCGGGCTCCCCAGGAACGGCACGCCGCCGGTCGCGAACTTCCCGTAGATCACGTTGTCCCAGTACCAGCTGTACACGTTCAGGTGCAGCCCGGCCCCGCTGCGGAACAGCACCGTGAACGCCGCCGGCGGCGTCTCGTCCCGCGGCGCGAGCATGCCGGGGATCAGCGCGAGCGCGTTCGCCTCCCAGTCCTCGCGGATCGGGGTCGCGTCGCGGGCGATGTGGTAGCGCTTGACCGGGCGGCCGGCGATGACGTCGGTGCCGGCGTGCCAGGCGATCGGTGTCTGATAGCTCATGACCCGACCGTAAGGCGGCATCACTGACACCTCCTGTCAGTGGCTGTGGCAGGAGGTGTCAGGCTGGACGTGTCAGCTGCGTCGCGTCAGCTGGCTCACCCGGTGTACTGCACCAGGATCTTGGTGAAGTCCCACGGGTTCTGCGCCACGCTGGAGCACGCCCCGTCGGCCCAGTTGTGCGGCACGCTCGGGTCGCAGGCCCGGTCCCGGTTCGCCGACCAGTACGAGAACCACGCCGGGTGGTTCGCCTGCGCGAAGCCCAGCAGCGCCGAGAAGTCGCTGAGCTGGAACAACTCCGAGGGCTGGTCGGTGTGCCCGTTCATGATCTGCAAGCCCAGGTGCGACCAGGCCTGCGCGCTGCTCCAGCCGTAGATCGACTGCAGCTGCCCGACGGCGTCGTTCGCGATCGCCTCGGTCTGGCCGACCTCGGTCCCGGAGGTCAGGCCGGTGTCGAAGTCCATGATGTTGACGACGTCCAGCCGCGCGCCGGCCGCCACCGCCTGCTTGATCTCGTCGACCCCGGAGCCCGGGAACCCGATCGTGGTCATCGGGATCGTCAGCGACACCACGAGGTTCGGGTTGTTCTGCTCCAGGATCTTGATGGCGCCGAACCGGACCGCGGTGTTGCTGTCCAGCGCGGTGTTCTCGTAGTCGAAGTCGACGTGCTTGAGGTTGTACTTGCTGATCACCTGCTGGTACGCGGCCGCCAGCGCCGCCGCGCTGCCGCACGACGACCCCAGCTCGGTCCCGTTGTACCCGCCGAAGGACACCGCGGCGTCGCCGCCGGCCGCCCGCAGTGCGCTGATGTCCGCCGCGACCGTCGTGTCCGAGGACACCGGTGTCGAGGCGTTGCCGCCCCAGGCCGGCGTGCAGCCGCCGGAGTCCAGGACGAACGCCAGGTTGAGCTCCTTCTCACCGGCGCCGATGACGGCGGAGATCGCCTGCGGACTGTTGTCCAGCGGCATGAAGTACGCCGGGTGGTTGAACCCGGAGTCAGGCGGAGGCGGCGGGGGAGTGGAGCTCGGCGATGTCGACGGTGACGTCGACGGCGTCGTGGGCGGCGTCGACGGGGAGGTGGACGGCGTCGTCGAAGGCGTGGTCGGCGGGCTGCTCGACGAGCCCGACCCCGACCCCGACCCGGCTGCCCCCAGCAGGCTGACGTCGTCGCCGTAGTACGTGCCCTGTCCGTACCAGCCGTGCAGGTAGACCGTGACGCTCGTGGTCGAGGCCCCGGTGGTGAACGACGTGCTGAGCTGGTTCCACGCCCCGTTGCTGCTCCACGTGCTGGGATCCGTCCCGCCGGTCCCGGTGGCGCCGAGGTACACGTAGCTCCCCTGCACCCACGCCGACAGCGTGTAGGACGAGTTCGGCTGCACGCTCACGGTCTGCGTGCACTGCGCGTCGTCCGACCCGGCCGGCGTCGCGCTCAACGCGTGGGACCCGGAGTGCACCGGACTGCTCACCACCGACCCGCTGTTCGCAGTGCACGACCACCCGGCGAGCGTCCCGGTCTCAAATCCCGGATTCACCACCAGGTTCGCGTCGGCGGCACTGGCCCCGCCGGCCGCCACCGCCACCCCGGCCGCGGCCAGAGCCCCGGCCGCCACCACCCCCACCACACCCGCGACCCGCCGCGAACCCGCCGGCGGCCGGCCTCTGCTTCCTGAGCCTCGTGCTGTGCCGAGCTCCCTGTCCATCAGGTCTCCTCATTGCTGCGTCTCCTGAGCGACCCCGCACGGTGGAGCGTGGACTAGACCATTGGTCACGTCAAGGGACTAGACCAATTCATTGCCCGGACAAGACTCCGGCTCGCCCGGAACAGGGTGATTTAGCCAGGTCAGCCGTCACTTCTCCGGGCGACTCATGCGCGCCGCGTTTGCGTTGGGCCTCGCCGCGCGCGTATCGCGTGAGCGCGGCAGGGTTCCCCGCCGGGGAGGCCGTTTGCTGTGGGACATGACCGCAGTTGAGTCCCGGCCGGCCACCCCGGAAACGCCCCGGAAGCGGCGCCGCCGCCCCACACCGTGGTTCCTGAAAGCCTTCACCGCGCTGGCGATCGCCGCATCGGTCCTGTTCGCCGTCATCGCGGCCCTCGGCGCCTCGAACGTCCGCTCCGGCTTCAACGCCATCGGCACCACCGAGGAACCCCAGGTCTCCGCCGGCAACGACCTCATCTACGCGCTCAACGACATGGACGCCAACCTCGCCAACATCCTCATGGTCGGCGACAAGAACCTCGGCCCCGGCGTCGACCGGGCCGCGTTCACCAAGCTCTTCGAGGCCGATCGCGCCGAAGCCGACCACGACCTGCAGCTCGCCGCCCTACACGCCGGCGCGAGCGGGCCCGGCGCGCAGCAGGTGGCCGACGCCTTCAACGCCCTCGGCGACTACGAAGCCCTTGCCGCACAGGTGATGTACGTCGACACCGCCGGCGCGAACCGCCCCGCCGGCCAACTCCCGCAGGCCGAATCGGCCCAGTACGCCCAAGCCACCGACCTCATGCGCAGCTCCGTCCTCCCGGCGGCGCACGCCGTCGCCGACAGCAACGGCGCCGCCCTGGAATCCTCCTACCAGAACCGCCGCGGCGTGGCCCAGCAAGCCGTCTGGTGGATCGTGCTCACCGGCGTCCTCGCCCTCACCGCGCTCGTCGTCTTCGAACTCTGGCTCACCCGCCGCACCCGCCGCACGCTGAGCCCGGCGCTCGTCGGCGCCACCGTCCTCACCCTCATCGTGATGGTCTGGGGCGCGCTTTCCATGGGCTCGGCCTCCGAGCACCTGCGCGCCGCCAAGAAGGACGCCTACGACTCCGTCGCCGCCCTGTCCGCCGCCAAGGCCGAGAGCACCGACGCCAACGCCGACGAGAGCCGGCTCGTCGTCGACCCCTCGCGTGCCACGCAGTATCAGGCCTCGTTCCTGGCCAAGAGCCGTGCCCTGCTGGACCCCGGCCCGAACGTCACGCTCGCCACCTACGACGCGGCCGTCAAAGCAGACCTGGACGCGTACTTCACCAACCCCTCGCATCCGGTCGACTTCGGCGGCTACTTCGGCACCGAGATGAAGAACATCACCTTCCCCGGCGAGCGCGAGGCCGCCGAGCGGATGCTCCGCACGTATCAGACCTATGAGCTCGACGACCGCGTCTTCCGCCAGAAGCTCGCCACCGACCTGCCCGAAGCCATCCGCTTCGACACCAGCCCCGCCGCCGCCGACTCCGACGGTGCCTTCACCGCGTACGCCGCCGCGGTCCAGAAGGTCATCGACATCAACGCCTCGGCCTTCACCGCCAACATCAACGCCGGGGTTGACGAGGTGACGCTGTGGCAGTGGCTGCCGCTCGGGGCCTGTGTGCTGGCCATAGGCCTGGCGGTCGCCGGAGTACGCCCGAGATTGGCCGAGTATCGCTGACCCCGTCGCTCCCTCTGGTCGCACTGCTGGTGACGGTGTCGCACGCTCGGTGATCAAGGTATGCGGTCGGCGTGAGGATTCCGGCGGGACCCATTTGGGGTTCGTTTGCGCGGATCTGCCTATGTCATCCCCTGGGTAGTGTGTTGGTCGTAAACACGAGTCATGCGCGAAAGCGCGGGGAGAGTGCATCGGCATGCGGAACACCGCAGACGTCCGTTACATGTACACCAGTTGGCAGACCGCGTATCCCGGACGAGCGGTCGATCTGACGGAGCTGGACTTCCCACCCGTCCACTACGACGCCGGGGTGGCCGCCGCGCTGCGGCTGCTCGACCTCGGCGCCGCCCCGCGCGCCGAGCTGGTCGCCGAGATCCGCGACGACCTGCGCGACGCGCTGTTCGCCGCCGAGGACCTGGAGTGCGCCTACGCCGCCGTCCTCTACCCGGAGCCGCGCCGCTCCTGCGAGCACGTGTGGGTCGGGTTCTCAGTGTTCGACAACCGCGACGAGCCGGTGACCCCGGCCGAGGCGCTGGCCGAGGAGGTGCTGGACCCGGCCAAGCACGAGGTCGTGTCCGAGCGGATAAAGGAGCTCGACCTGCCGGACGGGCCTGCCGCGCGCTTGTTTCAGACCACGGTCACCCGCGACGCGGCCGAGGCCTCCTTCCAGTTCGTGCCGCGGCTCACCGTGTGCGGGGTGGCGCGGCAGGCTGGGGCCGGGTACGTCATTCGCGGCCACGCCACCAGCGCGGCGCTTGTGGACACGCTGGACAGGCTGGTCATGGCGTGGGCCCGCAGCGTGTCGTTCGGGGTGCCGGTCGGCGTCGGCGCTGGCGCCGGAGCCGGTGCCGTGGCGCTGGCTGGAACCGGACCGCAGCTGGCCTTCCACCCGGGTTCCACCCCTCTTCCACCCTTGGGTTGAAGCTCTGACCTGGCCTGATCGGCGATTCTTGAGGTGTCGGGAAAACCCGGCGGAACTCCGGTTGGGTCAGGGAGATCGCAATGAGCGCCAGCATCTGGATCGTCAACCTCGTCGTCCTGGCTTCCGTGCTGGGCACCGACCTGGGACGCCGCGAGATCAACCGGGGCCGGCTGCTGCGGCCGGCGATCGTGGCCTCGATCATCGTCCCGATGTACCTGAAGCACCCGGCGACCGGCGGCAGCGGACTTGTTCTGGAGTTGACGCTGGCCGGCCTCGGGCTGCTGCTGGGCCTGGCGGCTGCGGCGCTGCTGCCGACGCGGCAGGAGGCCGGAACTGGCCGGGTCTACACGCAGGGCGGCGCCGGATACGCGGCGCTGTGGACCGGTGTGGTCGGCGCGCGGCTGGCCTTCTCCTACGGCGCGCAGCACTGGTTCAGCGAGCCGCTGGGGCGCTGGATGTACCAGCACTCGGTGACCGCCGACGCGCTGACCGACGCGCTCGTGCTGATGGCGATCGCGATGCTGCTGGGGCGGACCGGGACGCTGGCGATGCGGAAGGTGAGTCTGGAGGCTGCGCCGGAGCGGGCGGTGTTGGCTCGGTGAGCAGAGTTACTCAGTAGGCCTTGTCGCACCGGACACCGGATCCAGTGGCCCCTCGGAACTTCCGAGGGGCCACTGGCTGTCGGCGTTCGTTCGCCTGGCCGGGCTAGTTCGGTCTCCGATAGTTCTGGGGCGCCGACAGACCGTTATCGGGCGCTGCTGCTGACCCGCTGCCGAACGCTTCGGTATCCGCGCAGGTGGGGCCGGGTCGCTCAATGTGTCCCCTTGACCGCTACAGCAGGTCCGCCCTACAGTTCCCGCGATGTTACATCGATGAACGATGCAAGAATGGCGGCGAGCGTGACGCAGCTCCGGTTCACCCAGAAGGGGACCAAGAGTTCCCTTCGTGCGCGCAACGATGTGCTGGTGCTCCAGTGCGTCGCCGCGGGTGAGGGCCGGTTCTCGCGCACCGATGTGATCCGGGAGACCGGGTTGCCGACCGCCACCGTGTCGGAGATCGTCGGCGACCTCATCGAACGCCGGCTGGTCCGCGAGGCCGGGCGCGAGGCGCAGCCGGTGGGCAAGCCGCGGGTGCTGCTCGATCTGGACGACGCGCACCACCGGTTCATCGGCGTGCAGGTGGCCAACGAGCGGATCACCGCCAGCCGCTTCACCCTCAACGGCCACATGGAGCAGACCGAGACCGTCTCGCGCCCGCTGGACGCCCCCGCGCTGACCGCGGTGTCGGACATGGTGCGCCGGATGGGGGCGCCGACGCCGGGCCGGATCACCGGGGTCGGGATCGCTGTGCCGGGGATCGTCGGCGACGACGGCGTGATCCGCGAGGCCGTGAACTACGGCTGGCACATGGTCTCCATGGGGCACGAGCTGTCAGAGCTCTGCGACGGCCTGCCGGTGCACGTGGTCAACGACGCCAACGCCGTGGCGCTGTCGGAGGTCGCGATCTGCTCCGACCGCGACAAGACGGTGGCGGTGCTGTGGATCGGGACCGGCATCGGCGCCGGGATCGTGCTGGACGGCCGGCTCTACCACGGCGGCAACTTCCGCAGCGGCGAGATCGGGCACATCGACATCGGCACCTCGCTGCGCTGCCGCTGCGGCCTGATCGGCTGCCTGGAGACGGTCGCGGTCCAGCCGGTGATCCTGGGCGACGCCTCCGAGCAGACCGTCGCGAGCTACCTGGCCGGCGGCGACGGCCAGGAGGCCCGAGCCCTCGGCGAGCGCGTGACCCGGGCCGCCCGCGAGGTGGCCCGCCTGCTGTCCACCTTGTCCGGCACGCTGGACGTCACCGAGTTCATCCTCGGCGGCCCGATGGCCGGCGACCCCCTCGGCCCGCCGCTGATGCGGGAGATCAACGACCTGCTGGCGCTCCGCGTCATGTCAGGCTTCGAACAGCTGGTCCTGCGCGCCTCCACGCTGGGTACGCACAGCCTGGTCTTCGGCGCCGCCGCGAACGCCATCCGCCAGGAGCTCGGGGTCGTGATCACGATGCCCGCGGGCGCCGACGAGGCCGGTGATAACGCGGCCTAGCCGGAGATCCGAGATCCGAGATCCGAGCCCCGAGCCCTTCCGCCATCCGACGCGCGGCCGGCCCACCCCGCCGACCGCCCCAGACGGTGCCGTCCCGAATTCCTGAGCCGGGACGACGCCACCCGGTGCCGCCCTGCTTTCCTGAGCCGGGGCGACTCCGCGGACGCCGTCCCGCTTTCCTGAGCCGGGGCGGTGGCCGGAACGGCGCCGCCCCGAATTCCTGAGCCGGGGCGGCGCTGTTTTTGGGTTTTGGTTTGTCGTTTGGGCGGTGGGTGGGTGCGGTCTGTTTGTGGCTTTAGAGGCTTTTTACGGCTTCGCGCAGGGGTTGATGACCTCGCAGGGGGACGCAGTTCGGTTGTGTGCCGCGGGTTGCGCTGGCGGCTGGCGGTTTGCGCGTGCAAGACCGCGCGGCGGTCCGAGTCACTGCGCATGTCGTAGGCGGCAATCGTTGGGCGTGGTGGGTGCCTTGAGGCCTCCGGCGGGCGCTCTACAGCGAGGGGGCGACC
>NZ_JBGCCM010000072.1:0-18078 GCF_041262085.1 Catenulispora sp. GAS73
CGGCCTCGACACGGACAGCACCCACACCGGTCATTTTCGCGCCGCCACGACGGCGCGGCAACGCCGTGCCAGGACTACTCAACCGAACTGCGTCCTCCTGCGAGGTCATCAAACCTTTGGCGAAGCCGTCAAAAAACGCATTAAAACCGCAGACCAACCCCACCCGCCCAGCCCCCTGACCCCCGTCGACACGCACCACCACCCTCCCCGCCAGATAATTGCTCACGCCGACCCATTACCCCTTGTTTATCTGCTCCCTGTGAGCTATTTTCTCGGCAAGACCGCGGCCCCGCTCTGAATCCCCCCGGATTCCCCCCCCGATCCCCCCGATCTCCCTGACCCCCCAGCCGCCGAGGAGCACCCATGCCCACCATGGATCCCCCGTCCACCGCGCCCGCGCCGCCGGCCGCCGAGCCCGACCCCCAGCCCGGCACCGATCGCCTACGCGGCGGTTCGCTGGGCTTGCTCGACATCGCCAGCTCCACCATGGCCAACATCGGGCCGGCGATGAGCTTCTACTTCGGCTTCGGGCTGCTGGCCACCACGGCCGGGGTGGCCTCGCCGTTGACCATCGTCGTCGCCGGGATCACCGTCGCGCTGCTGGGGAACACGCTGGCGCAGTTCTCGCGGGCGCATCCGTCGGCCGGTGGGTTCATCACGTTCGTGGGCAAGACGTTCGGGCCGACCAGCGCGGTCACCACTGCTCTGCTCATCACCGCCGGGTACATCATCGCCATCTCGTCGGTCATCGCCATTTCCGGCGGGTTCCTGGAGAACACGCTGCACTACTACTTCCACTGGAACGTGCCGTGGATCTTGTTCACGGTCGTGCTCACCGGGCTCGCCGTGCTGCTGATGATCCGGGGCGTCGGGGTCTCCACCAAGCTCGCCGGGTACTTCTTCGCCGTCGAGATGCTGGTGCTGGTCGTGGTGTCGGTGTGGACCATCGCCAAGCACGGGGCGCACCTGTCGCTCAAGCCCTTCGAGCCGAGTCACGTCAAGGGCGGTATGTCAGGGCTCGCCGAGGGCTTCCCGCTGGCCATCTACATGTTCGTCGGGTGGGAGAACTCTGCGGCGCTGGCCGAGGAGACCGACAATCCGCGCCGCAACGTCGGCCGGGCCGTGTTCTCCTCCATCGGGATCATGTCGGTCGGGTACGTGCTGTTCGCCTACGCCACGGTCACCGGCTTCGGCTACGACGTCGACAAGGTCGGCTCCTCCGACGTCCCGTTCATCGAGGTGGCCCACGGCACGCTCGGCATCCTGGCGTTCTTCGCCTACATCGCGGGCCTGACGTCCACCCTCGGCTCGCTCATCTCCGGCACCAACTCCCAGACCCGCCTGCTGTTCAACGCCGGCCGCGAGCGCCTGCTGCCGGCGTTCCTCGGGCGCGTGCACCCGGCGCGCCGTACGCCGCTGAACGCGATCGTCGTCTTCGTCTCGGCGGGCATGCTGATCATCGGCGGTTGGGGCCTGCTGCACATCATCGGCGGCAAGGGGACGATGGACCCGGTGAACTTCTTCGGCGAGTCCTCGACGATGGGCACCATCCTGATCCTGCTGGTGTATCTGGCCTCGAACCTCGCGCTGCCGTTCTACTACCGCAAGTACCGGCCCGAGGAGTTCCACGTCGTCAAGCACGCGGTGCTCCCGCTGATCGGCGCCGCGGCGATCGTCGTGCCGCTGTACTACCTGGCCAAGCCGGGGCAGGCCACGCCGTACGACTGGTTCCCGTACCTGGCGCTGGCCGTGCTGGTGGTGGCGCTGGTCTACGCGCTGGTCCTCGTCCGACGCGATCCGGGCCTGGGAGAACGGGTCGGGTCGATCGTCGCCGACGCGGAGTGAGGGACGGCGTCGAGTGAACAGGCCGGGCGGCACCTCCCCCGAGGAGTGCCGCCCGGGCTCATGGCCGCACGGCCGTCAGGTCGCCAGACGCTGGAACTTGCTGGCGTGGAAGACCAACGGGGGTACCGTCCCGTCGGCGTCCAGGTCGAGGACCCGGAACAGGATGATGTCGTGGTCTCCGCCCGGGTGCACGGACTCGATCTCGCACTCCAGCCAGGCGCTCGCGCCCTCGACGAACACCGCGCCGTCCGCGCTCGTGCGGTAGTCCAGCGAAGCGAAGCGGTCCCCGCTCTTCGACGACAGTTGGCGGACCGCCGTCTCCTGGTGCGCACCCAGGACGCTGATGCCCAGGCGCGGCAGCGTGCGCAGCAGCGGCCAGGTCGTCGAGCGGACGTCGGCGCAGACCGAGACCAGCGCGGGTGCCAGCGACACCGTGTTGAATGAGCTCGCGGCCAAACCCACCGGGACGCCGTCCACGAGGGCGGCTATCGCGGTGACGCCGGTGGGGAACGCGCCGTAGACGCGTCGCAGTTCCTTGGGATGGTGGGAGGCGGCGGTTGTGAGGTCCTGGACAGTCATCAGTTCTCCCGTCTCGCCCACTCCTCGGCCAGCAGCCGGTAGGAGGCGACGCGGTCGGCGTGGTCGTGGGTGATGGTGGTGACGATCAGCTCGTCCGCGGCGACCGCGTCGCGCAGCACCTCCAGCTGGTCGGCGACCTGCGCGGCGGTGCCGACGAACTGGGTCTGGACCCGGTCGGCGACCAGCGCGCGGTCGGCCTCGGTCCAGGGCAGGGCGCGCGCCTCCTGCGGCGTCGGGAACTGGATCGCGCCCTCGGCGGTGCGGATGCTGCGCACCCACGGGCCGTAGCCGGCGGCCAGTTCCCGCGCCCGGTCCTCGGTCTCGGCGACGACGACGTCGGCCGAGACCGCGATGTGCGGCTGGTCGAGCTCGTCCGAGGGCTTGAACGCGGAGCGGTAGCCCTCGGCCGCCTCCAGCACCGTCGCCGGGCTCACGTGGTAGTTGGTCGCGAAGCGCAGCCCGTTGCCGCCGGCCACCTCGGCGCTGGCCCCGCCGCTGCTGCCCAGGATCCAGATCTGCAGCTCGGCGCCCTCGCCGGGCACGACGTGCGCCTCCTGGCCGCTGCCGTCGACGTAGGTGCCGGCCAGCAACGCGAGGATGTCGGCGACCTGGTCCACGTACTCGGGGGTCTGCGCCCCCGGCTGCTGGAGCAGGACCTTGTGCAGCGCGAAGCGCGGCGACTTCAGCAGCGGCGTGAAGTCGAAGCGCGGCGGGATGCGCAGGCCGTTGGCGGTGTAGCCGTCGACGACGGACGCCGCGCCGACGAGCGCGGGCTGCGGCGACGTCCCGGGCGTGCGGCTGCCTCCGGAGCGGCCGAGCCCGAGGTCGAACCGGCCGGGGAACGCGGCGTCGAGCAGGCCGAACTCCTCGACGGTGTTCAGCGGCGTGCGGTGGCCGAGCAGGACGGCGCCGGAGCCGAGCCGGATGCTCGACGTGGCGGCGGCGGTGAGCGCCAGGACGACGGCCGGGCTGGTGCCGGCCACGCCGGGGTTGAGGTGGTGCTCGGCGAACCAGTAACGCGCGTAGCCGAAGCTCTCGGTCTGCTTGGCGAGGTCGATGCTGTTGCGCAGCGCCTGGGAAGCCGTGGATCCGGAGCTGATCGGGACCAGGTCCAGGACGCCGAGGGGAGTGGTGGACATGCGGATCAGGCTCCTTGTTGGGATGGGACGAGGTGCGGCGGCCAGAGGGAGGACGGCTGGCCGGGCTCGGCAGCGAGATCGGCAGCACGAGCTGTAGCGGGCTCGGTAGCCGAGGCCGTGACCGTGCTGGCAGCGGCGGATTTGACGGCGGCGGCCGGCGTGGCACTGGCACCAGCCCTGATACCAGCCCTGGCACCGGCATCGGCACTGGGACCGGTGACCGAGATCGTCGGCGCGGCGTCGGCGACGAAAGCGGCGCGGGCGTCGGCGGTCGGGTCGGCTTGCGGCAGCGCGGCGGCGGCCTCGGCATCCGGCCGGGCGTCCCAGTCCCACGGCGGGTCGGGAATCCCCCGCCGCAGCACTGGCGCGATCTCCGCCTGGAACCGCTCCAGGGAGGCCCGGTGCTCGGCGGTGCTCAGCCCCGTGGGCTCGGCCTGCAGATGCATGACCGTGTGCCCGAACTGCTCGTAGTACCGGTGCACCTTCTCCAGAATCTGCTGCGGGCTCCCGATCAGCGCCGAGCTGCGCGTCACGAAGTCCTCCAGCGTCGGGAACACCGGCTCGATCCCCAGCCGCTTGTGCATCGCCAGGTGCCCCGCGAACACCGGCGCGTACGCGCGCAGCGCCTCCTGCGACGTCGCCGCCGCGTAGAAGCCGGCGGTTCCGGCGCCGACCGCGGCCTTCGCCGGGTCGTGGCCGTGCAACGCCCAGCGTTCGCGGTAGTAGCGGACCAGCTCGGCGTAGGGCTCGATCGGGTTCGTCACGTTCGCCGAGAACAGCGGGTCGCCGTAGCGCGCGGCCAGGTCGACCGACTCCTTCGACGTCGCGCTACCGTGCCAGACGCGGATCGGTTGCTGGAACGGCCGCGGCCAGACCTCCGCGTCGGTGAGCGCCGGACGGAACTTCGGCGTGGCCGTCACCTTGTCCTGGCGCCAGATCCGCCGGAACAGTTCGTACGCCTCGGCGTTGCGCTCCCACTGATCCTCAGGCGTCACATGGAACAGCTCGCGTTGTGCCGAGCCGTTCCCCTTACCGATGATCAGCTCCAGCCTGCCCCCCGACAGGTGGTCGAGCGTCGCATAGTCCTCATACGCGCGAACTGGGTCCAGCAGGCTCAGCGTCGTGACCGCGGTGAAGAGCTTGATCCGGCTGGTCTTCGCCGCGATGTGGCTCAGCACGACCGTCGGCGAGGAAGAGATGAACGGCCGCTCGTGCCGCTCCCCGACGCCGAAACCGTCGAAGCCCAGCTCCTCGGCGAGCACCGCGGCGTCCACGACCTGCCGGAACCGCTCGTTCGCCGAGGCCTGCACGCCGGTGGTCGGATCCGGGGCGTGCACGATCAGCGAGATGGTCAGGAACTTCATCGACCGGCTCCCGCCGCGACAGCCTCCGTGCCGGCACTCACGGCGGCCGGCGCCGCAGCGGCAGAACCCACCGCGACCGACGGCGTCTTCCGCGGCTTGGCCAACCCCAGATGCTCCCGCAGCGTCGTGCCCTCGTACTCCGTCCGGAACCGCCCGCGCTCCTGCAGGATCGGCACCACGGTGTCGGCGAACACGTCGAACCCACCCGGCGTGATGTGCGGCACCAGGATGAACCCGTCCGCCGCGTCGGCCTGCACCAGCTCGTCGATCTGCGTCGCGACGGTCTCGGCCGACCCGATGAACGACTGTCGCGAGGTCTTCTCGATCATCAGTTCCCTGATCGACAACCCCTTCGCCTCGGCCTCCTCCCGGTACTCGCGCGCGGCGGCGATCCGGTCCCGGTACATCCGGTCCGCGGCCCGGCCCTTGGAGATCGAATCGCCGCTGACATCGGGATCGATCTCCGGCAGGGGCCCGTCCGGGTCGTACGCGCTCAGGTCCCGGTTCCACAGCTGCTCCAGGAACTTGATCGCGGTCTGCCCGCTGACCTGCGCGCGCCGCACCTCGACCGCCAGCTCCGCGGCCTCGGCGTCGGTGTCGCCGAGCACGAACGTCGCTGCCGGCAGGATCAGCAGGTCCTCGTGCGTCCGGCCGTACTTCGCCAGCCGGCCCTTGACGTCGGCGTAGAACGCCTTGCCCGGCTCCAGCTGGCTGTGCCGCCCGAAGATGGCGTCGGACGCCGCCGCGGCGAACTCCCGGCCGCCGTCGGAGTCGCCGGCCTGGAAGATGACCGGCCGCTCCTGCGGCGAGGTCGGCACGTTGAACCGCCCGGCTATGTCGAAGTGCCGGTCCCGGTGCTCGAAGGTGCCGGCCTTCGGGTCGGAGAGGAAGACCCCTGATTCCTTGTCCGCCTCGATCCGGTAGCCGTCCCAGGAGTCGAACAGCTCCCACGCCGTGCGCAGGAACGTCTGTGCCCGGTCGTACCGGTCCTCCTCGGCGAGGTAGCCGCCGCGCCGGAAGTTCTCGCCGGTGAAGGCGTCCCACGACGTGACCACGTTCCACGCCGCGCGCCCCTCGGACAGGTGGTCCAGCGACGCGAACTGCCGCGCCACCTCGTACGGCTCGTTGAACGTGGAGTTGATGGTCCCGGTCAGGCCGATCCGGTCGGTGACGGCGGCCAGCGCCGAGAGCACCGTGAAGGTGTCCGGGCGCCCGACCACGTCCAGGTCGTAGATCTGCCCGCCCTGCTCGCGCAGCCGCAGACCCTCGGCCAGGAAGAAGAAGTCGAACTTGGCGCGTTCCGCGGTCTGCGCGAAGTGCTTGAACGAGGCGAAATCGATGTGGCTGCCGGCGGCCGGATCGCTCCACACCGTGGTGTTGTTGACGCCGGGGAAGTGCGCGGCCAGATGGATCTGCTTCACGGGCTTGCTCATGCTTGGGCTCTTTCTCTGCTTCCGAGGAGTTCTAAGCTGCCCCCGGTTCTTAAAAAGACCTAGACCGCGGCGAGGGCGGGATCGGAGGCGGCGGCGTAGCGGTTGGCGGGGCGCGAAAGGCCCAGGTGCCCGCGCAAAGTCGTGGCCTGATACGCGGTCCGGAACAGGCCGCGGGCCTGGAGTTCCGGCACCAGGCCGCGAGTGATCTGCGTCAAGTCGTGCGGCAGCGCGGCCGGGCGCAGCCGGTAGCCGGTGAGCCCGGCGTGCCGCCAGTCGGCCAGCAGATCCGCGAGCTCCGACGGGGTCCCGGCGAAGATGTGCGCGTCGCTGGTGAACGGCGTGCCGGCCAGCTCGTCCAGGCGGGCCCGGCGCTCCTCGGCGGCCTGGGTGCTCTCGTCGAGGAAGACCACCAGATCGCCGAACACGTGCACGGTGTCCGACGCGCGGCCGGCGAACTCCTGCTCGCGCCGGATCTCCGCGACGATCGCGGCGGCACCGGGCCGGTCGTGCGGCGTGACGAAGCCGACGTCCGCGGAGCGTGCGATGAGCTGGTAGGGAATCGTCGCGTGGCCCAGGGCCGTGACGATCGGCTGCCCCTGCGGCGGACGTGGGGTGATCGACGGGCCCCGCACGTCGAACCAGTCGCCCTCGAAGTCGATGTGGTGCAGCTTGTCCCGGTCGATGAAGCGGCCGGTGGCGGCGTCGCGGATCTCGGCGTCGTCCTCCCAGCTGTCCCAGAGCCGGCGCAGCACCTCGACGTAGTCGGCCGCCTCGCTGAAACGCTCCGCGATTTGCGCCTGCACTTCGTCGGTGTCGATGTCGGCCAGCCGGACCGGTTCGGTGGTGCGGCGCCCGAACAGCGCGAACTCGTACGGCTTGGCGGATATCTGGATCCGCAGACCCGCTCGGCCGGTCGAGGCGTAGTCCAGCGTGGCGATCGCCTTGGACAGGTGGAACGGCTCGGAGTGCGTGGCCACGACGGTCGGCACGATCCCGACGTGCGAGGTCGCCGGCGCCGTCCGGGCCGCCGTCAGCACCGCGTCCAGGCGGCCCCGGACCTGGTCGACCCGGTCGTCGACGTCGTTGAAGTCGGTGCTCTGCAGCCCGAAGGAGTCCTCGATGGTGACGAAGTCGAGCAGGCCTTCCTCGGCCTCGGCGACCAGGTCGGTCCAGTAGCGGCCGCGGAACAGCTCGTCGGGGCGGGCGTCCGGCTCGCGCCAGGCGGCCGGGTGCCAGCCCGCGCCGTCCAGGGCGACGGCCAGGTGGAGCAAGGGATCGGGGGACATGCGAAATCGCTTTCTGCGCACCGGTGCGCGGCGGTGGTCGGGCCGCCGCCGTGACGGGACGGCGGCCGAGCGGAACGCGCGGGGTGCACGTGAAGAGAGGGATGAGGCAAGGAATCAGCCGGGCGCCGAAGGCGCGCCGCTGGTGCAGGTGAGGCGGGAAGAGCTCGTTCAGACGCGCCGGTGCGCGGGACACAGGGCGCTGGCGATGCGCTGCAGGTCGATGTGGCGCCGCGAGTAATAGCCGGTGGCGGTGGGCAACGCCTTCACCTCCCTCGCTGTTCTGGTCGGAATCCCTATTGAGATACTGGGGATAGTAGAGCACGTCCTGAGTTCGTCAAGAAGATCGTCGTTCTCAGTCCGCATACTGGACGGGCACCTGGTAAGCCCCGAACACCACCCGCCGGCGCAACACGAATCCGAGCTGCTCGTACAGCCGGATCGCGGTGTGGTTCTCGGCGCTGGTGTGCAGGAACGGGACCTCGCCGCGTTCGCGGATCCCGTGCGCCACCGCGTGGATCAGGCGCGTGGCCAGCCCCTGCCCGCGGAAGTCGGCGTGCGTGCACACCGCGCTGATCTCGGTCCAGCCCGGCGGGTGCAGGCGCTCGCCGGCCATCGCGATCAGCCGGCCCTCGTGCCGCAGGCCCAGGTAGGTGCCCAGCTCGACGGTCCGCGGCCGGAACGGTCCGGGGTTGGCGTGCTCGACCAGCGCGGTCATCTCCGGCACGTCGTCGGCGCCGAGCCGGACCACGTCGGGATCCGCCGCGCCGAAGAAGTCCTCGCCGGTCATCTGCACGCCGGGGATCCGCATGACCTGCTCCCAGCCCGGTGGGGTCGACGGTTCGGTGCCGCCGGTGGGCAGGATGCCGCCGGCGCCGAGCAGCTTGGCGGCGTCGCGCCAGTCCTGCTCGCCGGGGTCCGGCGGCAGCGAGACGAAGATCGAGACGTCCGGGTGGTAGCGCAGCACGGCGCCGACCGATTCGGCGAAGCGGGCGTGCGCCCCGAGCAGCGAGGCGCGGGCCGGATCGTCCAGAACGTGAGACGGGGCTGACGGATCAGTGGGCTTTGTTGGCATGCTGATGACCGTACCCAATCTCCAGTAGTTCGATAGGCATGGTCTTGACGAAGCGAGGTGTGGCCCGTATGCAGTCTTTGTATTCCCAGCTCCGGGTCATCCGGCGCCATGTCGACCTGCTGCGTGTCAACAGTGCGCTGTGTCCGGGTGACGCTCCGGTCCGCTGACCGGCCGTCCTGTCTCGTCCCGACCCGCCTCGAAGGCACTCACCATGACTGACGTAACGGAGCGAATACCGCTCCTGTCCGCTCCTGCCGACGATCCGATTCCCGCCGACGACCAGCTGCTGGCGGCCCGCCTGGTGGCGCCGCGCCGCCCCGGCCTGTGGGTCTCGGCCGCGTTGCTGCTGGTCCTGGCCGCGATGCTGGTCCACACGCTGGTGACCAACAAGCGCTTCCAATGGCCCATAGTCCGCGGCTATTTCTTCGAGCACTCCATCCTGCACGGCTTGGAGCTCACGATCTGGCTGACCGCCGCGGTCCTGGTCACCGGCTACCTCCTCGGCACCGCGGTGGCCGCCGCGCGGCTGTCGAAGAACCCGATCCTGAAGTCTCTCGGGTTCGGCTTCGTCTGGCTCATCCGCTCGGTGCCGATGCTGGTCCAGCTGTTGTTCTGGTACGAACTCGCCTCGCTGTATCCAAGGCTGTCGTTGGGGATCCCGTTCGGTCCGGAGTTCGCCACCTTCAAGACCGCGCACCTGTTCGGCGGCATCCTGGCCGCGTTCGTCGCGCTGAGCCTGGACGTCGCCGCGTTCTCCGCCGAGATCATCCGCGGCGGGATCCTGGCCGTCCCGGCCGGCCAGGTTGAGGCGGCGCAGGCGCTGGGCCTGGGCCGTGGCCGGATCTTCCGGCGGATCGTGCTGCCGCAGGCGATGCCGGCGATCGTGCCGGCCTCGGGGAACCTGCTGATCGGGATGCTGAAGGCGACCTCGATCGTCAGCGTCATCGCGGTGCAGGACCTGCTGTACTCCTCGCAGCTCATCTACAACGAGAACTTCCAGATCATCCCGCTGCTGCTGGTCGCGACGCTGTGGTACATCGTCCTGACGACCGTGCTGTCGATCGGGCAGTACTTCGTCGAACGGCGCTACGCACGTGGGACGAACCGGCGCGGCGACGGCTTCGGCGCTCTGTTCCGGCGCAACCTGCCGCTGTTCGGCCGGGGCGGCCTGGCCACCGGGGCCACCGGGAGCGGGTCGTGACCGCCGACGGGGCGCGGCCCCTGGTCCGGGTCAGAGGCCTGCGGAAGAGCTTCGGCGCGCACCGCGTGCTCGACGGCGTCGACCTGGACGTCGCCGAGGGCTCGGTGACGGTGCTGCTCGGCCCCTCGGGCTCGGGCAAGTCCACCCTGCTGCGCTGCGTGAACCACCTGGAGCGGCCGGACGCCGGTTTCGTCGAGGTGGCCGGCGAGGTCGTCGGCTACCGGTACCACGACGGCCGGCTGCACGAACTGCCGGCGCGCGAGATCACCCGGCAGCGCACCCAGGTCGGCATGGTCTTCCAGCAGTTCAACCTGTTCCCGCATCTCACGGTGCTGGAGAACCTCGTCGAGGCGCCGGTGGCGGTACGCGGCGTGCCGAAGTCCGAGGCGGCGGCGAAGGCGGGCGAGCTGCTGGCCCGGGTCGGCCTGGCCGGCCGGGAGGGCGCCTACCCGCGCGAGTTGTCCGGCGGCCAGCAGCAGCGCGTGGCCATCGCGCGGGCGCTGGCGATGGAGCCCCGGCTGCTGCTGTTCGACGAGCCGACCTCGGCGCTGGACCCCGAGCTGGTCGGCGAGGTGCTGGGCGTGATCCGGGACCTCGCGGTCGGCGGCATGACGATGATCATCGTCACCCACGAGATCGGGTTCGCCCGGGAGGTCGCCGATCAGGCGGTGTTCCTGGACGGCGGCCGGATCGTCGAGTCCGGCGCGCCGTCCGACGTGCTGGACCGGCCGGGCAACGAGCGCGCGCGGGCCTTCCTGTCCGCGGTCCTCTGATCCACTCCGGCATCCAATCCGGCATCAGATCTCTGACTCTCACCCCTCATATTCCATCCCGAAGGGACCACTTCCGTGACGACCCCCGGCCGTCCAGGCCGTCGATCGCGCCTTGCCGTTTTTGCCGGCACCGCCCTGGCGGCAGCCACTCTCCTGCTGGCCACTGCCTGCGGCTCGGCCTCCAAGCCGGTCGCCGGCGCGCCGGTCGCGGCCGCGGGCAGCGCCCCGGCGTCGCTCCCGACCCAGGACGTGGTCTCCGGCGTGCAGACCGACCCCAAGCTGAAGGCCGAACTGCCGGCATCCATCGCCTCTCGCGGCACGCTGCTGCTGGGGACCACGCAGCCCACCGGCCTGTCCGGGCTGCCGCACGACGGCGTGGACGCCGCCGGCAAGGAGGTCGGCCTGGACGTCGACCTGCGCAACGCCATCGCCAAGAAGCTCGGCGTCACCTGGGACACCCAGTACGGCACGTTCCAGACCATCATCCCGGGCACCCAGAACGGCAAGTTCGACGTCGGCTGGGGCAACTTCGGCGTCACCAAGGCGCGCGAGAAGATCGTCGACTTCGCCACGTACCTCACCGACGGCCAATCGTTCCTGGGCGCGTCGAGCGTGTCCGCGGACAAGATCAGCACCCTGGCGGACCTGTGCGGCTACACGGTGGCGACCAGTCCCGGCTCGACCTTCCAGCAGATCCTCACCAACGGCGCGTCGCAGTGCTCCGCGGCCGGCAAGAAGCCGTACCAGGTCCAGTACTTCGCCGACAGCGCCCCGATCTTCCTGGGCCTGGCCAACGGCAAGATCGACGTGCTGTTCGGCCCGACGTTGAGCGTGAAGTACGACGCGCTGCACGTGCCGAACACGAAGTTCCTCGGCCAGATCAGCACCACGCCGGTCGGCGTGGTCACGGCCAAGGGCTCGCCGCTGACCAAGCCGCTGTCCGACGCGGTGAACGCGCTGATCGCCGACGGCGGCTACGCGAAGATCTTCGCCAAGTGGGGAGTCCCCGACACCGAGGTGAAGTCCTCGCAGATCAACCCGGATCCGGGCTTCTGATGAGCATCTCCGCCGAACCCGCTGAGGGCGTCGGGATCGCCGACAGAGCGCATGTGGAGCTGAGCACGCAGCGCGTGATCCCGTTGCGTCATCCGGGCCGTTGGATCGCGACCATCGCAGTGCTCGTACTGGCCGCGCAGTTCGTCCACGGCCTGGCCACCAACCCGTTCTACCAGTGGGGCCGGTTCGGCTACTGGTTCGCGCGGCCGGTCATCCTGCGCGGCCTGTGGGTCACGCTGGAGGTCACCGCGCTGTCGGCGGTGCTCGGACTGATCGGCGGCGTGGTGCTGGCGCTGGCGCGGCTGTCGCGCAATCCGGTGCTGCGGACGATCAGCTGGGTCTACATCTGGCTGTTCCGCTCGGTGCCGCTGATCGTGGTGCTGCTGATCCTGTTCAACTTCAGCGCGCTGTACAAGACCCTGAGCCTGGGCGTGCCGTTCGGGCCGAGCTTCTTCCGCTTCGACGAGAACAAGCTGGCCACCGAGCTCGTGGTGGCGACGATCGGGCTGAGCCTGAACGAGGCCGCCTACGCCGCCGAGGTGGTGCGCGGCGGGATCCTGTCGGTGGGACGAGGGCAGCGGGAGGCAGCCGCGGCGCTCGGGCTGCCGCGCTGGTACCAGTTCCGGCGGATCGTGCTGCCGCAGGCGCTGCGCGCGATCGTGCCGGCCTATGTCAACCAACTGATCGGGCTGATCAAGGGCACGTCGCTGGTGTTCTACGTCTCGCTGCTGGACCTGTTCGGGCAGGTGCAGACGATGAGCAGCACGTATCCCGGCGACGTGGTGCCGCTGCTGCTGGTGGCCACGGCCTGGTACGTGATCCTGACCAGCCTGGTGTCGGTGGCGCAGTACTGGATCGAGCGGCGGCTGCGGGCGGGGGAGCGATGAGCGCGCTCGCCGCCGCGGTGGAGGTCCGCGGAGCCAGCAAGTCGTTCGGGGCGCACAAGGTGCTCGACGACGTCGACCTGACGGTCTGCCCGGGGCACGTCACGGTCATCATCGGCCCTTCCGGGGCGGGGAAGTCGACGCTGCTGCGGGCCGTCAACCATCTGGAGAAGCTGGACGCCGGGCACGTGTCGGTGAACGGCGTCCTGATCGGGGTGCGGCAGCACGGGACCCGGCTCAAGGAGCTCAGCGAGCGCGCGATCCTGGCTCAGCGGGCTGACATCGGGTTCGTGTTCCAGGACTTCAACCTGTTCCCGCATCTGACGGTGGTGGAGAACGTCGCCGCGGCCCCGGTGGCTACCGGTAGGGCGACGAAGGCCGAGGCCCGGGCGCGGGCTCTGGAGCTGTTGGCCTCGGTGGGGCTGGCCGAGAAGACCGATGCCTATCCGTCGCAGTTGTCGGGCGGGCAGCAGCAGCGGGTCGCGATCGCGCGGGCGCTGGCGCTGCGGCCCGGCGTGGTCCTGTTCGACGAGCCGACCTCGGCGCTGGATCCGGAGCTGGTCGGCGAGGTGCTGGCCGCGATGAAGGATCTGGCCGGGACCGGGACGACGCTGATCGTGGTCACGCACGAGATCGGGTTCGCGCGGGAGGCCGCGGACCGGGTCGTGTTCATGGACGGCGGCCGGATCGTCGAGGAGGGGCCGCCGGATCAGGTCCTGGACCGGCCTCAGCATCCGCGGACGCGTGAGTTCCTCAGCAAGGTTCTTTAACAGCTTTCTGTATTGGAGACATATCCATGACTGGCAACAAGCTCAGATTCGCCGTGCCGATATTCGCTGTGGCCCTGCTGGCCTCGGCGTGCTCCAGCGGGGGTTCGGGGTCGAAGACCGAGAGCGCGCCGGCGGCTGCCGGGTCGACGGTGGTGAAGGTCGGTGCCGTGTCGAACGGCGCCGCGACTGAGAACGATCTGACCGTCGCGCAGCAGGACTCGATCCGCGCCGAGCTTCCGGCGGCGATCCGCGACGGCGGGACGCTCAAGATCGCCGTCGGCGCGCTGCCGGCCGGGAGCGCGCCGCTGGCCTTCATCGGCAGCGACCAGAAGACCCTCACCGGCTCCGAGCCGGACCTGGGACGGCTCGTCGCCGCGGTCCTCGGGCTCAAGCCGACGCTCGACAACGCCACGTGGGACAACATGTTCGTCGGGATCGACAGCGGCAAGGACGCGGTCGGGTTCTCCAACATCACCGACACCGAGCAGCGCAAGCAGAAGTACGACTTCGCCAGCTACCGCGACGACAACCTCGGGTTCGAGACGTTGAAGTCGAGCACGTGGACGTTCTCGGGCGACTACCACGTCCTGGCCGGCAAGACGGTCGCGGTCTCGTCCGGGACCAACCAGGAGAAGATCCTGCTGGAGTGGCAGACCAAGCTGCGCGCCGAGGGCAAGGACGTGGCCATCAAGTACTACCCGGACGCCAACGGGGTGTCGCTGGCGCTGACGTCGGGGAAGATCGACATCTTCCTCGGGCCGAATCCCGAGGTCGCGTATGACGTGACGGCGAAGGCGAAGACGCCGAACCCGGTGCGGATCGCCGGTGAGTACTCGGGGGCCGGGGCGACGTTGCAGGGACTGATCGCGGCGACGACCAAGAAGGACAGCGGGCTGGCCAAGCCGATCGCCGACGCCATCAACTATCTGAAACAGAGCGGCGACTACGGCAAGTGGCTGGCGGCGTGGAACCTCAGCAGCGAGGCGGTGCCGACGTCGCTGGTGAATCCGCCCGGCCTGCCGGCCAGCAACTCCTGAGCGGCGGCGTGCGGCTATGAACTTCCACTGGTTTCTGCCGACCGGCGGTGACGCACGGCAGCTGAGTTCGTCGGTGCACGGCGCGGGGATCGGCGGCGCTTCGGGGCCGTTGCCGTTGCCGGTCTCCGACGGCTCCGGCCGTTCCGATGTCGATACGGGTCCCGCTCCGGCCGGCACGCGTCCGGCGACCTTGGCCTATCTGACACAGCTCGCGCGGGCCGCCGACGATCTCGGGTTCGACGGCGTCCTCACCCCGACCGGGGCGCACTGCGAGGACGCGTGGATCGTGACCGCCGCGCTGATCGCCGCGACCCGGCGGCTGCGGTTCCTGGTGGCGTTCCGGCCGGGGCTGGTGAGCCCGGTGCTGGCGGCGCAGATGGCGGCGACGTTCCAGCGGCTGTCCGAGGGGCGGCTGCTGCTGAACGTCGTCACCGGCGGCAGCGACGCCGAGCAGCGCGGGTACGGCGACGTGCTGGACCACGACCAGCGCTACGAGCGCGCCGAGGAGTTCCTGGACGTGGTGCGCTCGGCGTGGTCCGGGAAACCGTTCGACTACCTCGGCGGCTACCACGAGATCCGCGGCGGCCACCTGCGCGAACCACCTGTACCGACGCCGCGTGTCTACTTCGGCGGGTCGTCGGATCCGGCGCTGGACGTCGCGGCCAAGCACGCGGACACGTATCTGACGTGGGGCGAGCCGGTGGCGCAGGTGGCCGAGAAAGTGGAGCGGGTGCGCGAGCGCGCGGCGAAGCTCGGTCGCGAGCTCCGTTTCGGGCTGCGGATCCATGTTCTGAGCCGGGACACGTCCGAGGAGGCGTGGCGCGCCGCCGACAAGCTCATCGCCGGGCTCGACGACGCGACGGTCGCCGCCGGCCAGCAGCGACTGAGTGCGCTGGAGTCGGAGGGTCAGCGCCGCATGCTGGCCCTGCACGGCGGCGACCGCTCGCGGCTGCTGGTGGCGCCGAACCTGTGGGCCGGGATCGGACTGGTGCGCGGCGGCGCAGGGACGGCGCTGGTCGGGAGCCACGAGGAGGTGGCCGAGCGGCTTCAGGACTACCGGGACGCGGGGATCGAGGAGTTCGTGCTGTCCGGGTATCCGCACTTGGAGGAGGCTTACACGTTCGCGGAGTGCGTGCGGCCGCTTTTGTGAGGCTGCGCCACTAACGCGTTCCACCGATGTTCGACCGGCCGTGGTTCGAGAGATCCTCGCCGGACGCGGGGCGGCGCATACGGTACCGGCGGAATCCTCACCCCACGGAGCCGTTATGAACCACGAGCACGAAGACGCTCACTGCCAGTGCCCCCGCACCGCCGACTTCGACTCCGCCGGCCCGGCTGCGACCGGCCGGCGGTCCTTCCTGCGCAACGCCGGGCTGTTGGGCGCCGGCGCGACCGCGCTGGCCTCCGGCGCCACCGTGTTCGGGCCGGCCGCGTCCGCCTCGGCCGCGACCGGTGACGCCGGTGACGCCGCTGGTGCCGCCGGTGTCTCCGCCGACGCCAAGCACGACGGGTCGAGCGTCTACGACATCACCAAGATCGACACCAGCGACCCGGGCGCCCGCTGGGACCCGGACCCCGACAACCCGGTGTTCACCCTGGTCGTCATGCCGGACACGCAGTACATGTTCGACCAGGACCGGATCCACCCGGCGCCGATGGAGGCCTCGTTCCGCTACATCCTCAGCGGCGATGAGGACGCGAACATCGTCTTCATGGCGCACCTCGGCGACATCACGCAGAACGGGCAGGCCGGGGAGTTCGCCGCCGCCGGTTCGGTGTTCGAGATGCTGGACCGCAAGAAGGCCGGCTACAGCGTCGTCGCCGGCAACCACGACGTCTCCGGCACCGACCAGCGCGGCGCCACGCCGTACTCGGGCACGTTCACCAAGGCGCGCGCGGCGAAGTCCAAGACCTACGGCGGTTCGAGCCCCGACGGCTACAACACCTTCCACGTCTTCCGCGGCGGCGGCCGCGACTGGCTGCTGCTGGGCCTGGACTGGCGGCTGTCGCCGGCCGGGTTCGCCTGGGCCGACCAGGTGATCGCCGACCACCCGACGCTGCCGGTGATCGTCACCACGCACGAGATCGCCTACGCCGACGACTCCGGCACGGCGTACCTGTCGGACTACGGCCAGCAGCTGTGGGACGGCCTGATCAAGAACCACGACCAGGTGTTCCTGACCCTCAACGGCCACTACTGGCCGCCCGGGTCCACCACGCTGAGCAACACCGCGGGCAACGACGTGCACGTGCACATCACCAACTACCAGGACCGCTACTACGGCGGCTCGGCGATGATCCGCACGTACCGCTTCGACATGCGGCGCAACACCATCGACGTGTCGACGTTCTCGCCCTTCTTCCGCAGCCTGCCCACCAGCGAGGTGAACGAGCTCGCCGGGCAGGAGATCGAACTGACCTCCTCGGTCGACCGCTTCTCCATGTCGGTCGACTTCGACCAGCGGTTCCACGGATTCGCGCCGGTCCCGACACGTCCCGCGCGCCCGGCGAACAAGATGCTGATCCACGGCACCCTGGCCTACTGGCGCTTCGACGGCGGCGGCGCCGACGGCTCGGCGGTCGGCGACAACCAGGTGATCCGCGACCTGTCCGGCAAGGGCAACGACCTGGTGAAGGAGAACGTCCCCGGCACCTCGGGCACGCCCCTGAGCTGGTCCACCACCGAGTTCCACCCCGACCAGCCGAGCCACGGCTCGCTGCGCTTCGTCGGCCAGGGCCACCCGGTCCAGGGCGCCTGGCTGCAGACGGTCCCGAACGCCCCGCTGAACGCCGAGACGTTCCAGCACGGCTACACCTTCGAGGCGTTCTTCAAGCTGCCCGCGAACTGGGACTCCTCGCAGAGCGCCTGGAGCGGCCTGCTCAGCCGCTGGGGCATCGCCAGCGAGGCCGGCAAGTCCGGCGGCAACACGGACCCGCAGGAGCCGATCGCGACCCTGAGCCTGTCCGGCGGCTCCGAGCTCCAGTGGAACGTCTACCCGCTGAACCAGCCCGGCGCCTCGACCACCTGGAGCCACCTGCTGCCCCTGGGCGAGTGGTGGCACGTCGCGATGGTCAACGACGGCAAGGTGAACCGCATGTACGTCAACGGCTGTGAGGAGGGCCGCAACCCCGCGACCCCGGCCATCGGCATCACGACGCTGAACCACTCCTGGCTCCTCGGCGGCTACGAGTACAACGGCGCCATCAACCAGATCCACAACGGCTGGCTCGGCGATGTCCGCATCACCAACCGGCCGCTCCGCATCGACGAGTTCATGAACGCCTGACCTCGGGGCGTTTCGCGTCGGTGGTAGAGGGCGCCGGGCCGCGTGCTTCCGCGGCTCGGCGCCCTGGTTTTGGGGTGGGGACCAACGGAACTGGTGCGGCCAGGCCGCCGGTATCGGTGAGGACTGGCGCCTTGCCGACTACGGGTGGTGACGGGGCTGCGCGACCGGCCCCGTGGTGAGGGGGTCCGAAGGACCATGGGGGGTGTTGGTTCTGGGTCCCTCGCCGCGTCGGCGGGCTCTGCCAACCTGGCCGGTTTGCAAGAGCGGGTAGTTAAGGGTTTGTGGTGGGTGTCAAGGCCCTGGGCTGCCGGGTGGCATGGGAAACGAGACCTCTGATACATCGGGTTCTTGT
>NZ_JBGCCM010000073.1:0-16013 GCF_041262085.1 Catenulispora sp. GAS73
GCACCCACACCGGTCATTTTCGCGCCGCCACGACGGCGCGGCAACGCCGTGCCAGGACTACTCAACCGAACTGCGTCCCCCCGCGAGGTCATCAACCCCTGCGCGAAGCCGTAAAAATCGCCTGTAAAACCACGGACCAGCCGCACATATAAGCCCCGATCCTGGTGGCCCTGACACCAGGTCAAGCACGCTCTCCCCACGCCTCGGCACCCCCCACCAACCTGGAAACACACGCGGACCGCCACCCGGCACGCCGCGAACCAACGGGGGACCCCATGACCACCACCCAAAACACCGCCCTAAACATCACCCTCACCCAAGCCGAAACCATCACCGCCACCGCCCGCACCCTCGCCGCTAAGCGCAGCGTCGCCGCCGCCTTCGCCGTCGTCGACACCGGCGGCAACCTGGTCGCCTTCGCTCGAACCGACGGGGCGAACCTCATCACCATCGATACCGCGATCGGGAAGGCCTTCACCGCCATCAGCATCGGCGGCGACAGCGTCAACCTCACCCCGGCCATCCAGCCCGGTGGCCCGCTGTTCGGCACCGGGCTCGTCCTGGCCGGGGCGCGCTCGCTGGTGCCCTACGGCGGCGGTGTCCTCATCCGCGACGACGGCCGGGTGATCGGCGCGCTCGGCGTCTCCGGCGCACCGAGCTCCGACGTCGACCACGAGATCGCCGCCGCCGCTTCCGCGCAGGTGCCGACGTCGCCGTCGCACTGATCCCGCGCTCTCCCGCGATGTCAGCAGCCCTGTCAGGACGACGTCAGGCCCGTGTCAGCACACCCCGCGAAAGTCGGGGATGTGAGAGCGGGCCACCCGGCCCGGCAAACGCTGCAAACACCGCAGATACCGCAGGCAGCGCACACAGCGCAAGCACCGCGACCAAGGAGAGCATGATGCAGAAGTTCCAGACCCCGACCCAGACCCAGACCCCGCCCCAGACCCAGACCCAGACCCCAATCACCGTCCTCCTGAACATCCCAGCAGGACAAATCCACCTCGTCGCGACCGACCGCGCCGACACCACCGTCCAGATCCTCCCCTCGGACGCCTCAAAGCGCCGCGACGCGAAGGCCGCGGAGCAGACGGCGATCGACTTCGCCGACGGCGTCCTGCGCATCGCGACCGACGACCCGAACAAGGTCCTCGGCAGCTCCGGTTCGCTGGACGTGACCATCGCGCTGCCGTCCGGCTCGCGCGTCGAGGGCAAGGCCGGCGCCGCAGAGCTCTTCAGCACCGGACGGCTCGGCACCGTGAGCTTCGACGGCGCGTACCGCACCGTCGCGCTCGACGAGATCGCCGGCGGCACCGTCACCATGCACATGGGTGACCTCTCGATCGCGAAGCTGACCGGCTCGGCCCACCTCCGCAACGGCAAGGGCGACATCACCGTCGCCGAAGCCGTCGCCGGCTCGGTCGAACTCCGCACCGACGCGGGCAACCTGACGATCGCCGCCGCCCACGGCGTCTCCGGCACCCTGGACGCCGGCACCGCCCACGGCCGCGTCACCAACGCGATGCGGAACTCCGAGGGCGCCGGCGCCGGCCTGGCCGTCAAGGCGACCACATCGCACGGCGACATCACCGCGACGAGCCTCTGAGGCAGCCGACTAAGGCAGCCGGCTGAAGCAGCCAGAAGCAGCCAGCTGAACTGGCCAGCGGCAAGCGAAGGCCCTAGGGTCGTTTTCGTAACGCCGCACACCGGTGACGAAAAGCTGGAGTCGCCATGAAGACACAGAGCTGCCGGCTCTGCGGATCCCCGCTCCCGCAACGAGAACAGGTCCGCGGCCGAACCTCGGTCTACTGCTCGGCGGCGTGTAGGCAACGCGCCTACCGCCGCCGGCAGGCCAAGACGGACCAGGCCCCCGCCGACGTCCTCGCCGACATAGAACGGCAGGTCAGAACACTGTCTTTGGGTCCTCCCCAGGTGTTCCGAGCCGACGCCGAAGCCTTGGCGGCAGCAACACGAGTCCTACGCCGCATGGCGCATAACGTCACACCAGAACCCGTGACGAAAACAGAAGAGACAGCAAAAGAAATAGCAGAACAAACACCCCACCCGGCCGACGAATCCGACTTCGCAACCCTCGTAGAACCCCACCGCAAATGGCTCCACCTGCACTGCTACCGCATGCTCGGCTCCTACGACGACGCCGAGGACCTGGTCCAGGAGACCCTCCTCAAAGCCTGGCGCGACCGATCCGGCTTCCAAGGCCGCGCAACAGCCCGGACCTGGCTCTACCGCATCGCCACCAACGCCTGCATCGACCACCTACGCCGCACCGGCCGCCGGCCGCAGCGCTACGAACCGATCCCCGGCATCGACTCCAGCGGCGCCGAACCCCCAGAACGTCAGCCCTGGTTACAGCCCTACCCAGACCGCCTGCTCGACGAGGTCTCAGCCGCCGACGAACAGCCCGAAACCGCCGCAGTCTCGCGGGAGACCATGGAACTCGTCTTCCTGGCCGCGCTCCAACACCTACCGCCCCGCCAACGCGCCGTCCTGATCTTCCGCGACGTCCTTGGCCGCCCGGCAGAAGAGACCGCGACGCTGATGGACATGAGCGTCGCCGCCTCCAACAGCGCGTTGCATCGCGCCCGCCAAACGCTGCGGGAACGCCTGCCGCAGCGGCGCGTGGACTGGACCGTCGGCACCCACAGCCAGCAGGAACGCGACATCGTGCGCCGCTACATGATCGCGGCCGAGCGCGCCGACGTGTCGATGATGGCCGACCTGCTCAGCACGGACGTGCTGGTCACGATGCCCCCGAACCCGGTCTGGTTCGCCGGCCGGGACGCGCTGCTCAAGCAGCTCGGAACCATCTTCGACAGCAGATCCGCGGGGTACTTCGGGCGCTGGCGGCACGTGCCCGTGGGAGCGAACCGGCAGCCGGCGGTCGCCGGATACGTGCAGCGCCCCGGGACCTCGGTTTTCCGCGCGCAGATGGTCGACGTGCTGCGGATCGAGAGCGGCCGGATCGTGGAGATCACCACGTTCGAAGCACACCTCGTGGCCGCCTTCGGCCTGCCGCTCACCCTGCCGCTCACCCTGCCGCTCACCCTGCCGCTCACCCTGCCGGCGGAGCACCGATGACAGATCGCGGTGGCCGACGTCCAACTCTTTGACAGCACGGCAGACCGAGAGACGGAGAGACACCACCATGACCACGCAGAAGATCCAGATCGAGCGCACCTACGCCGCCGCCCCCGAGAAGATCTGGGAGCTGTGGACCACCGCCGCCGGCATCGAGGCCTGGTGGGCGCCGGACGGGTTCACCGTCCACGTCGACGCGCTGGACCTGCGCCCCGGCGGCACGCTGACCTACACGATGACCGCCACGGGCCCGGAGCAGGTGGCGTTCATGGAAGGCGCCGGCCTGCCGCTGAGCACGACCTCGACCAAGACCTTCACCGAGGTCGAGCCCACGCGGCGCCTGGCCTACAGCACCGTCGCCGACTTCATCCCCGGCGTGGCGCCATACGAGTTCCTCACCGAGGTCGAACTGCGGCCGGCCGCCGACGGCGGCACGCAGGTGACCATGACCGCCGACGCCATGCACGACGAGGAGTGGACCGGCCGCCTGTCCGCCGGCCGCGCGAACGAGATGGACAACCTGGCGAAGCTGGCCGGGTAGGGCGCTCAGCCAGCCTGCGGCCGGAGCTTGCGCTTGCGCTTGCGCACCAGAGTCCTGACAAACAGCGCCTGCGCGCCCACAACGACTACGAACACCAGCGCGCCGTCAGCTGCCTGCGCAAGCGAACCCGCAGACAGGCTGGCGGCGAGTTCCTTCGCGCTGCGATACACGGTCATCGCGACGATCGGCGTCGCCATAGAGGTTCTTGCAGCGCGTCAGCTCCTGAACCACCAGATAGACGTCGGTCCGCATGTAGATGGCGAACTGCGCGAGGAACGAGAACAGGACCGACAGCGTGAGCAGCTCGGCCAGCCGGCGAGGTGGAAGCGCATCCTGGCACGCCGCTCGGCCGCCCACAAGCCGGGCGCGCAGGTCTGGGCGACCAGGAATGTCAGCCGGGTCCCGAACCCAATCCGGGCGTCCACCTGCGGCGCGGCCCGCGGCGAGGTGCCAGAACTCGTGCAGGGCCACGTTGCTCCACACCAGCATCACGGCCGTCAGGGCATTGAGTCCGGGGTGGTAGAGGGCGAAGAACGAGTGGTAGGTCGGCAGTACGTCATGCCTGACACCCTGTACGAGCCCTGCGATGATGAAGGCGGTGACCGCGAGCCCGACCCGGGGCGTGAACACCCAGCGAACATGCCCCGGACGCAGCCACGCCAGGCTTGCCTGCCGCGGTGCGGTCGCCGGGCCGGGACCGCCCCCGTGACGGTCCCGGTCTCGGCCGTCGACCGCGGCGACGAACCCCAGCTCCTCCAGGTCCGTGACGAAGTCGGCGACGTCGAGGTCGGCGTCGTGCAACCGATCGGCCTCGCGCTTGGCCTCGGCCACGGTCCGACCCCCGGCGAGCAGGTCGATGATGGTCTTCGCCTCGTCCGGCAAGTCGAGAGCCTGCGCGGTCTGGCCGCGATCGCCGCTCGGTACGGCGCCGACGCCGAGGCGCGGGCCGCTTCCCAGGAGGCGGACTCGCTGGCCGCCGAGGCCGGGGACTGACTGGTCAGCGGAGTTTTCGCAGGCCAGGCCCGGGGCGTCGGCGGTTACCGTAAAGCTTCAGAAAAGGGTTGAGAAAAGCTAGAACAAACGTGCCCGATGAGCGGCCGTTCCGGTGGATTCTGAGTGCCCCGAAGTGAGGAGCATTCACGTGGTCCAGGGTTGGTCAGCGGGGGTGGAGGTGCCGTACGACCCGGACTGGGCCGTACCCCGTCGGGACTGGCGTCACAGCCTGCCCCTTCTTCCGCGCCGGCCGCTGTCGGCCGTGCTGCTGGGTGTGCTCGCGGCGGGGGTCGCGGGCCTGTTGGCGCTGTGGTGGCGGCAGACGCCGACCGACCGGCTCCAGTCGGAGGCGGACTACCTCGTCATGCTGGCGCAGATCACCGGGCTGGTCGGCGCCTATCTGCTGCTCGTCGAGATCGCGCTGATGGCCCGGGTTCCGTGGCTGGAGCACCGGCTGGGTTCGTGGCTCGCGTCCGCGCACCGAAGTCTGGGCGGCTACCTGGTGTTGCTGCTGAGTGCGCACGCGGGGTTCGTGATCGCGGCTTACTCCGTCAGCGTGCACGCGCCGCCGTCGACGGTCCTCGTCAGCATCCTGCGGACCTATCCGGGAGTCCTGGCGGCGACCATCGGGTTCCTGGTGATGCTGCTCGCGGGCTTCACGTCGGCCCGGAGCATCCGGCGGCGCCTGGGTTATGAGGGCTGGCACGCGATCCACCTGCTGATGTATCCGGCCGCGGCGGCCGCGTTCTGGCACCAGATCAGCCTCGGTGCGCAGTTCACGCGGAACCCGTGGGCCGCGGACGTCTGGGTGGGAATGCATGCGATCGTCGCGGCGGCGATTGTCTGCAACCGCATCGTGATCCCGCTCCTGAACAACCGGCACCACCGGTTCCGGGTGACGCGGGTGGAGGAGGTCGGGCCCGACGCGATGAACGTCTACATCACCGGACGGCGGGTCGCCGACCTCGGGGCCGAGGCCGGGCAGTACTTCCGCTGGCGGTTCATGAGCCGGAGCCTGTGGTACCAGGCGCATCCGTTCTCGTTGTCCGCGGCGCCGCACGCGGACACGCTGCGACTGACGTTCAAGTGCGTCGGCGGGTACACCAGGCGGCTGAAGCGGCGGCTGCGGCCGGGCGTCAGGGTGTTCCTGGACGGACCGTACGGCGCGTTCACCGGCGTGCTGCGCCGTCAGCACGGCGTGGTGATGATCGGCGGCGGCATCGGGGTGACGCCGCTGCGCGCGATCGTCGAGACCATGCACGGACGGCGGCACGACATCGTCTTCATCCAGCGGGCCTCGACGGTCGGGGACCTGATCCTGACCCGCGAGCTCGAAGCCCTCAACGCGGCCGGGCGGATCATCTACATCCCGGCCATCGGCAGCCGGCGGAACGATCCGCTGTCCGCCGACCGGCTGCTGGACCTGATCCCGGACCTGGAGGACCGGGAGGTGTTCATCTGCGGGTCCGTCGGCATGGCGTCCGCCGCGGTGCGGAACCTGCGGCGGGCCGGGGTGCGGCGGGGCCGCATCCACACCGAGATCTTCGACTTCTGAGTTCACCTTCGCACGGGCCCCTTCCGGGGCGCCTTCGCCGAATCAGGGGACGCCAATGCGTATTCCTCATATCAGAACTCTGTTTTCAGTGATCGGCACCGTCGGCGCGATGGCCGGCCTGCTCGCCGCCAAGACCTCGGCGCACGGGCTCACGCCGAAGGAGCCGCCGGCGACCAAGAGCACGCACGGGGCCGGGTCGAGCGCGATCATGACCGTGACCGGGCCGCCGATCGCGATCACGCACGGGATCGTGCAGGTGCGCATCACCGTGGCGAACGGACGCATCGTGTTCGCCGCCGCGACCAGCCTCCCGCACGACAACGACGACTCCTGGGCGCGGTCGCTGATCGCGGCCGCGATCCTGGGTCGCGAGGCGGTCGCGACGCAGTCCGCGCACGTGGACGGGGTGAGCGGGGCTACGTATACGTCGAAGGCCTATATGGCGTCTTTGCAGGCGGCGATCGACGCCGCCAAGAGTTGAGGACAGCGGAATCGTCGTCGTCGCCGGGGCGGGAAGCCGTGTCAATAGGGGGTCTACCAGGCGCGCAACCGCATCGCTTACGCAGAACAGTGGAGGCCCGGCTCAGGGCACGTACTTAGTCTGAGCGCGTCCTGCTCCACCGGCTACGGGGAAGCCATAGAGAGGCTCAGACTTCGTGTCACGCATATCCCGGTCCGCCCGCATACCAGCCCTGATGGCGGCGTGCGGTATCGCCGCGGCCACGGCCGCCTTCGCCTCGACGGCGCATGCGGGCACCGCGCCGTCATCAGCGTTGTCAGCGTCGTCCGCCTCGCCGGTGGCGACCGTTCCGGCTCCGGCGACCGGTGTCAGTCGCGTCTACGGCGCAGACCGCTACCAGACCGGAGTGCAGGTCTCGCAGTCGCAGTGGGCTGATGCCGCGGGCGACAACACCAACCGAGCCAAGGCGCAGGCCGTCGTGCTCGCCCGCGGCGACAACTTCCCCGACGCGCTGTCCGGCGTGCCACTGGCGGCGAAGGTGCACGGCCCGCTGCTCCTCACCAGCCCGGCGTCGCTGACGGCGGCCACCGCGGCCGAGATCGCGCGCGTGCTCGGCCCGGGCGCCGGGCAGCCGGTGTACATCCTCGGCGGGACCGGGGCGGTCTCCTCTGCGGTCGAGGCCCAGCTGGCGCGGGACGGCTACGCGGTGACCCGGTATCAGGGTGCGAATCGCTACCTGACGGCGCTGGACGTGGCACGCCGGGGCCTGGGCGACCCGTCGCGGATCGTGGTCGCGACCGGTGACGGATACGCCGACGCGCTCGCCGCCGGTCCGTACGCGGCCGGTCCGGACGCGGTCAGCGGCGGCCCTGCGGCGATCGTGCTCTCCAGCGGCCACAGCTTGGATCCGTCCACCGCGGCGTACGTCTCCGGGAAGCTCGCGGCGGCGGCACCGGGTGACTGCGGCGCCGTGACCGCCGTCGGGGTCCAGGCGACGGCGGCCGTCCAGCTCGTCACGCGCCCCGGCGCCTGCTCGACTCCGCTGGCCGGCCCCGACCGCTATGCGACGGCCGTGGCGGTCGCGAAGCAGTTCCCGGCGGGCACCTCGGCCGGCGTCGCGACCGGTGGCGGTTTCGCCGACGCGCTCACCGGCGGCGCGGCGATGGCAGCGCTCGGGCGTCCGCTGGTACTCACCGATCCGGCGGTCCTGGGTGACAACCCGCGGGTGTGGCTGGTCGGCGCGCACCAGGCGGGGGTCACCTCGACGGTGGTCTTCGGCGGGTCCGGCGCGGTCGGCGACGGGGTTCTCGCGCAGCTGCAGGACATCGCGAACGGCGGCGACGGTCTGCCGATCGCGCCGCCGCCCCCGCCCGGCGGCGGCCTGTGCGGCGCGCCGACGAACCCGTACGGGCTGAACTACTGCGGATCCGGCGCGCTGATCACGAAGGCTCAGGTTCCGTCGGACATCTGCACGTACTTCTCCTGCATTGGCGCACCGACGAACGAGAGCTTCTGGAAGGGGATCGGGTACCTGGAGGTCTGCAACGACGGCGACATCTCGCTGTCGGGCGGACGCAGCGGCGCCTGCTCTTCGCACGGCGGCGAGAACCACCCGGTCTGGAAGAGCTGACGCGCTGACACGCACGCGATCGGGGCCCGCATCAGATTGCTGATGCGGACCCCGATTCCCTGTTTCACGACTTCGCGCCGCCCGGCGTGAGGATCTCCATGAGATGTCCGTTGGGATCCCGGAAGTAGGTGCCCCTGCGGCCTTCAACATGCTTACTGCGATAGATCTGCCCGGGTTCCCGGCATGCGGGATCGGCGTAGTGCGTGATCCCGCCGGTCTGGATGCGGGCCAGGGAAGCGTCGAACTCCTCGTCGCTGACCATGAACGCGTAGTGGTGTGGCTCGAAGTCGTCCGCCCGGTCGTAGTCCAGGCTGACCTCGTTGGCCAGCGTGACCGGCGTGAAGTGCGCCAGCCGCGGCGAGACGGCCAGGCCGAGGATGCCAGCCAGGAACTGCGCCGAGGCCTCCGGGTCGCGGGCGGGGACGATGGTGTGGTTCAGCTGCACGGTCATGATGACTCCCCTAGGTCGATTCGGTCGTTCTGCTTGAGATGTGCGGGTGCCGTTCGTCAGACGAGCGCGGCGACCAGCAGGGCGAAGGCGGCGATGATGTCGGCGACGCGGATGTAGTGGAAGCGGTCCCAGCGGTTCATCTGCTCCTTCCAGTCCTCCGGCCGCTTCTCGGGGGTCCAGGTCTTGTTCCGGTTGTTGATCGGGACGAGCAGCAGGAGCGACATGATCACGCTGACGATCAGCAGCACGCCGCTGGTGACGACCAGGCCGGTGCCGTGGTGGTGCCACCGTGCGGCGGCCCAGATCCCGACGAGGACGACCGAGCCGATGTACCAGAACGGCATCACGGCGCCGAGCATCCGGCCCCCGTGCGCCCGGCCGAGCTGGTCGCTCTCGGCGGGGAGCGCGTTGAGGATCCGGTTGAGAACGACGGCGACGGCGAACTCCACCCCCACCATCACGCCGACCGCCACGGTGGTGAATACCTCAAGTGTGCTGATCATGATGTCCCCTCCGAGTTTCTAGCGTTGCTAGCTGATGTTGCGACGCTAGCACTGCTGCCGCTCGGTTGTCTAGCAGTGCTAGAATCGAGTCATGTCGGTACAGGAACGCAAGCAACGAGAACGGGCGCAGCGCGAGCGCCTCATCGTGGCGACGGCCCGCGAACTCGCCGAGGACCAGGGCTGGGACGCGGTCACCACCCGCCGGCTCGCCGAGAGCATCGAGTACAGCCAGCCCGTCCTCTACAGCCACTTCCGCGGCAAACGCGAGATCATCGGCGCCGTCGCCCTCGAAGGCGCCACCGAGCTGGCCGCGGCGCTCCGGAGCGCGGCCTCCGCGGCCTCCACCGCCGACGGCCCGCGCGCCCGGGTCACCGCCCTGGCCCGCGCCTGGCTCGACTTCGCCGAACGCAACCCGGCGGTCTACGACGCCTTGTTCAACCTCGACGGCGGCCTGGCGTTCGCGCAGGAGGACACCCCCGCACCGTTGAAGGACGCCTTCGGCGCGCTGCTGGAAACGCTCGGCGAGGTCGCCGGGGACGGCGTCCATCCGGGAGTGTTCACCGAGCTGTTCTGGGCGGCGCTCCACGGACTCGCCACCCTGACCCGAGCGGGGCGGCTGCCGCCGGAGCTGACCGAGGTGAGGCTGGAGCTGCTGGTGGACCGGCTCGCTGTGCTCTGACGTGGCGCCGGCGACGGCGGGACACGCGGAGCGGCGGCCGCCACGATCGGCAGCCGCCGTTCTCTCACCGCCTCAGCGATGGTGGCCTCAGTGGTGGTGCCGCAACGTCATCCGGTGCCCCATCGCCCGGCGGGGTTCGTCGGCGGCGCGGGGTGCGGTTCTGGCGCCGACGACGAAGCCGAACAGGGCCATCCAGAGCGGGGTGGCCGCGACGGCGATGAAGCCGATCGGGCCGATCGCGGAGACGGCGCCGATCGCCAGCGCCAGATAGCCGAGCCAGGCGGGGATGGTGGAGTGCAGGATGATCGCCAGTCCGGCCGCCGCGGCGAGGACCACCAGGCCGGCCTGGGCCGGCAGCATCACGGTCTGGGACAGGAAGTTGAGGTTGCCCGTGAGCTGGGTCTGGCCGTTGCGGGCGGCGCTGATCAGCGACCATTGCAGGAAGCCGGAGGTGGCGAAGCCGCCGATGAACAGGATGCCGCCGGCGAACGCGGTGTCGGCGAGCCAGGAGTGCGCTTCGTTGGCCTTGCGCAGGACGGTGCGCAGACCGCCGATGAAGAACGCTGCGAGGATGACGCCGGCCGCCACGATGTACAGGGACCAGGTCTCGCGGGTGCCGTGGGCCGTGTAGTAGGAGACGACATCGGCCGCCGGGGCGTTCTTGCCGGGCGTGTTGCCGGAGCCGAGGATCACGAACCCGATGACGAAGGCCACCACGGATCCGAGTCCGAGCGGCCCTAGGAAGCGACTCAACCGATCGTTGCTCATAGCGGCCTCCTCGGGCCCGGTGTTGAAGTCCCGGCCATTGTCCCATTCGGGGGAATCTGCGGCATTTCTACGTCGCCTGAACGGCGCAGCGGGACCGCTCGGGACGGCAGCCTGGATCGCGGCCCGTCCCTGGCAAGCCCCGTCATATCTGGGACGCATACCCCGCCGCCGGATACCGCACAAGTTGCCGCGCCGCCGTATCAGCTCACTGAGTCATCGCCTCGGTGAGGTCCCGCAGCAGTTCGGAGGCCGTGAGGTCGTCGAGCCTGCCGAACGCCGGGTAGCTCCGCACCGAGTAGTAGTGCTCGCCGTCGTCGTAGCCGCTGAGGAAGATCGCGCGGAAGCGCTGGACCTCGCCCCACTCGCCGACGTAGCCGATGGTGATGCCGGGGTCCAGGTCCACCGTGACCGAGCCGCCGTCAGGAAGCGAACGCGAGATCCAGCCCTGGATCCCGGCGTCCTGCGGAGCACCGCGCTGCCAACCCCGCCGCTCCAGTCCCAGCACCTTGCCGACCGGCGTCGCCATCCCGTCGAACCGGGTCAGCGTGCCCGACGCCTTCTCCGCGTCGGTGAGTGCGTACACCGTGCGTCCCAGTTGCTCGAAGGGCTGCAGGATCTCGTAGTCGCCGAACACGTCGGACCACGTCTTCACGCCTCCGCCGAGGTGCAGAGGATGCACGATGCCGACCACCGCGTCGTCCGCGAGTGTGTATTCGTCATCTGAGACGTCGGCGAACGTCAGGTCCTCCGCGACGCGGAACGTGCTCTCGACGCCGCCCTCGGTGAAGGTCGCCCACACCAGGCGCCGGACGATGTGGCGCAGCAGCGGATGCGCGACGAAGTACTCGCGGAACTCCTGAGATGTCCAGCGCCGCTGCGCCACCATGGCGAGCTCGAAGCGCGCGATCTGGCTGGCGGAAAGCGTCCGCACGTCCTTCTTCAGCGCGGAGAACCGCTGGTAAGCGGCCGGAGCGAGCTCGGCGTCGTCCTTCGCTCCGGGCTTCGGCAGGGTTTTGAGACGCTTGCCGCCTTGGTCGGCGACGAACGGTTTGAGCTGTTCGTCGAACCCGACGGTGAAGTGCCGCGGACCGTAGTCCAGGGATAGCGTCCCGGACGGCGCCAGCCCGAGGTCCGGGACGAGACGGTCTCCGAGCTGGTCCGGCGTGAGGCCGAGCTCGTCGGCGATCTCGGTGACGCGTTGCGCGGCGCGCTCCTTGAGCGCTTTGAACTTGACCTTCTGCGAGATGTCGTAGAGGTGCATTAGCGCCGTGTCACCGCCGATGTCGGCCAGGACGTCGAGCCCTGCGACAGCCCGCTGGTGTCCGTTCTCGCCGGGCCACAGCCGGATCATCGGGGACAGGCGCCGCACGACGTCGTCCCCGCCGAACCAGCGCGACGCGTCGAAGGCCCAGCTCTCCTTGGCCGGGTAGTCGACGCCGCGCCAGTTCTCGAACAGCGCCGCCACGAAATCGGCCAGCGATGCCGGGTCGCAGATCTCCCTCACCGTTTCCAGGCCGGCGTAGGGCTCGGAAGGCTTGGACACCGCGAGCATGAGCAGCAGATACCGCACGGATTGCTCGGGGAGCGCGGTCTGTCGTCCCTTGAGCAGAACCTGCGGCAGCGATCGCGGATCGGCCCAGTCGGGGATGACCGGCATCACTTTGGGCAGGGTGAGGGTGCCGTCGTCGGCGACGATGGCGGCCACCGCCTGAGCCACGACGTCGCCGTGAGCTGCGGCGGCCTCGGTGATCTCGGCGGCGAAGCCGCGCGCGGCCAAGGTGCGGACGGTCAGCTCGGCCGCGCTGCGCGCCTTGCCGGCCTTGCCGAGCGCCACCGGTATCAGGGTTCTGGCGGCGACGGCCGGGTGCCGCGTCAGCCACTCCAGCGCGTACGGCCGGGCGGTCTTGAGCCGGCTGAGCCAGTCGGCCGCGAGGAGCGCGGCCTCGGACGCCGCGAACGGAGCGAGATAGAAGCTCCCCGACGCCGGTTCGCTGCGCGCCAGGTGCAGGATCGGCGGCAGGGCTTCGGCGCCGAAGCGTTCGACGAGCCGCGGGATCCAGGTCTCCGCCTGCCACGAGTCGGGCTCCCAGATCGGGAGGACCGTTCGCACCAGATCCTCGGGGGCTTCGACCGCGAAGTGGCTGTCGGCGTACCAGCGCGCCGACTTGGTGGCGCTGATGCGGGCGGCGATGTCCTCCCAGCTTTCGAGCGTCCAGTGCGGGTTGGTCACGATCGGTGGCGGCGCCCAGCGTTCACGCTCGCCGTCCTGCCAGACCAGGGCCGCCTCAGTCGGCGCGACCAGGCCGGTGATGACGACGGGCTTGGCTGGCTTGGCGTTGGACAGCCACGGCGGGCTGACGAAGAGCGTCGGCAGCGTGTCCGGGTCGGCTTCCGGGACGCGGACATTGGCGGCGCGGATCTTCTCGACGAGTTCGCGCGCGGCCGGCGTGAGGTTCGGCAGCTCGGCCCGGGCGAGTTCGTCGTTGGCGAGGATGTGCAGGCGCAGCAGGTTGGCGGCGGCCAGACCGCGCGGTGTGTCGCGGAGTGCGGCGTCGGCGAGCACGCGCAGAGCACGCCGCGGGAAGTTCTCGGCGGCGGTCTGGATCGCGGCTGTGTAGTACTTCTTGTCGACGTTGTCGAGGAGGTAGTGAATGGCGTCGGTCGATGCCGTGCAGGCGATGAGGAAGAGCAGACGCTGGAGGATGTCCGGGTTGCTGTCGCGCCACGCGATGAGGATCGGGAGGAGATCTGCGCCGACGGTGTCGAGGGCGGTCCATAGGACTTCGGGCTCCTGGTCGAGGGCCCACGCGCTGACGCTCCGTGCCGGGAAGGCGGCCACTTGGCGCTTGGTGGTGATCGAGCTGACCGCCAGCCACAAGGCGAGGTGCGCCCGCGCGAGGAGCGCGAAGTCGTCCTCGACCCAGTCGACGTGCTCCGGCATCAGGAAGGACGTGAGGATGCGGGACCAGGCCGTGCCGGTGGTCGTCGGGGTCGCCAGCGAGATCCGTTGTCCGGCAAGGGTTTCGGCGGCCTGCGCGTAGTCCTCCTCCCCCGCCGACGCCAGCAGTCGCCGCAGGTGGACGGCGAGGTCGAAGTATTTGGCCGATTCGGACATGTCCTCGTAGGCGGCGTGCTTCCGGTAGAGCCACGCCGACGTCCGCGATCCTTTGTGGTAGTCGCCCGAGGCCTTCACCCCGAACAGTTCGACGGCGGCCGCCGCGGCGAAGGCGTGGCCGCGGGTGGCGATCCAGGCATCGATGATGCCGTCTAGATTGGCGTAGGGCGGGGTGTCCGGGGAGATCATGATGGCCGCCGCGATGCCTGCCGCGAGCGGGGTCGCGGTGGCGAGGTCGCCGTTGGAGGCGCGGTACGCGGCGGCGAGGGCGGTGTCGGTCGGCGGGTTGCCGACGACCACGGCGACGGCGGCGCTGTGCTCTTCGAGCCATGCGGCGTAGTGCGTGGCGGCTTCCGGGTCGACGGTGAATGGTTCGCCCACAGCACCGCCACGGCGGGGAATCACCAGGCGGCGCATCGCCTCGGGGATCGCATTCGCGTCTTCATCTTTCGACGACGCGTCGGTCGTGGTGGTGGCGCCACTCATCGATCACTCCCGGGGGTGGGTGCTGGTGCCCGGGACTGTAGCGAAGGGTCCTGACACGGTGCGACCAGCCGCCACCAGCCACCGCAGCGAGCCCCGCCCGGCCGACGCTCTTCAATCCGGCCGGGCGGGGGTGGGGGGGAATCAGCCGCTCTAGCCCGTGATCTTGTTGAAGATCTTCGAGTAGGCGTACCCGGTGCCCTTGTCGTAGCCGTCGACTTCCCAGAACGCCAGTTCCTGCACGCCGTGCGAGGCGGCGAAGCTCTCCAGGGTGGAGGCGTTGGACTGGGTGAAGTTCTCGTTGTCGTCGTTGTGGCCGGCGATCGGGGTCAGGCCGAGCATGCCCCAGGACTGGCCGAAGATCGACTGGAGCTGCGGGGCCGTGGCCTTGGCGGCGGATTCGGCGTCGTTCAGGGCGTTCTGGCCGTCGCCGAAGTCCATCGTCATGATGTTGACGACCTTCACCGCGACGCCCTTGCTCTTGGCGTCCTTCAGCAGCGTGGTGGCGTTGGACTCCAGGCCGGTGGGGTCGACGGGCAGGGTGTAGTCCACCTGCACGCTCGGGTTCGCCTTCTGCAGGGCGGCCAGCGCCTGGTTCCGGCGGGAGTTCGCGGTCTTGTTGTTCAGGTCGGTGCCCTCAATGTCGAAGTCGAGGCGCGTGACGTGGTACGTGCTCACGACCTTGGCGTAAGCCGCTTCCAGGCTGGACACCGACGTGCACTTCTCCGCCAGTTCGCCGCCGGAGGCGCCGCCGAAGGAGATGATGACGTTGCCGCCGGCGTTCTGCAGGGCCGTGATCTGGGAGCTGAACGCGCCGACCGAGTCGCCGCCGTCCTCCCACTGGGGAGTGCAGCCCGACTTCGGCGTGAGGAAGGCCAGCGTGTAGAACTTGTCGCCGCTGGCGGCCATGTCCTTGGCCAGGTCGCCGGCGTCAGACGAGGAGATCTGGAGGTAGGGCGCCGAGTAGTGCGCGGGGAAGCTGCCCCCGGCGGCCTTGGCCGCGGGGGTCGCGTTGGCGGTCGCGGCGAACCCGATCGCGGCGGCGGGCAGCAGCGCCGCGGTGCCGCATATCAGGGTCCTACGAAGGTTTTTGGGCATGCGGATCCTCCAGGCGTGTGGGGGTGGTACCTGCGTTCCGGCCGGACGGAGTGTTAGTAAACTTTACTTACTCCATGCGGGAGAGTAGGCAGCACCGCGCAGCGCGTCAAGAGGCGAACTGTTCGCCGGGGTTCGGGAGGACGACGAACCCTGACTGTCGAGGCGTTACCGTGGGCCGTTACCTGGGCCCCTTAAAAACCGGCGCTGCTGACCTATGTGTGCTGGTGGCGGGTGCGGTTTGTTTGTGGGTTGATAGTCAAGGGCGTTTTTTGACGGCTTCGCACGGGTTTAAGAAGGATCCGCTGGGTGGCGCAGTTCGGTTGAGCGTGGTGTGTTGCGTTGGCGGCCGCCGGTGTTCGCGTGCACGACCGCGCACCGGTCCGACTGGGTGGCCACAGGTGGCGGTGAGGTGTCGTGTGGGAGGTGCGGGAATCCTTCCCACAGGCGGGGTTGTCCCGGGTTCCCCGTCGCGTCGGCGGGCGTAGCCAAGCTGACCGGGCCGGTGGTGTCAAGTCGCACGAAACCCGACCGAAGCAGCAGTGATCCGACTTGATACCACCGGACCGGTCTGCTTCCGATGCTCCTATTGATGTCAAGTGGCAGTGGTTTGTGGCTGGGTGGGGCGGGTTTGTGCTGGT
>NZ_JBGCCM010000074.1:0-15206 GCF_041262085.1 Catenulispora sp. GAS73
CGCCAGCACGCCAGCACGCCAGCACGCCAGCACGCCAGCACGCCAGCACGCCAGCACGCCAGCACGCCAGCACGCCAGCACGCCAGCACGCCAGCACGCCAGCGAGTCGGCAAGCCAGCAAGCCAGCCGGCCAGCGAGTCGGCAAGCCAGCAAGCCAGCCGGCCAGCGAGTCGGCAAGCCAGCAAGCCAGCAAGCCAGCAAGCCAGGCACGCCCGGCAAGTCGGCAAGCCAGCCGAGCCCAGCAAGCCAGCCGGCCAGCAAGCCAGCAAGCCGCAGTAGCCAGCCAGCCAGCTTTGCGCGCGCCTGCGGACTGCCCCAGCCCTCAGCCGCGCCCGCGCCCGGGCGTCACCCCGCGCTGGCCGCGTCGGCCATCGGGTGCTCCCACCCGTCGGTCTTGTTCAGGTACATGTTGATCCCGACGATGTTCGACGCGTAGGAGGACAGCTCCTCGAACTTCGTCTGCGTCTCCGCGTTCGCGTGCTCCACCGGATACCGGGCCGCGGTCTTCTCGCGCACCATCTCGATGGCGTGGTCCAGGTCCAGTCGGCTGGTGCGGGCGTCGCGGACCAGTTCCACCCACAGCCGGACCTCCTCCTCGGCGCGTGCGAGTGTGTCGGTGACGTCGCGGACCGGGCCGTAGTGGCTGAACAGCAGGCGCGTGGGCTGGAGCGTGCGGAACTTCTCCAGTGAGTTCAGGGCCAGCGGCAGGTCGAAGTCCGGCGGCGGTGTGCCGGGGCGGACGTCGCCGGGCTGGTCGGGGTCCTCGGAGGGGATGTAGAGGCCGGCGGCGTCGCCGACGTACAGGTCGCCGGTGACGTTGTCGATCAGTCCGACGTGGTGCCGTGCGTGTCCGGGTGTGTGGTGCGTTTCCAGGCGTCGGCCGCCGCCGAGGTCGATGAAGCCGATGTCCTCCACGGCCCGTACCCGGCGTGCCTCGGTGGGCAGCAGCGGCCCGAACACGTCGTCCATCAGGGAGCCGAACACGCGGCGGGCGCTGGACATCAGCCGTTCGGGATCCACCAGGTGCCGGGCGCCCGAGGCGTGTACCACGACCTCCGCGTTCGGGAACATCGCCGCCAGGTCGCCGACGCCGCCGGCGTGGTCCAGGTGGATGTGCGTGACCACGATCGTCCGCAGGTCCTCCGGCCCGACGCCGAGCGCCGCGAGCGCGTCGCGTACCACCGGCGCCGACTTCGCCGTCCCGGTCTCGATCAGCGCCGGGTGGTCGCCGAGGATGGCGTAGCCGGCGGTGATGCCGGTGTGGCCGGACATGAGGGTGTCGATCTCGTGGACGTCAGAGCCCAGATATGTCATCGAACCGCCAGGTCGGAGAAGGTCTCATCGGGTTTACGCCAAGAGAACTTACCAAGTTTCGCCCGGCCCGGCCCGTCGCGGCCGACCCGGTGAGCGCGCCGGGGCCCCGGCTCGCAGGTTCCGAGCCGGGGCCGGCGGATCAGGGGCCGATCAGTCCCCGACCAGCGTCTCCCACGTCTGCGGGCCGATCTGCCCGTCGACGCCCAGACCGTGCGACGACTGGAACGCGCGGGCCGCGCTGACGGTGGCCGGGCCGAAGGAGCCGTCGACCGACAGGCCGTAGCCGTACTTGTTCAGCTCCAGCTGCGCGGCCTTGACCGCGTCGCCGGAGGAGCCGGACTGGACCTGGACGATCAGCGAGCTCCAGGTCTGCGGGCCGATCTGGCCGTCGACGCCCAGGCCGTGCGAGGACTGGTAGGACCTGGTCGCGTTGTAGGTGTTCGTGCCGAACTGGCCGTCCGTCCCGATGGACGCCCCGTGGTCGTCCAGCAGGTACTGCGCGGCCTCGACGTTGGTGCCGGTGTTGCCCTCCACGACGTTCGGCCACGGCGGGATGCCGCCACCGCCACCGCCGCCGGGGGAGCCGGTCTCCTTGTTGTACCGGTACGGCTGGTACAGCGACGGCGAGGGGCCGCTGGTGTTCGGCCAGTACGGGTAGGGGATCACACCGTGGTGCACGCCCTGGTCGCCGGAGTCCTCCCAGGCGTAGTACTGGGTGTGGCCGCTGTCCGCCCACCCGTCGAAGATCAGCACGTGCCCGGCGTTGCCGCCGGTGCCCGGGCCGAGCACGCCGAGGATGTCGCCGGGCTGCAGGTCGGCCTTGCTGATCGAGTGCACGTACGACGGCAGGTCGATCGTGGACGGGCTGCTCGACAGGTGGAAGGCCATCGACACGTAGCCGGAGCAGTCGGTGCGGTAGGACACGTCGCCGCCGGGGCCGGCCTTGTACACGCCGGTGCTGTACGGGGTCCCGTTCCACGACGCGGCGCGGGAGAGGATCTCCGAGGCCGAGATGCTGCCGTTGATCGAGGAGTTCGGCGTGACCGCCGCCGACGACGCCACGGCCGCGTGCGGCGCGGCGTTGGCGGCCATCGGCGCCACGGCGACGATCGCCATGGCGCCGGTGACGACTGCGGCGGTCGCCGCAACCTTGGGGGTGAACCTCATTTATGTCCCCTTCTTGTCAAGATCCGGTGAACAGTGGCTCAGTTGTGCGCTCTGTGAACAACAGTGCACCGGCGAACGGGACGATGGCAGAGGATTGATGGTTCACCAATTGGCAGCGCAAGAACTGGAAGGGAGACAAAGGCTCCCTTATCGCGAAGAAGAGGCCGGCCGTCGAGAGGGAGAAGCGGCTACCGCGAAGAAGAAGAGCTGGGCGTCGCCTGACTCCGGGCCACTGTCAGCGCCTGCTGATCGGCCAGCGCGATCGCCAGCTCCCCGGCCGCCGTGGGATGCAGCGGCGCCTTGTCCTTCGGCCCCTGCACGAACGGCTCCGGGCTGCACAGCGTGTGCCCGGCGAACGACGGCTGCACCGAGGTGAACCCCGCCGCGTCCGCGCCCTGGCGCAGGGCCGTGTTCAGCTGGTCCAGGCGGCTCTGCAGGGTCTTGGCCTTGGCGGCGTCGACGTCCTCGGCGGCCAGGCAGGACGTGTCGGGCCCGAACGGGTCGTAGTACTGGTTCACGATCACCGTCGGGTTGCCGGGCAGCGCCGCGAGCTGGGTCAGCAGGTCGCGGTAGTCCATCACGAACGCGACCGTCTGCTGCTGGAAGTAGGCGTCCGTGGCCCGGTCGTCGCAGCTTGGGCTGGCCGCGCAGAACCGCGTCAGGTCCGCCCAGTGCAGGTCGTCGGCGCCGATGCTGACGATGATCACGTGTGCCTTCGGCGCGCGCTGGAGTTGCGCGACCTGCGGCGGGGCGCTGAGCGGCCCGGCCGGCTGCGGCCCGAGCAGTCCGGTGCGCACGGTCGCGCCGGAGCACGCCAGATTCAGCACGTTCCAGTTGTTCACCGTGGCCAACTGCTCGGCGAACGCGTCGGCGCTGCGCCCGCAGGCCTTGTCGAGCGCGTCCGGACGCGGCAGCGGCCGGTTGCCGATGCCCGCCGCCGTGGAGTCGCCGATCACCACGGCCTGCACCGCGCCCAGCGCCGGCCCGTCGGCCGGCGCCACCGGATAGCCGGTCCCGCCGCTGCCGACCAGGTCGGCCAGCGAATGCACATGCCGCAGTGTGGTCGGCGTGCCGGAGGCGAGCAGCCCGAACCCCACGACGTTGACCGTGGTCATCGCCGCGGCTCCGGCGAGCAGCACGACCGCCGTCCGGCGCACCGAGTAGCGGCGCAGGCCGGTCACCGCCGAGAGCACCACGACGACGATGCCCGCCGACACCGCGCCCTCCCACAACGCGTACCGCAGCCAGCCTTTGGACAGCTGACGGCCCAGCAGACCCGCGCTGTTGTGGTCGCCGGAGCCCAGCAGTTGCTGCAGTTCGGCGTTCGCGGTGATGTGCGTGAGCCGCAGCCGTGGCCGCACCGGTCCCGGGAAGTCCGGCTGGGTGGAGATCGTCTGCCCGAACAGATCCAACTCGGCCGGACCGGACGGCCCGAAGTCCGGCGAGGCCGCACCGACCTCGACCGTCTGCCCCGCCGCGGTCACCGCCTGCAGCGGCGTGATCCGCACCGCCAGCCACAGCGAAGCCAGCAACAGGAACACCCCCGCCACCGGGATCGCAGCTCGCACAGCCCATTTTCGCCACGACGGGGTCGTCGTGGTCGGGTCGGCGACGGGCGTGATCCGGACGGAGGACATAGCAGAGGCATACCCGCCTATTCGTGGCCCTCACTGTGACGTTCCCGGCCGGGGTCCCAGTGTGCTCAGGACATGAGGAACACCAGCTTCCCACGCACGTGTCCACCGTCCAGCTCTTTATACGCTTCGTGTGCCTGCTCCAGACCGAATGTGCGCTGCACGAACACGCGCAGTTTTCCGCCCTCCGCCAGCTCGACGAGTTCCCGCAACTGCCCGGCCGACCGGCGCGTACTCATCCGACGGATCCCGTACCGCTCGACATCCGCCCCGGCGGCGACCGTGCCGATCCGGGACACGTCCGTGACGAGTTCCACTGACGCGGCCAAGGCGTCGTCGGTTCCGGCGGTGTCGAAAGCCGCATCGACGCCTGCGCCCGCAACCTCGCGCACGCGCTCGGCGAGGCCGGGACCGTACAGCACCGGAATCGCGCCGATGTCGCGCAGGAACTGGTGATTGCGCTCCGACGCCGTACCGACGACGCGCGCGCCGCGGGCGACGGCGATCTGCACCGCCATGCTCCCGACACCTCCCGCGGCGCCGTGAATCAGAACCGTGTCACCCTCCGCGACGCGGAGGTCGTGCAGACACGTCGCAGCCGTCTGCCCCGACGCGGACAGCGCTCCGGCCTCGTTCCACGCCAGGCCCGCGGGCTTGGCGACGAGCTGAGCGGCGTCGGCCAGCGCGTGATCGGCATGCGCGCCGGGTGCCGCAGCCGGGCCCAGCACCTCCTGCCCGACCTGGAACTCGGTGACGCCCGGGCCCACCGCGTCGACGACCCCGGCCAACTCGTTGCCCAGCCGCTGCGGAAAGCGAGCCGGCATGAAAGCGCGGAATCTGCCGCTGCGCAAAAGGGAATCGGCCGGCTGGAGTCCGGCGGCGCGCATCCGGATCCGGACCTGGCCCTCGGCGGGCGTCGGTGGTTCGGCCTCGACGAGACGCAGGACCTCGGGGCCGCCGTACTCGGTGAAGACGATCGCGGAACTCATGGGTTCGGCCTTTCGCGGGGCGTCAGGAGTCGCGGGGAGTCAGGAGCTTGACGATCTCGGCGGCACACCGCTCGCGGTACTCCGCCGACAGCGGATCGAGGCCGGTGATGTCGCGCACGAACTGGGGGAGGGCGATCGGCGCGAAGGTCAGCGCGTAGCAGAGCAGCAGTGCGAACGCCGGGTCGAGGTCGGCGGCGACCTCGCCGTCGGCCTGGCGCTCCCGCATGCGCTCGACCGCTCCGCGCAGGCGCTCGGACTGCTCGTCCGGCGGGCTGTCCGAGGCGTCGCCGAGCGCGCGCCAGACCACCAGCCGCGACCAGTCCGGCTGGTCGAGGGTCAGGTCGAGGTAGCCGCGCACGGACTCGGCCAGCGTCGCGGCCGGTCCGGCGGCACTCTGCGTGGCCGCCCAGCGGGCCCGGAGCTCGTCGAGCAGGCCCTGTTTGCCGCCGAAGTGGTAGGCGATGAGCTGCTGGTTCACGCCGGCCCGGGCGGCGATCTCGGCGGTCCGGGCGCCGGCGAAGCCCTTCGCGCCGAACTCGGCGACGGCGGCGTCCAGGATCTTCTCGCGGGTCTGGGCCGACGTGCCGCGCGCGGATCGCGGCGGCGCGGCCCGGCGCGGTGACGGCGAGGGCGACGGCACCGGCATCGGCATCGGCGACTGCGAGGGTGTCGGCGACTGCGACGGCGAGGGTGTCTCCGTCGGCGGTTCGGCTGCGGTGGACATGCGGCCAGGCTATTATTCAATTGGATGAATGACAAACCGCCGGCCCTCTGCCGCCCACCCGCCACGCCTACCTCGGAGCCGCATCATGATCTTCACCGAAGCCGAACTGGCCTACCTCGACCAGCAGCGCCTGGGCCGTCTGGCCACCCAGCACCCCGACGGGACGCTGCAGGTCAGCCCGGTCGGGTTCGGTGTCAACACCGAGCTGGGCACCATCGACATCGGCGGCCGCGACCTGGCCGCGAGCCGCAAGTACCGCAACGTCGCGGCGAACGGCGCCGCGGCCTTCGTCGTCGACGACATCGCCTCCGTGCAGCCCTGGGTCGTGCGCTGCCTGGAGATCCGCGGCCGGGCCGAGGTGATCGAGAACCCGGTGGATTCCCGGGCGAACGCCGCCGGTGCGATCATCAGGCTGCACCCCAAGCGGATCATCAGCTTCGGTGTCGACCCTGGCAATCCGGCTGCCGGCAAGCGGAATGTCGGCTGATCGTCGCACCCTCTTCAATAACTAGGGACAAAAGCGGATACTTGGTGGCGAAAGGCTCGATTCCAAGATCGGGAAGGGAAGTGAGAGCCATGTCCGAAACCGCACCACGGCATGCTTCGGACATCACCACGCACCCGGATTCCAAGGAGATGCGGGAGCGCTTCGCCAAGATCATCGAGGGGCCCAGCGGTTCGACGCTGGACGGCCTGATCGTTCTGCTCGGGCTGTACATGGCAGTGTCGCCGTGGGCGGTCCATTTCCAGGCCGCCAACCCCGACGTTCGCGTGAACAACCTGGTGATCGGCCTGACGATGGCCGCGTTCGGCTTCGGCCTGGCCCTCCAGCCCGAGCGGCTGTACCGGCTCGGCTGGATCGGCGTGCCGGTCGGCATCTGGATGATCATCTCTCCGTGGGTCGTGACCGCCGGTCACAGCGCCCCGAAGGCCGTCATCTGGAACAACGTGGTCATCGGGGCCGTGGCGGTGCTGCTCGGCCTGGCCACTCAGGGCATGACGATGGCCTCCGCCAGATCCCGGCGCTGATCCGTCCGCCAACCCACCCGGCCGCCGTGGCGGCTCCCCGACTTTTTCGAGGGAGCGGCCACGGCGGCCCGTGTTTCGGTTGTGTCGCCGAGCCTTGACGCCCCTCCGTTCCCGCAGTTGACTGACTCCCCATCAGCAAGATTGTTTGCGGCCGCACCAAAACCCCACTCATCAAAGCTCGAAACAGCTGGGAGTGTCCTTGATGCGTGCTCGAACACCCTGGTCACGGCCGCTCAGGAGCCGTGAACGCGCGAGCTCGACGCGGCGCGTGGCGCAGATCGCGCTGGCCGCCGCCCTCACTCTGGCCACGGTCGACGCCGCCACCGGCGCCTCGGCCGACTCCGCACAGCCCAAGTACCTGGACAAGACCGCGTCCGTCTCGGCGCGAGTCAACGACCTCCTCCGGCGCATGACGCTGCCGGAGAAGGCCGGCCAGATGGACCAGCAACTGGTCGACAACGCCACCGCCGCCTCCGGCGGGGCCTGCGGGGCCGCCGGGTTCAACCTGCCGACGACCGCCTGTATGCAATCGGCGATCCTCGACCAGAACGTCGGGTCGGTGCTGGCCGGCGGGACCGACAACCCCGCCGACACCACCGGCAGCGGGACCAGCGGGAACACCGCGCAGGACTGGGCCAACGACTACAACACCATCCAGCAGTACGCGATCGCCCACTCGCGGCTGCACATCCCGCTCAGCTTCGGCGTGGACGCCGTCCACGGCTTCGGCCACCCCTGGCAGGCGCCGCTGTTCCCGCAGTCCATCGGCATGGGCGCGACCTGGGATCCCTCGGCCGCGCAGGCCGGGGGCGCGATGACCGCCTCGGGGCTGCGCTCCACCGGCTGGACGTGGGCCTTCGCCCCGGTGCAGGACCTGGCGCGCGACAACCGCTGGGGCCGCACCTATGAGACGTGGGCCGAGGAGCCCGCGCTGTCCGCCGCGATGGGCGCCGCAAACGTTACCGGCATGCAGACCCCGGCACCGGCCGGCGGTCTCAACGTCAGTGCGACCGTCAAGCACTTCGCAGGGTACTCACAGTCGGTCAACGGCCATGACCGCAACGAGGCCTTGCTGCCGATGAGTTACCTGCAGAGCACGATCCTGCCGTCCTACGCCGGGGCGATCAACGCCGGCGCCGACTCCGTGATGGTCGACTCAGGGTCCATCAACGGCGTGCCGGCCACGTCCTCGCACTACCTGCTGACCGACATCCTGCGCGGCCAGATGGGCTTCAAGGGCGTCATCATCAGCGACTACCAGGACGTGCAGGCGCTGCAGACCGCCTACCACATCGCCGCCAGCCTGCCGGACGCGGTCGCCGAGGCCGTCAACGCGGGCGTGGACGTCAGCATGGAGGTCAACGGTCCGGACCAGTGGCAGGCCGCGATCATCGCCGACGTCGGCGACGGCAAGATCAAGATGTCCACGATCAACGACGCGGTGCGCCGCATCCTCACCATGAAGTTCCAGCTCGGCCTGTTCGACCAGCCCTGCGTGGCCGATCCGAGCAAGCCCTGCCTGAACGCCTCGGCCGCCGACGCCGTCGTCACCTCCGGACGCGACCAGACGCTGAAGGCCGCGCAGGAGTCGGTCACGCTGCTGCGCAACCAAAGCAACGTGCTGCCGCTGGCCGCCGGCAGCCGGGTGGTCGTCACCGGCCCCAGCGCCGACTCGATGACCAACCAGCTGGGCGGCTGGAGCGTGAGCTGGCAGGGCGTGGCCGGCGCCGGGCACGTGTGCTGCATGGGCTCGCCGGATCAGATCCCGCCGGGCACCACGGCGCTGACCGGCATCCTGGGCGCCGACGCGCAGGCCAAGTCCATCCCCGACCAGGCCGCCGCGGTGGCCGCCGCGCCGAACACCGACGCGTACGTCGCGGTGGTCGGCGAGAAGGCGTACGCCGAAGGCCTCGGCGACAACCCGGCCCCGGCCCTGCCGCCGGACCAGCAGGCGCTGATCTCGGCGCTGGAGGCGACCGGCAAGCCGGTGGTGGTCGTGGTCGAGGCGGGCCGTCCGGTGGGGCTGGGCTCCGCCGAGAAGGCGAACGCCGTCCTGATGGCCTACCAGGGCAGCACCGAGGCCGGGCAGGCCGTGGCCGACGTGCTGTTCGGCAAGGTCGACCCGAGCGGGCACCTGTCGATCAGCTGGCCGTCGGACGCCCCGGCGGTCGGCGGGGACTTCAACGGCGGCGCGCCGTCTCCGCTGGGCGACGAGCCCAAGTTCTTCGACCAGCTTCCGGGCACCGGCTCCGGCCCGGGCCACTCCTACAACCCGCTCTACCCCTTCGGATACGGGCTCTCCTACACGACCTTCAGCCACTCGGCGCTGTCGGTGACGCCGTACGCGTCATCGCACGGCAAGCTCACCGCGACGCTGACCGTCACCAACACCGGCAGCCGGGCCGGCACCGACATCGTGCCGCTGTATGTGGCGCAGCCGGTCAGCGCTTCCGCCGAGCCGCCGCAGCGGCTGGTCGGCTTCACCCGGGTGACGCTGGCCGCCGGGGCGTCGCAGACCGTGAAGATCACCTTCCCGGCCACCGCGCTGGCCCGCAGCCGGGGCGACATCGACGCCTCGGGGCCGCCGACCGTGGAGCCCGGCGGCTACGTGCTGCAGGTCGACAAGGAGGCGGACACCACGCCGTACGACGTGGACCTGTCGGCGGCTTTCACGCTCAGCTGAGCTGATCGACGCCGGCTGATCCACCCCGGGCTGATCCATCACGCGGCCGGCGCGGGCGACCTCTACAGGGGTCGCTCGCGCCGGTCATGGCGTAGCTTGAGGCTGTGAAGCCGAACCGCTCGATCCCGTCCGTGACAGTCATCCCGGTGCTGGTCTATCCGGACGTGCGCGCCGCCGTGGAGTGGCTGACGAACGTCTTCGGGTTCGCCGAGCGCATCCGGATCGGTGATGACCACCGCTCGCAGATGCGCATCGGCGAGGACGGCGCCGTGATCATCGCCGACGTCCGGGGCCAGCGCACGGCGCCGACCCCCGGCGTCGAGACCCACTTGCTGAAGGTGCGCGTCGAGGACGTGCGCGCGCAGTACGAGCGGGTCACGGCCCAGGGCGCCACCATCGTCGCCGATCTCGCCGAGCAGCCGTTCGGGGAGCTCCAGTTCACGGTCGACGACCTGGCCGGGCACCGCTGGGAGTTCTGCGAGAGCGTGCGCGATGTGCACCCCGGGGAGTGGGGCGGGATTGTTGTCGGGGGCTGAGGTCGTCGGGGACTGAGGTCTCGTAGCCGGTAGTAGCCGGTGGAGCGCTGCCACGCCTGGTGTGAACGGTCACGTGCGCTAGCGTGAACGGTGACATGAAATCCACGGGACAGAGCACCATGCGGCATGTGGCCGACCGGGCCGGCGTGTCCTACCAGACCGTCTCGCGGGTCATCAACGACGCCGACGGCGTCGCTCCGGCGACCCGCGACCGGGTGCTGGCCGCGATGCGAGACCTCAACTACCGGCCCAGCGTCGCCGCGCGCTCGCTGGCCCGCGCCCGCACCGACACCATCGGCCTGGTGCTGCCGTTCCCGGTCGACGTGACCTTCGCGAACGCGCACTTCCTGCAGACCATCGGCGGTGTGGACCGGGTGGTCGCGGAGAACGACTACAGCCTGCTGGTCTCCAGCCCCAACGACGAGGACCCGGCGCTGTCGGCGCACCGCCGCATGGTGCGCCGGCGCGCCGTGGACGGCGTCATCGTCGAGGCCGGGATGGGCGACGAGGGCATCGAACTGCTGGTCGAGGCCGGCTATCCGGTGGTGGCCATCGGGCACGTGGCGGTCGCCGTGCCCTCGGTCCAGCCCGACGACGAGAGCGGCGCCTACGGCGCGATGCAGCACCTGCTGGCCCTGGGCCACCGGCGGATCGCGCTGATCGCCGGCAACGCGCCGGCGAACCTGGCGCAGCAGGCCCGCCTGCGCGGCTGCCGCCGCGCCCGCATCGACGCCGGCCTGCCGCTGGACGAGGACCTGGTCGCCACCGGCGAGTTCTCGCTGGAGTCCGGCCACGAAGCCGCCGCGCGGCTGTTCGACCGCGCCGACCCGCCGACCGCCGTGCTGGCGTTCAACGACGCCATGGCCATCGGCGCGATGCGGCTGCTGCGCGAGCGCGGGATCGACGTGCCGCACGAGGTGTCGGTCGTCGGGTTCGACGACACGCCGACCGCCTCGCTGCTGACGCCGTCGCTGACCACGGTGCGGATCTTCAGCTCCGAGCTCGGCCAGCGCGCGGCCCGGACGCTGATCGGGATGCTGCACGGGACGAAGGTGCCGCCGGTGCCGGCGGTGCTGCCCAGTCAGCTGGTGGTGCGGCAGTCGACGGCGCCGGCGCGGCGGGGGTAGGGCTCCAGAGCACTGAAGAACCCGCCGCATCCGGGTGCGTCAGCTCCCTGAAACTTCCGTCTTCGCCTCGGCGGCGAGCTTCGCCATGCGTTCCATGACGTCGTCGTCGGGCCAGCCGCCGACGACGTAGCGCGCCGGGTGGTAGCCCTCGGCCGGGGTCAGCCCGGCCTCCTGGACGACCACGGACCACGGGACCATCAGCATCTCCTCGTTCCGCCCCGGGAACATGACGACGTCGGCCTCCGGGAGCAGCGAGGTGTCGTCGTCGGCCCACGACACGCCGGTGACCTCCGCGCCTTCCGGGCTGCGGAAGCCCTTCAGCGCGGCCGGGAACGGGTCGCGGGAGCCTGCGACGCCGCGCAGGTACTCCGTCTGCGGGCCGTAGGCGTCCATCGCGAGCAGGATCTGGGCGTGTCGGACCGCGGCGTGGGCGGGGTGGTCCTTAGGCGGATCGTAGAGCACCACCTCGCCGTCGTCGTCCACCGTCATCGGCGCCGGACTGATCGGGCGGGAGGCCTCGCGCCACTCGCGCTCGGCGACTTCGAACGCCTTGGTCAGGGCGGCGGCGTCGGGGGTCTCGTAGGCCAGCAGCAGGGTGTTGTTGCTGACCGGGAAGGCCAGCGGCCGGGCGCCGGCGATGCGCTGGATGGTCGCCAGCCAGCCCTGGACCAGGGGCAGGGAGGTCAGGTAGGCGTCGCCGTTGTCGGCGAGGCGGATCGGTTCGGTGGCGCCGGTGGCGGCGGTGCGGCGGCGTGCCTCGTCCAGCGACGTGGTGACGGTGCGCGCCATGTTCCGGTGCGCGGTAGCGAACGCCTCGTCGGCGCTCACGCCCCAGCGCTCCAGGTCGGCCCGCCCGGCGTACCGCATCGCCGAGGGGGTGTCGAGGACCAGCATCTCCGCCAGGTGGCGCACGGCCGGCCGGCTGACGATGTCGAACTTCGGGTCCGCCGGCACCGGACGTAGCACGGGCCGCAGGTCGGTCTGCACGTCGGACCAGTTCTGCGGGGTCGGCGGCAGCGCGGCGATGTCGGCCAGCCGGCCGATCGCCTCTCTGCGGGCCGCGGCCGACCGGCCGCGGGTCTCGCGGAAGACCGTCTCCAGGGTGATGACGGCCGGCTCAGTGCCAGCGCCCTGAGCCCCGTGGTAGATGACCTGGAACTTCTTCGGGTCGTACTCGGCGCTCGCCACGGCGTCCACTGCCCGCACCCGCGCCGCGACCTCTTTCCCGAACCGGTCGCGGGCGGACCCGAACAGTTTTTCGGCTATTCCCATGACTTGGGACGCTAATAGAGGCCGCCGACCGCAAGGTGTCCGTTCAGTGATCGACAGGTGCCCATGGGGCACCGGCTTCGGAGAACAGTTTCTGACCACGTGCGCAGGACTGGACGAGGTCGACGATGCCGTTTACCGTCGTCGCCCGGCCGACGGCGGAGTCCTCGAAATCCTCGACCGACACGTACTCGGCGGGGATCGCGCGGGGCTCGGGGGCGTCTCTGACCGCCTGCAACACGGAGGTGAAGCCGATGGTGTCCTCCAGCGGGACCATCAGCGGGACCTCGTCAGGGCGCTCGCGGTGGTCCAGCAGGTTCGCCAGGAGGTCGGCATCGGGGTAGGTCTCGTTCAGTTCCTCAACGCCGGACCAGCCGCGTCTGCCGGTGACCGTCAGCCGGCCGGCGGTGTAGGCGAACACCGCTTCGCCCTGCGTGCCCTGCACGCGGACCCACGGATCGATCTCGGCGGGTTTCGGCGCGCAGACCGACACGGCGACCAGGATCGGCGGCGCATCGGGCAGCTCGATGCGGACCGCGGAGGTGTCGTCGGCCTCGACCGGGTTCGCGTGGAACAGCTCCAGGCTGACGCGCTCCGGGACCTGCGCCATCGCGTCTTTGCCGAGGACGGCCAGGGCGGTGACGATCGCGTGCGCGAACGGGTTCGTCAGCGCGCCGTCCAGCGCCGGGACCCCGTTCAGCCAGCGCTTGCCGGCCCACGGTGCGCGGCGCCAGTAGGTCTCCGGTCGGCACCAGGCGCCGGCCGCTCCGATGCCGGTGATTTCGCCGATCGCGCCGTCGGCGAGCAGGGCGCGGAGTCGTGGCAGCGCGGCCGAGCCGAGGGACTGGAAGCCGACCTGGACCAGGCGGCCGGTCTCGGCGGCTGTTTTACGCAGCGCCTCCAGCTCGGCCAGGCCGGTGACCGGCGGTTTCTCCAGCAGCACGTCGGAGCCGGCGCGCAGGGCGGCTTCGGCGAGCGCGAAGTGGGTGGGGGTCGGGGTGGCGATGAGGGTCAGGTCCGGTGGTGGGCCGGCGGCGAGGAGGTCGTCGAGGGAGTCGTGGCGGACTGCGCTTTCCGGCAGCGTGCCGGGCTCGGGCTCGCGTGGGTCGGCCACCGCCGTCAGCCGCAGCCGACCTGCTTGTTCGAGCGCTGCGATGCGGTTCAGGTGCCAACGGCCGTGGCCGTGGACGCCGACGAGGGCGATGGTGGGGGGTGTCGGGTTCGGGGGTATCGGGGGTTGACGCACGTGATCACCTCCGTGAAGATCTGTCCCGGACCGTTCTCGTGAACGGTCACATGGAGCCTAGCAAAGCCGGGAGGGCACGTGACCGCTTCGGATGCCGCGCTGACGGCCGCGCCAGCCGTGAGCGTAAACGGAGATCTGGTCAGCGTGTACGTGGGGGCGGTGGAAGTGCTCAGAGCCCGCTTCGCCGACGACGAGGTACCGGTACGGGAGTGTCGGGCGCCCTACCTGCACCCGCTTCGGACGCTGTCCGGCGGCGTCGTGACCGGCCATGGTCCGCACGACCACCGCTGGCACAAGGGGCTGACCATGGCGGTCCCGAGCCTGGGCGGCGTCGGCGAGCCGGCGTCCGCCACGAACTTCTGGGGCGGCCCGAGCTACGTCGCCGGCCGCGGCTACGTCGACCTCGACGACGCCGGCCGCATCGACACCACGTCGTTCGACGTCCTCCCGGACGGCACGGTCGCCGCGGACCTGGTCTGGATCGCCGCCGACGGCATCCCGGTGGTGGGGGAGCGCCGCATGTTCGCGGTCCGCGACGTGGACCCCGAGGCCGGATGCTGGACGCTGGAGTTCCGCAGCGAACTGCGAGTCCTGGGCTCGGACGCGGTGGAGTTCAAAAGCCCGACAGTCCTAGGGCGCGCCCAGGCAGGCTACTGCGGCTTCTTCTGGCGCGGCCCACGGGAGTTCACCGGCGGCCGCGTCTTGTCCTCAACGGGCGCACAAGGTGCGGAGGCACTGATGGGCCGGCGCGCGGAGTGGCTGGCGTACACCGGCGAGTTCGACGCCCGCGACGGCTTCGCGACACTGGCGTTCACCGCCGAGGGTGAGCCCCCGGAGTGGTTCGTCCGCGACGACGAGTACCCGGGTGTCAACCCGTCGCTCGCCTTCCGGCAGTCGCGCGTGCTGGCGCCGGGGGAGCGGCTGGAGTTGGAGTACCGGGTGGTGATCGCGGACGGGGCTTGGTCGCGGGAGCGGATTGCGGGGTACTTGGGGGCGGCGGGGTGACGGGGTGACGGGGTGACGGGCGCGTTTTTAGGCGCTGCTGGACTGTGTGTGGGTGCTGGTGGTGGGTGGGTGTGGCGGGTGCGGTTTATTCGTGGGTTGACAGTCAAGGGCGTTTTTTGACGGCTTCGCACGGGTTTAAGAAGGATCCGCTGGGTGGCGCAGTTCGGTGGTGTGCCTGGGGACGCGTTGGCGGCTGGCGGTGGTGCTGGGCACGACCGCGCGCCGATCCGAGTCACTGCGCACGCGTAGCGTAGGCGGCAATCGTCGGGCGTGGTGGGTGCCTGAAAGTCAAGGGCAGGGCCTCCGGCGGCGCCTGCGCGGCGAGCGGCACTCGCTCCGGGGAGGGGGGGTCGCGCTGTCTGCTGCCGGACGCTGCTTGTGGTCGCCTTGTCCCGGGTTCCCCGTCGCGTCGTCGCCTGACGGAAGCAGACCGGTCCGGTGGTATCAAGTCGGATCACACGCTGCTGTGGTGCGGTTTCGTGC
>NZ_JBGCCM010000075.1:0-15123 GCF_041262085.1 Catenulispora sp. GAS73
CCAGGAGCAGCAGCTCTGGCGTGCTTTGCGGCGGAGAGATCCGCCGGGCCGACTCTTTTATTCGTACTCAGACTCACACGGTCTCGGGCAGCCGCCAGTCGATCGGCTCCTGCCCGAAGTTGGCCAGCGCCTCGTTCACCGCGGAGAACGGCTTGGAGCCGAAGAACAGCTTCGCGGACAGCGGCGAGGGATGCGCGCCCTGCACGATCGCGTGCCGCGAGGAGTCGATCAGCTTCGCCTTCTTCTTGGCGTGCGCTCCCCACAGCACGAACACCACCGGCTTCTCGCGCGCGGAGACGTCCTTGATGACGGCGTCGGTGAACTTCTCCCAGCCGCGGTCCTTGTGCGAGGCCGGCTCGTGCGCGCGCACCGTGAGCACCGTGTTGAGCAGCAGCACGCCCTGGTCGGCCCAGGCCTTCAGGTAGCCGTGCTTGACCGGCGGGATGCCCAGGTCGGTGTCCAGTTCCTTGTACATGTTCCGCAGCGACGGCGGGATCCGCACGCCGGGGCGCACCGAGAAGCACATGCCGTGGGCCTGGCCGTCGTCGTGGTACGGGTCCTGCCCGATCAGCACCACCTTCACGTCCTGATACGGCGTCGCCTCCAGCGCCGCGAAGACCTCGTCCTCGGGCGGGAACACCTGGTGCTCGGCACGCTCGTTCTTAAGGAAAGCCTCCAGGTCGGCGAAGTACGGCTGCTCGGTCTCGGCAGCCAGCACCGGCGCCCAGGAGGCGGGGATGAGTTCACGCATGAGAAGAACCTATCCGCAGGCAGTGACACGTCTGAGAGACGCCGAAAAACTTCTCCGAAAAAACTTTGGCAGGGATGTATCAGGGGGCGCTCTGGGTGCTCTTGTAAGTGAGCGGGTCGGGGGGCCCGCGGGCGTGGTCCAGTCGGTGTGTGTCTCTAGGGGGGACGCGCCGCCGGCCAGGCCGGGTGGAAAAGGTGGTGTGCCGTGACGCCGGGGGGTGGGTGCGGCACACCACCGCCGGCCAGGTGGGAACACGTCCAGGGAAGAGGAACAGAGGGGGACCCCACGGGGGATTTGGGGTCGCACTACTGGGGGGGAAAACGGGGCCGCGGGAAATCCGGGGACCTTGGGGGGAAAACCAGGGGGATAGTAAGGCCGGCGGCGGCGATCTGTGGGGGAACGCCACCGCCGGGAGGGGGACAGCAAGGCCGGCGGCGGCAGTCCGTGGGGGAACGCCACCGCCTGGGGGGTACCGGAGGCGGGACTGGGACGGGGGTCCAGTTCCGCCTACGGCCATTCGCAATGCAGCATAGGTGCTGACTACGTTGTTTACAGGGAGGGAAAGATGACGGACCAAGCAGCCCGGCTGGCTCGGATTCTGGAGACACACCCGGACGTCGTCCACGTCGGAGGCGCCACTGAGGCACTGATCAAGCGCGACGAGCTGTTGGTGCTCGGCACGCACGCGGACGCCATCCACGAGCAGGCACGGAGGTGGGTCGACTCCCGCGAGGACTTCACCGAGCTGGGCGTCGCCCGGCTGCGGCTGCGGGCCGACGCGGGGGTGGACGCCGCGGAGCTGACGCATGAGCTGCGCGGTGGCGCGGGGGCACATCGGCGGACCAGTGTCACGCCGAACCATGTGATGCACGGAGCCCCCGGGGACTTCACCGGCGGTCCGTTCGACGACCCGACCCCCACCCCGAAAATGGACGCCCCGGTCGACGACCCCGGGCAGGCCAAGCGCGTCACCGTCGGCGTCCTGGACACCGGCATCGACCCGCACCCGTGGTTCGACGCACACGAGTGGTACAAGGCTTGCACGGCCGAGGAGCACGAGGCCCTGAACCCGGCGCCGGACACGGACCTGGAGTCCGACTCCGGCCACGGCACGTTCGTCGCCGGCGTGCTGCTGCAGCACGCGCCGAACAGCTACCTGTGGATCGAGCGCGTGCTGGGTACCGACGGCGTCGCCGACGAACTGGAAGTGCTCAGGGGCATGGCCCGGATCCAGAGCCGGGCCGCCGCCAAGGGCGACCTGCTGGACGTGCTGAACATGTCGCTGGGCTGCTTCACCTTCGACGACCGGCCCTCGCCGGTGCTCGCCGACGCGGTGGCCCGGGTGGCCCGGCACACCGTCGTGGTGGCGGCCGCCGGGAACCATGCCTCGGACCGGCCGTTCTGGCCCGCGGCCCTGAAGGACGTCGTCGCGGTCGCGGCTTTGGCCGAGCAGTCCGCGGGCACCGCCCCGGAGCGCGCGTCGTTCTCCAACTACGGCTGGTGGGTGGACGCCGCCGCCCCCGGTGAGAAGATCGCCAGCAGCTTCCTGACTGACGGCCGGGAGAACGGGGAAGAGTTCCACGGCTACGCGAAGTGGAGCGGCACCAGCTTCGCCGCCCCCTACGTGGCCGGTAAGATCGCGGCTTTGATGTCCGCCAAGGACATGACGGCGCGCAACGCCGTCAGCGAGCTGCTCGACCCCCTCGGCACCCGGATCCCCGACCTCGGGGTGGTCGTGTCACCGGCGGGCCGCTGACGGAACCGCGCCGGTGACGTTCGCCCGAGACAGTGAGAAGGCACACATGGACCGCTCCCCCGCGCTGCTGCTGAAAGCGGCCAGCGACGGCGACCCCGAAGCCTGGCACCAGATCGTCGACGACTACAGCCGTCTGGTGTGGTCGGTGGCGCGCGGCTTCCGGCTCACGGTCACCGACGCCGCCGACGTCAGCCAGACCACCTGGCTGCGCCTGGTGGAGAACCTGGACCGGATCCAGAATCCGGACCAGCTCGCGGGATGGCTGGCCACCACGGCACGGCGGGAGGCGCTGCGGCTGATCCGCAAGGCGCAGCGCGAAGTCCCCGACTCGGAGGAGGCCGAGGAGAACGTCTCCTTCTTCGGCGACTCCGAGGACGACGGCGATCCGGAGGCGGCACTGGTCGCCGAGCAGGATCGCAGCGATCTGTGGCAGGCCTTCTCCACGCTCTCCGAGCGCTGCCGGAACCTGCTGAGGGTGGTCGCGGTGACGCCGCTGGAGAGCTACACAGCCGTCGCCGAGGCCCTGGGCATGCGCGTCGGGTCGATCGGGCCGACCCGCTCGCGGTGCCTGGAACATCTCAAACGGGCCCTCAAAGCCCAGACCACGGTGCCGGGCACGACCGGCCCGTGAGCTCCACGCCGCCGGCGCACACCGGTCAAGACGCACATGAGCACACGATGAAGGACCTGATCCAGGGGGAACGATGCCGAAGTTGACGAACGGGGCCTCAGCGGAGGACATCGGACTCTTGTCCGCCCTCGGCGAGATGTTCGACGAGATCGATCCGGTACCGCAAGAGGTGGTGACGGCCGGCTACGCGGCCTTCACCTGGCGGACCATCGACTCCGAGCTGGCCGAACTGGCGGAGGACTCGATGCTCGCCGGGGCCGGCGGGTCGGTGCGCGGCACCGACACCAGGCTGCTGACCTTCGAGGCGCCCAGCGTGTCCGTGGTCGTGGAGGTCACCGAGATCGGCGACCGCCGCAAGCTCGTCGGACAGCTCATCCCGGCGTGTTCCAAGACGCTGCGCATCGAGCATCCGGCCGGCGCGACCACCGTCGAGGTGGACGACCAGGGACTGTTCAGCGCCGACTCGCTGCCGGCCGGCCCCGCGCGGGTCGCGCTGGCGGTACCGGGCGGCGGAGCCGTGGTCACCAGCTGGGTGACCGTATAGCGACCCCGTATCGACCACATAGAGAGACCGCATAGAGGGAAAGTGACTATGCGCCGCCCGCACGCCGCCGGCTGAGATCCGGGGCGCGGACAGGGCGGCCCGAGGACACCGGGCGCCGCTCACGGATCGCCACGGCTTTCGTCCCCACCAGGCTCAGCACTCGGCGAATCCGCACTTCCCGCCGACCCGGACCCGGCCGCGACCGCGCTTCCCCCGCGGCCGCCGCCGATACCTGATCGCCGCCGCGCGTGCCCGCGCGGCGGCGATGAGGTCTGTACTTGTTGTGAGGAATCGCCTGGCATTTGAGACAGTATCCGCATGCCATCAACCGCGGACCGGCTCAATCGCGCCCAGAAGGCCCTCGACCGTGTCCTCGACCAGCCCGCCGTGGGCCGGGCCGCCGCCGAGGCCGTCCTGGCCGAGGGCGGCGGCGACGAGGCCGCTGCGATAGCCCTGCGCGCGGTGGGCCTGTCGTGGAAGGAGAACGGCGACATCCCCCGGGCCGCGCGAACCCTGCGCCGCGCGGTCGCCGTCGCGGACAAGGCCGGCGCCCCCTACCGGGCCGCCGAGGCCCGCATGTCGCTGGTGGTGATCCTGGCCGACCGCGGGGACACCGACGCCGCACTGGCCGAGGCCGCGCTGGCCGCCGCGGTGCTGACCGGCATCGACTCCGCCCGGCTGGACACCAATCTCGGCGTGGTGCTGAGCCGCATCGGCCGCACCACCGAGGCGATGTCGGCTTTCGCCCGCGCGCAGCCGACCCTGCGCGCCGCCGGCGACGACCGGTGGGAGGCGGTGCTGCTGAACACCAGGGGCATCCTGTACATCTACGGCGGCCGCTACCGCGAGGCCGAAGCCGATCTGCGGCGCGGGCTGGTCGTCACCGAACGCGGCGGCTACGCGATGCTGAACGGGATCCTCCAGTACAACCTCGGCTACCTGTCGCGGCAGAACGGCGACATCCCCGCAGCCCTGGACCTGATCGACACCGCGGCGGCGGTCTACCGCCGACACGGCCGCCGCGGCACCCCGCTGTACACCGACAAGGCCGAGATGCTGCTGGCCGTGGGCCTGGCCGCCGAGGCCCAGGCCAGCGTGGCCACCGCCATCGCCGAGCAGCAGGCCAGCGGCTTCCGCTACAACCTGGCCGAGTCCTACCTGTATCAGGCCTGGGCGACACTGGCCGCCGGGGAGCCGCAGGCCGCGGTCGAGGCGGCCGGCACCGCCCGCGCGATGTTCTCCCGACAGCGCCGTGCCACCTGGGCCGATCTGGCCCGGCACGCCGAGATCGCAGCGTCCTTCGCCATCGGGCAGCGCTCGGCAGCCCTGCTGCGCAACACCGAGGCCATCGCCGACCGACTGGCCGCCGCCCGCTGGCCGGTGGCCCCGCACGAGGCCCGCCTGCTGGCCGGCCGCATCGCCGCCGACCTCGGGCGCGTCGAGCAGGCCCGGGCACTGTTCGACCAGGTGGCCCGGCACCGGAACCGGGGCGTGGCCGAGGTCAGGATCCTGGCCTGGCACGCGCAGGCGCTGCACGCACTGAGCACCGGCCGCCTGTCGGCCGCCGAGCGCGCGGTACAGGCCGGCCTGCGCGTCCACGCCGAGAACAACGCCGTCCTGGGCGCCACCGACCTACGCGCGCACGCCGCGGCGCGCGGCGAGGAACTGGCCAAACTGGGCTTGCAGCTGGCTTTGAAGCGCGGGGACGCACGCGCGGTGCTGCGCTGGGCCGAGACGTGGCGCGCGGCCTCGCTGCGGCGCCGCCCGGTGCGCCCGCCGGACGACGAGCAGCTGGCCGCCGACCTGGCCGAGCTGCGGCGGGTGGTGGCGGACCTGGCGACGGTGGAGGCGCCGACGACGCTCGGATCTTCGCGCTCTGAGGTGTCGCGGCTGAACTCCGAGCGGCTGCGCCTGGAGGCGGCGATCCGCGACCGGTCGCGATACGCGCGCGGGACGTACGCGCCCGAGCCGCCGTTCTCCCCCGCCGCGCTGGCCGGGGCGCTCGGGCAGCGGGTGCTGGTGGAGTTCGTGCGACTGGACGACGACCTGCACGCGGTGACGGTGCGGGACGGGGTCGTACGGCGACACCGGCTGGGGTCGTACGCGGCAGTGCTGAAGCAGCTGGACGTGGTGCGGTTCGCGATGAACCGGATGTCGCGGCGGTTCGGATCGAAGGTGATGCAGGACGCGGCGCTGCAGGCCTACGACCACAGCCGGCAGGTACTGGACGGGCTGCTGTTCGGGCCGGTGCGGCGGGCTCTGGACGGACCGGGGCTGGTCGCGGACCGGCCGCTGATCGTGGTGCCGACCGGCTCGCTGCACGCGCTGCCTTGGACGGCGCTGCCGACGTGCGCGGGGCGTGCGGTGAGCGTGACGCCTTCGGCGCGGCTGTGGCTGGCCGCGGCGAATGCTGCTGGTGCTTCTGGCGCTGCTGGGGGTGCGGGCGGCTCGGGCGCTGCTGGCGGCGCGGGTGGCGGTATCAGCGCTGTCGCCACGGTCGCCACCGTCGCCCCCGTCGGCGGCGCCGCCGGCTCCGGCACCATCGCGACCTCCGCGACCGGCCTGGGCACCGTCCTGATGGCCGGCCCGGGCCTGGCCCACGCCGAACCGGAGATCGCAGCACTCGCGGCCCGCTACCCGGACGCGATCGTGCTGTCCGGCTCCACGGCCACCGCCGCCGAAGCCGCCCGCGCCCTGGACGGCGCCGCCCTGGCCCACGTCGCCACCCACGGCCGCTTCCGCGCCGACCACCCACTCTTCTCCAGCCTGGACGCCCACGACGGCCCCCTGTACGTCTACGACCTGGAACGCCTCAGCTCAACCCCGCAAACACTGGTCCTGTCAGCGTGCGAATCGGCCCTGTCCGGCGTCCGACCAGGCGACGAGCTGATGGGCCTGGCCTCAGCCGTCTTCGCCCTCGGCACCCGCACCCTGATCGCCAGCGTCACCCCAGTCGACGACTCCGACACCCGCACCCTCATGCTCGCCCTACACGCCGCCCTGGCATCCGGCCGCCCGCCCGCAGCCGCACTGGCCGAGGCGTCGACCGCGACCGGGATCGGCGGCTTCGTGTGCTTCGGGTTCGGCGGGTGAGGACCGCGGGCAGCGACCGGACCCGCATAGCCGGCAACGCGCTTCGCCGGATCCTCCGGACCACGCGGGGTGTTGGTTCTGGGTCCCTCGCCGCGTCGGCGGGCTCTGCCAACCTGGCCGGTTTGGCGGTGTCAAGCCGGACGAGGCTGGACCACAGCAACAGCGATGCGGCTTGATTCCGCCAAACCGGCCTGGTTCCGTTTACGGCGACGACGCGGCGAGGGACCCAGAACCTCGGTGACCACAAGCAGCGACCGCCGGCAGACAGCGCGGCGCACCACGAGCGGACAGAAAGCCGACCAGTCCCGGACCGCCGCCAAACAACCCAACGCGCGGGTCGCCCCCTCGCTGTAGAGCGCCCGCCGGAGGCCTCAAGGTGCCCACCACGCACGACGATTGCCGCCTACGACATGCGCAGTGACTCGGACCGACGCGCGGTCGTGCCCGCGAAAACCGCCAGCCGCCAACGCAACACGCGGGCCTCAACCAAACTGCGTCCCCTGCGAGGCCATCAACCCCTGCACGAAACCGTAAAAATCGCCCGCAAAACCCCACCCCAACAGCCACCCGCCACCTAAAACCCACCCAAAACAAAGCACGGGCACCGCCGACCACCGCCGACAGCACCCGCACTCGAAAACCCTCGCGGACCCCTCAGACCGAGCAGCCCGCCGACCCCCCTCAGTCGATCCGAACACTCCCCGCCGCACACCGGAAGTGCACCGCAAGCACCCCAGGCTCCTCAGCGTCGATCCAGTCGACCTTCACTTCCTCCAGCGGATCATGATCCGGCGAGCCGCCGATCCAGGACAACACCTGCGTACGGTCGCCGCTGATCTCCAGCCGCTCGAACGCCGGAATGCCGTTCACAGCCCCAGCACCAGGACGCTGGTCGGCGGCGATCTCCCACGCCAGGAAGTACGGCAGCTGCGGGTCGGCCATCAGGTCGAGCACCCCGAGCTGCTTCCAGCGCAGGTCGAAGCCATCGGGACGCACCCGGTGCCCCTCAGCTGCCGGGCGGCCCAGGCGCTGCTCCCAGGGGGTGATGTCGTCGACGCCCACCACCCAGCCGAGCCAGCCGCCGCCCTCGTCGGCGCGGGCCTTGACGGCCTTGCCGAACGGCGCGGAGTCGGTGGCGGGGTGGTCCAGCGGAGCCACGACCTCCACGTAGGAGCCGCCGGCCAGGGGCAGCACGAAGTTGCGGGTGCCGAAGCGCGGGTGGACGCCGCCGTCGCGGAACGTCGCGCCGAGCAGCGTTCCGAGCCGGTTCACCGTGGAGCCGAGCTCGGAGTTGGACACAGCATAAGAAACGTGATCGAGACGCACGGTTCATACTCTGCCCTGCGGATGCCCCAATAACCCAATCGGGGCCGTCCGGGTGCCCCTTACGCGGTATTCCGGTACGTTCCGCGCACGCCTCATCACCAAAGGTGACAAATGGTCACACTATTGGCGCGCCGTTGGCACTATGAGCAGCCCTATCAGCGCTACTGCCACTTCCAGACCGCCTCGCTACTGCCGCTTCCACACCGCCTCGCGCTTCTCAGCGAACGCGCGCGGCCCCTCCTTGGCGTCCTGGGTGGCGAACACCGGCCAGCCGATCTCGAACTCCCGGGCCAGGCCATCGGCCTCGCTCATCCCGGAGGTCTCCTTCACCGAGCGCTTCACGGCCTCCACCGACAGCGGCGCGGCGGCGTTGATCAGCGCGGCGATCTCCAGCGCCTTGTCCAGCGCCTTGCCGTCGTCCACGACGTGCCCGACCAGCCCGATGTCCCGCGCCTCGGCGGCGGTGTAGGGGCGGCCGGTCAGCAGCATCTCCATGGCGTGGCTGTAGGGGATCTGGCGCGGCAGCCGCACCGTGGAGCCCGCGACCGGGAACAGGCCGCGCCGCACCTCGAACAGCCCGAAGGTGGCCGACGACGCCGCGACGCGGATGTCGCAGGCCTGGATCAGCTCGGTCCCGCCGGCCACGGCATAGCCCTCGACCGCGCCGATCAGCGGCTTGCGCGGGCTGTAGTGCCGCAGCAGGGCCTTCCAGTGCAGGTCGGGATCGGCTTTGAGCCGGTCGCCGTAGACGGAGCCCTGCGCCATGTTCATCGCCTTGAGGTCCATCCCGGCGCAGAACGCTCCCCCGGCGCCGGTGAGCACGACGGACCGGACGTCGTCGTCGGCGTCCGCCTCCACCCACGCGTCGGCCATGCCGACCAGCATCGGGAGCGAGAGCGCGTTCTTGGCCTCGGGCCGGTTCATGGTGACGACCAGGGTGTGGCCGTCGCGCTCGACGGTGCAGTGCTCGGTGCCGGCCATGGTGTCCGTGTCCCCTCGTCGCCGGGTGATCGGTGTGATCGGTGCGTCGCGCGAAACTGAAACACGTTCTACCAATAGGTGCGGCAGAGGACAAGGGTCGCCGAGCGTGCGACGGCGAGCTCGACCCTCAGCCCGGCGGCACCGACCGCAACCGGGCGACCGCGGCGGCGCGCAGGGCCTCGGACTCCAGCGGGTCCGACGACAGCCGCCCGATCAGGGCACGATTACGCTTGGTGAGCGGCGCGTGCTCCACGCCGTAAAGCCGCACCCGCGACTCGCAGTCGAGCAGGGCGTCGCCGAGGAACCAGCCCGAGTCGTGGGGGTTCAGGGCCACGATGGCCTTCAGGTAGTCGATGCGCTCGCAGGAGTGCGGCGAGTTCCGCCACAGCCAACTGACGCGCCGGTCACCGACGGCGGCCGCCGGCACGCCGATGCGTGCGAAGGCGTCGGTGAACACCGACAGGCCGCACCAGTCGCGCTCACGGGCCCGGTGGTCGAAGCGGACCAGCAGGACGGGGAGATCCGTTTCGTCGCCGTGGTGGCTCAGGACGGACAGTCCGATGGAGGCCAGCGGATGGTGGTCCGTGTCGGCGACCCAGCGTCGGGCGTGGTCGAGGGCTGCGGCACCGAGCAGACGCACCGCTCGGGCGAGCCCGGAGATCGGACGCGGCGGATCGCCGTGGACAAGCTCCTCCGCCAGGTCGAGCAACGCCGGGTCCGGGTCGCGCCGGGCCAGTTCGAACAGGACCGGACGTTTGGTGTCGTTGGAGGTGCCGGGGGCGTCGGGGGCGCGCAGGAGGTCGAACAGCTCGTCGTGGGACGTGTCGAGGTAGGGCCGCTCGCGCTTTATGGGAGCGGGCTGGAGGCCTCTGTCAACGTCCTCGGTAGGTACACCTCGCGCTCGTCGATCATGGTCGTGTAGCGGTGGTCGCGCGCCAGGCACGCGTAGATCAGGGGCGGCGCGTCCGGATCGGTCATCGCCCGATAGGCGCCCTGGCCCCGGCCGCGCTGGAGCATTCCTTCCAGCGATCCCGGGCCCGCGTAGGACCAGTCGTCGTCTGCGGTTTCGGTTTGTTCGTCCGCTGTCATCGCCGCGAGTGTGGCGCCACCACCGCCGTCCCGACCACCGGATTTCGGTACCGTGCTCCCATGAAAGGTCACGATCTCCTCGTCGACGCCTTCGGGCGGGTCAACGAATGCGTCCACGCCGCCGTCGACGGCTTGAGCCTGGATCAGCTGCACCGGCGGTTGGACGACGACGCGAATCCGGTCGGTTGGCTGGTCTGGCACCTGACGCGGGTGCAGGACGACCATGTCGCGGACGTCGCCGGGTTCGAGCAGGTGTGGACGGCGCAGGGTTTCGACGCGAAGTTCGGGTCGCCGTACCCGGTGGCGGCCGTGGGGTACGGGCAGTCCTCGCGCGAGGTTGGCAAGCTGAACGTACCGTCGGTAGAGGTGCTCACCGACTACCACGACGCCGTGCACGCCGCGACCGTCGCCTATGTCAGCGGCCTGGCGGACGACGACTTCGACCGGGTCGTCGACACGCGGTGGGACCCGCCGGTGACGTTGGGCGTGCGGCTGATCAGCGTCGTGTCGGACACGCTGCAGCATGCCGGGCAGGCGGCCTACGTGCGCGGGATCCTGCTGCGCGAGGCGTAGGCGGCCTGCCCGGGACAGTGTGCTGACGAGCGCCCGGTCGGCCGGGTTACGGGCGCTCGGTAAGCCCGCTTACTGGCGCTCAGCCAACTGCTCGGCGTACAGCGATACCGGCGCGACCGGTGTCCCGGCCGACACCGTCACCGCCGGGAACCCGGGCACCAGCGGCGGCGAGGCCTTCCCGAGCGCGCCGAAGTCCCAGTTGTACGACGTCGGCGGGCTTTGGAAGGCGTAGGTCCCGGTGTCGGTGTTCCACGCGACCTGCGTCGCGCCGGCCCAGCCCTGGCCGCTGCCCTCGTTGTTGCGGTCGATCAGCGACAGCTCGGTCGGCGACGTGCCGCCGCTCCCGTCGCGCATCACCAGGTGGTCGTACAGGGTCCCGGAGGCCCAGCGCTGGTGCGGGCCGGCGTCGAAGCGCTTGCCGCCGACGTCGGTCGCGGTGCAGTCGCTGAAGACGTTCGGGCCGGCGGTCAGCGCCTGCGTGGCCCAGGCGTGCAGGTTGCTGCCGGAGACCTGGCAGCGCAGGACCAGGGACTGCTGCCCGGCCAGGGTGTAGGCGACCGGCTGGGCGTGGATGTCCTGCGGGATCGCCTTCTCCATGCCGAGCGCGGAGGTGTCCTCGATGGTGACGCGCTTGGCGCTCCCGCCGACGTCGCCCATGCCGGAGCCGAAGTTGTCGGCGACGATGTCGCGGGCCCAGCCGCCGTCCACGGCGCCGAAGGAGGCGAACGCGGACTGGAAGTAGCCCTGGGTCGCGTAGTTCGGGGCGGTGGTGAAGGCGAGGCCGTCGGCGGAGAGGTGTTCGACGCCGACGTTCGTGATGCGGCCGGCGAAGGCGTAGGGCCAGAGCACGGCGTGCGTGTACTGCTTCTCCAGGGCGTTCGTCAGCGGGATGTCGATCGTGACCGTGTTCGTACCGGCGGAGATCGCGGTGATGGTGCGCTCGAACTGCAGGCCGGCGTCGGGTTTCCACTGGACGGTGCCGCCGCCGGAGCGCTGCGGGATCTTATCCATGCCGATGGCGTGGATCCAGTTCTGCTCCTGCGGGCGCTGCACGACCACGTTTTGGCCGACATTCAGGCCGGCGGTGCTGGCGACGTGGAAGGTGGTGGCGCCGATCGGGACGTAGGCGTCGGTGACGGCGACCTTGGAGCCGGCGGCCTGGCGCTGGCCGGTGCCGGCGAGGGTGACGACGGCGCGCGGGGTGCCGGAGGCGATGAGGTGGGTGCCGGACGGGCCCGAGCCGGAGCCGCGCAGGACGACGCCGGACGCACTGATGGTGAGGGCGCGGGCGAGGCGGAAGTCGCCGGGCGCGAGCAGGACGGCGCCGCGCAGGCCGTCGGCGGCCGGGGGCAGGGCGCTGACCTTGGCGAGGGCGGCTTGGATGCGGGCGGTGTCGTCGCCGGCGGGGTTCGGTTGGAGGGTGACGGCGACCGGGGCGGTGGGGATCGGGGACTTGCCGTTGGCGTAGCCGGCGTAGGAGAAGTCCGGGATGCGGTTGCCCTGGGAGTCGGAGCCGTAGGTCAGGTGGTTGTCGGCGAAGGTGATCCAGGAGGTGGTGGCGGCGGCCGCGGCCTGGACGGTGACCGTCGGTGAGCTGCCCGACGCCGTGTTCCCGCCTGGTTGACAGGCGGTCGCGGCCAGCAGGATGACGGGTAGGGCGCTGAGGGTACGCAGGGCTCGGCGATTCACCGCAGCAGGCTGACATGGGGCGTGTAGGAATCGAGTAAAGAAGGTTTATTCCATTGCGCGGGGCCCGGCCGCGAGTAGGTTCCGCAGCGACGGCCACTCCCCTGTTTTCCCGGAGGCGCATCGTGACAGAGCATGGATCTCCTCGTTCCGGCCCGACCCGGCGGCAGGCCCTTTCCGGCGCGGCGGTCGTCGGGGCCGCGGCCACGTTCGTCGCGGCCCCGGCGTCTGCGTCGGCGTCTGCGTCCGCGTCCACGGATGCCGCGCCGGCGCACGGCATCGGGAAGACGCCGATCGGCATCGGGCGGCAGAAACCGAGCCGGGAGCTGCGCGAGCTGCTGGCGCAGGTCGATCCGGCGCGGCTCAAGGCGACGGTGCTGAAGCTGACGACGTTCGGGACCCGCCACACGCTGTCGAGCCAGACCGATCCGGCGCGCGGGATCGGGGCTGCCACCGACTGGGTGGTGGCGCAGCTGGAGGCGATCGCGGCGACGTCCGGCGGGCGGATGACCGTGGCGCGGCAGAGCTTCGTGCAGCCGGTGACGTCGCGGATTCCGGTGCCCACGACGATCACGAACGTGATCGCGACGTTGAAGGGGACCGCCGCGACGGAGCGGGTGTACGTGGTCACCGGGCACCTGGACTCACGGGTCACGGACGTCATGAACTTCACCAGCGACGCGCCCGGGGCCGACGACGACGCCTCGGGCGTGGCGGCGGTGCTGGAGATGGCGCGGCTGTTCGCCACCCGCAGCTTCGCCGGGACGCTGGTGTTCGCCACAGTCACCGGCGAGGAACAGGGGCTTTACGGCTCGGCGTACATGGCGGCGCAGATGAAGGCGGCCGGGACGGACGTGCAGGGGATGTTCAGCAACGACATCGTCGGCGCCAGCAGCGCGTGGGACGGGACGCCACCGGATCCGCACACGGTGCGGCTGTTCGTCGAGGGCGTGCCGACGTCGGAGACCCCGGCGCAGGCCGTGGTGCGGCAGGCGGTCGGCGGCGAGAACGACGGGCCGTCGCGGCAGCTGGCGCGCTTCGCGCAGGACGTGGCGGTGAACGAGGCGACGGACATGGACATCCGCGTGGTCTGGCGCCGGGACCGCTACCTGCGCGGGAGCGACCACATCTCGTTCCTGCAGCAGGCGTACCCGGCGGGGCGCTTCACGGAGCCGCGCGAGAACTTCAACCACGAGCACCAGGACACCCGCGTCGCCGACGGCGTGCAGTACGGCGACCTGCCGGAGTTCTGCGACTTCAACTACCTGGCGCGCGTGACGCGGGTGAACGCCGCCACGCTGTGGTCGCTGGCGGCCGGGCCCGGCACGCCGAAGGGCGTGACGATCCTGACCACGCCCCCGCCGACCTTCAGCGGGATCAACACCACGACGCTGACCTGGACCCGCGGCGACGACGCGGGGCTGACGGGGTACGAGGTGGTGCTGCGCGAGACCACGGCGGCGGTGTGGACCGAGGCGCTGGCGGTGGGGGACGTGACGACGGTGACGCTGCCGATCTCGAAGGACAACGTGCAGTTCGGCGTGCGGGCGGTGGGGCCGGGTGGGTTGCGGAGTCCGGTGGCTTTTCCGGCTGTGGGGTAGGGGGCGGGGCGCGGGCGGCGCGGAGTGCGGCGCGGGCCGGCGGCTCGGCAGGCAAGCGGCGGAGCTGCGGCAACACGGACAGGCAAGCGGCAGGCCGCGGCAGCACGGGCAGGCGGCGGTTGCGGGGCAGGCTGGCGGCAGCGCAGCGACAGCTTCGGCCGGTCGGGCCAGGAGCGCAGGCGCGGCGGTGTGGCGCGGCAGCGCACGAGGCGGCGGTGTGGCGCGGCAGCGCACGAGGCGGCGGTGTGGCGCGGCAGCGCACGAGGCGGCGGTTGCGGGGCAGGCAGGCAGGCGGCAGCGCGGCGACGGCTTCGGCCGGTCGGGCCGGGAGCGCAGGCGCGGCGGTGTGGTGCCGCGGCGCACGAGGCGGCGGTTGCGGGGCAGGCAGGCGGGCTTGCATGCGGCGCGGGTTGGCGGGCTCGCGTGCGGCACAGGCTTCGGCGGGGCGGCGGCGCGGCGGCAACTTCAGCTGGGTGGCTGGGTGGTAGCAGGGCGGTAGCGGTGCGGCGGCGGCCATCCACACCCGGCCGCCCCAGCGCGCCTGTCGCTGGACGGGGTAGCGTCGAGGGTGATGACCTCGGTGTATGCGGAGCAGCGGCCACGGTGGGCGCCGGGCCGTTTTGTGGCGTGCACGTGGACGCAGGTCGGCGTCGGGGCCGGTGCGCATCGGCAGTTGGTGGTGCCCGACGGGTGCTCGGACCTGATCTGGCACGAGGGGTCGTTGCGGCTCGTCGGGCCGGATCGGGGGCCGTGGGTCGCGTCGTTGGAGGCGGGGTCGGCGTTCGCGGGGGTGCGGTTGCGGCCGGGGGCGGCGCGGCTGTTGGTGGGGCGGATGCCGGTTGACGAGGTGCGGGATGTGCAGGTGCCGTTGGAGTTGGTGGCCTCGGGTGTCGTGCCGTTGAAGGAGTCGGCGGCTGCGGCCGATTCGCCGGAAGCCGTGGCGGGGGTGTTGGAGAGGTTCGTGGCAGGGCTCGCGGCGCGTTATGAGCCTGATGCGGGGTTACGTCCTGGGACGTGGTGTATCGGTTAGCTCTGATGGGCGTATCGCCGATAGTTGAGGCGGTCATCGGGTGATCCTTCGAGATGGATTGA
>NZ_JBGCCM010000076.1:0-14210 GCF_041262085.1 Catenulispora sp. GAS73
ACCGACAACCGCTGGACCCTGGCCACCACATGACCAGGGGCCGCCCCAGAACCGGAACCACCCCTCACAACAAGATCTTCAGCAGCCTTCTAGGCCGGGGCTCCCACCACGGCACCGCCACCGGGATCGGGCTCCTCCTTAAGGTCCCCGATCCCGACCCGGCGCACCGAGGACAGCAGCAGCGGCGCGACCATCGCCACCGCGAACAGGATCCCGGTGGCGAACATGACGTGGCGCACGCCGAAGGCGTCGGCGATCGGGATGATCGTCAGCTGGCCGGCCGGGACGGCCAGGGCCCTGCCGAACTGGTCGTAGGACACGACGCGGGACATCATCTCGTTGGGGACGTACGTGTGCAGCGACGTGTCCCACGCGACGGACGCGAACGTGATTCCGAACCCTGCGACGAACGACGCCGCGGCGACCGCCGCCACCCCCGCGTTCAGGCCCAGCAGCAGGTACGGCACCGCCTGCAGCGTGATCGCCAGCTGCCCGACCAGCAACGGCCGCCGCACCCTCGTACGGATCATCAGCACGCTCATGACGAGCTGCCCCGCCGCCCGGCAGCTGATGATCACACCCCAGCCCTCGGCGCCGAACGTCTCCTTGGCCAGCACCAGCCCGAGCACCTGCCCGGCGCCCATCTGCAGGAAGCCGGAGACCGCGAACGCGACGGTCATCGACCAGATCCAGGAGGACGACCGGAAGTACGTCCAGCCCTGGCGCAGCTCGGTGAACAGCTTCCGGTCGCTGCGCGCGCGCCGGTCCTGCACCGGGATGAAGCAGAACACCGCTCCGGCGACGAAGAACGACGCCGAGTCCGCGACCAGGGCCCAGCCGCCCCCGACCGTGCCGACCAGCACGCCGCCGACCGTCGGCCCGAGGACCTTGGCCGCGTTGCCCACGCTGGCCAGCAGCGAGTTCGCCTTCTGCAACCCCTCGGGGCCCACCAGCTGCGGCACGATCCCGCTCAACGACGGCCCGGCGAACGCCGACAGCACGCCGGTCACGAACGCCAGGCCGATCAGATAGCCGACCGGCTGCCCGGTCAGGATGCACACCGCCATCGCACCCTGCGTCACCCCGAGCCCGACGTGCGTGACCCGCAGCAGCAGCGCCTGCCCGAGCCGATCGCCGATTCCGCCGCCGATCAGCAGCAGGGCGACTGTCGGCAGCATCTGGGCACTGATGACGATGCTCAGGTCCCGGGGACTCCCGGTGAGCTGCAGGACGGCGAAGAACAGCGCGATCTGGCTGGCGGCGCCGCCGGTCACGGAGATCGACTGACCGATGAAGAAGCGGCGGAACGGCGTCCCGCGAAGCGGATTCATGATGGCGGTCCCCACAACCGAACGGCACAAGGACCGCGAGGCTAGCAGCGGTTTCCGCCGGGCCGCATGTGGTTTTCCGCTCGGCCGGGAGCGCAGCCGAGCAGCTAGGGCGTGTTTGAGAAGTCGGGTGGGTAGTGTCCCGCAGCTGGCGAGCAGGTCGAGCGCGACGGCTCAGCGGCAAGTCTGGCAAGACGGACGGCCTGCCTCATCCTGGTTGGCTGTGGCTGGTCGTCCGGCGCAGCCAGGCGCCGCCGATCAGTCGTCGCGCCCCGCCCGACTTCTCAAACACGCCCTAGTGCCCGAGGACCCGGGCGCCGAGGTACTGGATCGGGGCGACGAGCGCGGCGGTGTAGGCGCCACCGGCGCTGATCTCCACCACGTCGTCCCGGCCGACCGAGCTGACCAGGGACAGCTGCTCAGCCACGAAGCGTCCCCAGGCTCGCCGATAGTTCACCGACTGGCGCGCGAAGGAGAAGGAATAGGGCGCGAGGACGTCGTCGGGCTCAAGCAGCCCCCAGCGGCCGCTGACCACGAACCACGGCACACCGCTCGCTTCGGCCTGCGCCCGCCGGCCGGCGAATAGCGGGCTGACATAGAGGTCGCGGGCTGCGACGGGCTCGCTCACCTGGGCCGTTCCATCTCCGATGAGGATCACGGACGCCGCGGGCGGTTTCGCAGATCCATCGTCAAGGCGCATTGGCATAGGACACAGCTACACGATCACGGCGCGGAGTGCCAAAAGGGGAGGCGCGAGGGTGACGGTTCGGAGCCCGGCGATCATCTCGGCCCCGACCGCTTTGCCGTCACACGACCGTCGATCGACCCCAAACCTGCCGCCCCACCGAATACGCAGATCCGCGTACAACGCTGTGAACTGCCCTTACATCCGCATTAGCGTCACGCGCATGCCGCCGCGCCGGCCACCGACGGCAGCGCCCGAAAACGCCGGCGAACGTGGGAGGTCCCATGACCGTGTACCTCGCGCCGGGTCGGCCCGACGCCTTGATGAGCTACGAGCCCCGGTACGACCACTGGATCGGCGGGGAGTCCGTGGCGCCCGCCCGCGGGCAGTACTTCGAGAACCCGACGCCGATCACCGGGCAGCCGTTCTGCGAGGTGGCGCGGGGTACCGCCGAGGACGTCGAGCGGGCCCTGGACGCCGCGCACGCCGCCGCGCCGGCCTGGGGCCGTACCTCGCCGGCGCAGCGGGCCGAGGTCCTGAACAAGATCGCCGACCGGATGGCATCGAACGTGGACCGGCTGGCGCTGGCCGAGTCGTTCGAGAACGGCAAGCCGATCCGGGAGACGCTGGCCGCCGACATCCCGCTCGCGATCGACCACCTGCGCTACTTCGCCGGGGCGATCCGCGCGCAGGAGGGCGGCCTGTCGGAGATCGACGAGGACACCGTCGCCTACCACTTCCACGAGCCGCTGGGCGTGGTCGCGCAGATCATCCCGTGGAACTTCCCGATCCTGATGGCGATCTGGAAGCTGGCCCCGGCGCTGGCCGCGGGCAACGCCGTGGTACTCAAGCCGGCCGAGCAGACGCCGGCGTCCGTGCACTATCTCATGAGCCTGATAGCCGACCTGCTGCCGCCGGGCGTGGTGAACATCGTCAACGGCTTCGGCGTCGAGGCCGGCAAGCCCCTGGCCTCCAGCGGCCGGGTCGCGAAGGTGGCCTTCACCGGCGAGACCACCACCGGCCGGCTGATCATGCAGTACGCCTCCGAGCACATCAAGCCGGTCACCCTGGAGCTCGGCGGCAAGAGCCCGAACATCTTCTTCGACGACGTCTCCCGCGACCGCGACGACTTCTACGACAAGGCCCAGGAGGGCTTCGCGATGTTCGCCCTGAACCAGGGCGAGGTCTGCACCTGCCCCAGCAGGGCCCTGATCCAGCGCGGCCACTACAGCGACTTCCTCGCCGACGCCCTCGCGCGCACCGAGCGCATGAAGCAGGGCAACCCGCTGGACTCCGAGACCATGGTCGGCGCGCAGGCCTCCAACGACCAGCTGGAGAAGATCCTGTCCTACCTGGAGATCGGCCAGAGCGAGGGCGCCAAGATCCTGATCGGCGGCGAGCGGGTGGACCTCGGCGGCGAGCTGTCCGGCGGCTACTACGTGCAGCCGACGGTGTTCGAGGGCGACAACTCGATGCGCATCTTCCAGGAGGAGATCTTCGGCCCGGTGGTCGCCGTGACCCAGTTCGAGCACTACGACGACGCGATCCGCATCGCCAACGACACCCTCTACGGCCTCGGCGCCGCGGTCTGGACCCGCGACGGCACCACGGCCTACCGCGCCGGCCGCGCGATCCAGGCCGGCCGCGTCTGGACCAACTGCTACCACCTGTACCCGGCGCACGCGGCGTTCGGCGGATACAAGAGCTCCGGCATCGGGCGCGAGAACCACAAGATGATGCTGGAGCACTACCAGCAGACCAAGAACCTCCTGGTCAGCTACTCGGCGAAGGCGATGGGTTTCTTCTGATGCCGGAAGCGAACGCGTCCGCGGCGGCGACGCGGGACGGAATCGGCGCACCGTCCCGGGTAGCCGTCACCGACGCCGCCGCGGCGATGATGCGCAAGCTCTACGCGGCGCACGGCCCGCTGATGTTCCACCAGTCCGGCGGCTGCTGTGACGGCAGCTCCCCGATGTGCTACCTGGAAGGCGAGTTCCGCACCGGGGCCTCGGACGTCCTGCTGGCGCGCCTGGCGGTCGAGGGCATCACGGAGCCGGTCATGTTCTGGATGGGCGCCGAGCAGTTCGAGCGCTGGCGCCACACCCACCTGACCGTGGACGTGGTCCCGGGCCGCGGCGGCGGCTTCTCGCTGGAGGCGCCGGAGGGGGTGAGGTTCCTCATCCGTTCGCGGCTGCTGACCGACGCAGAGGACGCGGCGCTGAACCGATAGGGCGAGGCGGGGGCGGCGGGGTTCCTCACACCGCCGGAATCAGCGGCGGGTCGAGGAACGTCAACGTCGCCGCCCCCGTGTCCAACCGCGCCCGGACGCCCAGCGGCAGCGACTGCATGAACACCCCGTGCCCGATGTCCGCGCCGAGCAGCACCGGCACGCCGAGGTCGCCGAGTCGGTCGGCCAGCAGCTCCTCGACCTCGGCGAGCTCGCCGCATTCGTCCCAGGTGCCGCACAGGATGCCGCGCACGCCGTCGAGGTAGCCGCTGCGGCGCAGCTGGGTCAGAACCCTGTCGAGGCGGTACGGCGGCTCGCCGACGTCCTCCAGGAACAGGATGCCGTCTCGCGCCGGTATGGAGAACGGCGTGGCCCGCGACGTGGCGAGCAGGCTCGCGGTGCCGCCGACGGTCACGCCCTCGGCGACGCCGGGCACCAGCACGCGCGTGTCCTGGAACACCAGCTCGGTGCACTTCTCCGGGGTCAACAGCAGCCGCGCCAGCCCCTCGAACGACGGCACGCCGGAGCGGAACATCACACTCGACACCATCGGCCCGTACACCGCCGTCCAGCCGAACCGGCTGCGCACCGCCTCGATCAGCGCCGTGACGTCGGAGAACCCGACCACCACGCGCGGCTCCGGCGTCCCGACGGCCTCCCAGTCCAGCACCTCCAACGCCCGCTGCACGCCGTACCCACCGCGCGCGCAGACCACCGCCGCGAACCCCGGCTCCCCCAGCGCCCTCGCCAGGTCCTCGGCCCGCACCTTGTCGTCGGCGGCCAGATACGGATACGGCCCCACCGACCGCGCCGACGGGAACACCTCCGGCAGCAGCCCCACGCTCCGCAGCGCCGCCAGCCCGAGATCCAGCTCCTGCCGCCCGGGCGGCCCGCTGAGCGCGACGACGGCGACGCGGTCGCCGGGCTTGAGGGCCGGGGGCGTGACGAGGGAGCGCATGATCCGACTCTACTCACGGCGGCGCAGGGAATGATCGCTGGATGATCGCCTCCGTCGTCTCGCAGCGGCGCGACAGCGGAACTACTCCTCGAACCGCACCGACCGAGGCGCCTTCTCCACCGCCTCCGGCAACACCAACGTCCCCCCGGCCGGCGGACTGATCCGCCCCAGCACCCGCTCCCCCGCGGCACCCGTGCACGCCGCGACCGTCCCCGGCAGCCCGTGCGCGGTGAACCAGCCGATCAGCGCGAACGCGATTGCCTCCTTCGCGTCCGACGGCACTCGGTACGCGTCCGACCGCAGCACCTCCACCCCGGGAAGCCGCTTCGTGATCCGCTTCATCAGCTCCGGGTTCTCCGCGCCGCCGCCGGACACCGCCAGCGTGGCGATGCCGTGCGAGCGCACCGCGTCGACCACCGTCATCGCCGTGAGCGTCGCCAAGGTCGACATCAGGTCCTCGGGCGTGAGGTCCGGGAACGCCTCGATGTGCGCGGCCAGGTACGCGTCGTGGAACAGTTCCTTGCCGGTGGTCTTCGGCGGCTGCCGTGCGTAGTAGGGCTCTGCCATCAGCGCCGCCAGCAGTCCCGGGTGCACCAGCCCGGCGGCGGCGAGCCGGCCGTCGCGGTCGAAGGGCTTGCCCGTCAGCTGCCGGCACGCCGCGTCCAGCAGCGCGTTGGCCGGTCCGATGTCGAACGCCGCCGGCGGATCGGCGACGACCGTCAGGTTCGCGATCCCGCCCAGATTCAGCGCGCCGACCGGCCCCGGCAACCCCCGCAGCAGCAACAGGTCCAGCAACGACACCAGCGGCGCGCCCTGCCCGCCGGCGGCCACGTCGGCGGCGCGCACGTCCGACACCACCGGCACGCCGAGCCGTTCGCTGATCCACGCCGGCTGCCCGAGTTGCAGCGTGCCGAGCACCTCGCCGTCCTCGGTCCAGTGGTACAGGGTCTGGCCGTGCGAGCAGACCACGTCCACCGGTCCCGCGGCCCGCACCGCCCGCCACGCCGCCGTCGCGAACGCCTGCCCGATCCCGGTGTCCAGGCGGCAGACCGCGCCGAGGTCGGTCGTGTTCGGCGGCAGCGCGGCGATGATCTGCGCCCGCAGGTGGTCCGGGTACGGGACGTGGTCGGCATGGCACAGCTCGCCGACCAGCACGTCGCCGTCGAGCCGGAAGTCCACCAGCGCGACGTCGATCGCGTCGTGCGAGGTGCCGGAGCTCAGTCCCAGGACTCTCACGCGCTCGCGGCCCCGACCTCGACGCCGACCACCCGGCGCGCCTCCGGATAGAAGCAGGCGTGCAGATGTTCGGATGCCTCGCCGCCGGCGAAGCCAGCGCCGTCCCCCGCTCCGGATCCGTCCCCGGCCCCGTCCCCGAGCGGCACCAACACCGGATGCTTCTCAGCGCACTGATCCTGAGCGAACGGACACCGCGGCTGGAACAGGCACCCCGGCGTCACCGCCCGCTCGTCCAACGCCGCCGTCGGCGCCGTCCGATCCGGCCCCGGCTCCTCCAGCCCCCGCATGATCGGCACCGCCGACAGCAGGCACTGGGTGTACGGATGCACCGGCGCCAGGATCACCTCGTCGGTGAGCCCGCGCTCGACGACCTCGCCGCGGTAGATCACGTGCAGCTCGCCGTCGTCGCCGACGTACCGCGCGGTGGCGACGTCGTGCGTGATGAACACCAGCGAGATCCCCAGCCGCGCCCGCAGATCGCGCAGCAGGCTCAGGATCCCCAGCCGCATCGACACGTCGATCATCGACACCGCCTCGTCGGCGATCAGCACCGTCGGGTCCACGGTCAGCGCCCGCGCGACGACCACGCGCTGCCGCTGCCCGCCGGAGAGCTGGTGCGGGTACTTCGGCAGCACCGCGTCCGGCTCCAGACCGACCAGCGTCAGCAGCTCCGCGGCCCGCTCGCGCCGAGTGGTGGCATCCGCACCGGTTTCCTTGGCGCGCATCCGCAACGGATCACCGAGGATCGAGGCGATCGTGCGCGTCGGGTTCAGCGCCGAATAAGGGTCCTGATGGATCATCTGGATCCGGCGGAAGTACTTCGCCCGCTGGTGCGGCTTGAGCCCGGACAGCTCCACGCCGTCCACGACCAACTCGCCGCCGTCGAACGACTCCAGACCGGTGAGGATCTTCCCCAGCGTCGTCTTGCCGCAGCCGGACTCGCCGATGAACGACACCGCGCCGCCGTCCGGCAGCGTGAAGTCGACCCCGCGCAGCGCGTGCACGGTCCGGGCACCGGTGAAGGCGCCGTACGTCTGGTAGGTGCGGGTGATCCCGCGCGCCTCGATCATGCCGGTTCTCCCACGGCGGCGGGTGTCCCGGGCGTCCCGGAGAGCACGGTGGACGGGTCGACGTGGCACGCGCGCCGGCGCCCGATCTGTTCCTCTGCCCCGACCTTCCAGGCCTCCAACGGCGGCTCGACCTCGGCGCAGACCGCGACCGCGAACGGGCAGCGGTCACGGAAGACGCAGCCGACGCGCGCCACGGTGGTCAGGTCCGGCGGCCGGCCCGGCAGCGCGCGGGCGGCGTCGATGTCGCCGGTGATGCGCGCAGTGGCGCCTATCAGAGCCTTGGTATACGGGTGCGTGGGTCGGCGCAGCACGTCCAGCAGCGGACCGTCCTCCACGATCCGGCCGCCGTACATCACGGCCAGCCGGTCGGCGATCTCGGAGATCGCGCCGATGTCGTGCGTGATGATCAGGGTGCTGAGCTGGTTCTCGTCGTGCACCTTGCGCACGATCTCCAGCACCGAGGCCTGCGAGAGCATGTCCAGCGCGGTCGTCGGCTCGTCGAGAATCAGGACCTTGGCATTGAGTACCAGGGCGAAAACGATGCCGACGCGCTGGCGCATGCCGCCGGAGAGCTCGTGCTGGTAGGAATCCAGCACCCGCTTGCCGTCCAGACCCATGCGGTTCGCCAGGTCCAGGGCCCGGGCGATCAGTCCGCGCAGGTCGGAGACCTCATGCGAGCGTCCGAGGTCCAGTAGCTGCTTGCCGATGGTCTTCAGCGGGTTCAACGAGTTCTGCGATGCCTGGAACACGTAGCCGATCGCGCCGCCGCGCGCCTTGCGCAGCTGCTTGCCGCCGAGCCGCGTGAGGTCCCCGACGCCGGCCACCTCGATCGTCCCGGCGGCGATCCGCCCCGGCGCCGGCACCGCGTTCAGCAGCGACAACGCAAGGGTGGACTTACCGGAGCCGGACTCGCCGACCAGGCCGGTGATCTCGCCGGCCCGCAGGTCCAGGGAGGCGTCGGCCACCGCCGGCAGCCAGCCGGCGGACGTCTGGTACTCGACCGTCAGGCCTCGTACTTGTACCTCGCTCACACGCGCTCCCTCAGCCGCGGGTTGAACAGTTCGTCGACGGCGTCCAGGAAGAGCACGATCCCCAGCGTCAGCAGCAGGATGCAGATCAGCGGCGCCAGCAGGTAGATCAGCGCCGACGGGGTCTCCATCGCACCGCCGGAGAACACCGCCTGGTTCAGCATCACGCCCCAGTTGGTGCTGGAGAACGGGACCAGGCCCAGGAAGAACAGGCCGACCTCGGCGCCGACGAAGGCGATCATCGACAGCATCAGCTGCATGGTGGCGTAGGGCGCGATGTTCGGCAGCATCTCCTTGAAGATGATGTGCCGCCGGGACAGGCCCAGCCCGCGCGCCGCCTCCAGGAAGCCGCGCTCGCGCAGCGAGAGCGCCTGCGAGCGCACGGCGCGGGCCACTCCGCCCCAGCCGGTGATGCCCAGCACCAGGCCCATCTCCCAGGGGCTGCCGAAGCTCCACACCGTGGACAGGATGATCAGCAGCGGCAGGCCCGGGATGGTCAGGACGAAGTCCGTCAGGCGCATCAGGACACTGTCGGTCAGGCCGCGCTGGTAGCCGGCGACCAGGCCCACGGTGACGCCGAACAGGCTGGTGAAGAACGCCGACAGGGCCGCGGTGGCCAGCACGTAGCGCGCGCCGGTCACCACTTCCTGCAGCACGTCCGAGCCGGCGAAGTCGGTGCCGAGCCAGTGCTTGGCGCTGGGCCCGGCGTACAGCGCGTTCGGGTCCACGGCCAGCCGGCCGTAGAACCAGGGCCCGCAGACTCCCATCAGGACGAAGAACACGATGATGATCAGGCCGATCAGCCGGCCGGGCTTGCGGGTCACGGCCTTGCGGAAGGCGGTCAGCGCCGGCCAGCGACGACCTGCTCTGATGCCGGTCGGGGCGAGGTTCGCGGTCACTGCCATCTCAGCGCCTCACTCTCGGGTCGATCAGGGTGTAGCACAGGTCGGCGAGGATGTTCGCGACGATGATGGACACCGTGATCAGCAGGAACGCCCCGGCCATCACCGGGTAGTCGCGGGTGCCGATGCTCTTCAGGAGCAGGTCGCCGAGCCCGGGGTAATCGAAGGTGTCCTCGATGAAGAAGGACCCTGCGAACATCACGCCGAAGGACAGCGCCAGCACCGTGAACAGCGGCAGGATCGCGTTGCGGCCGATGTAGCGGGCCCGGGTGACCGGGGCGATGCCGCGCAGCTCGGAGGCCAGGATGAAGTCGTCGCCGAGCACTGACACGACCGAGGACTTCATCGCCAGGAGCCAGCCGCCGTAGCTGAGCAGCGCGTAGGCGCACACCGGCAGCACCGCGTGCTGGACGACCGAGCCGATGTACGGCAGGTTCCAGCCCGGGTTGTACTGGATGTCGCTGGTGCCGGCGTCGGGCAGCAGGTTCCACTCGGTGTGGAACACCACCAGGAGCAGCAGGGCCAGGACGAAGGCGGGGACGCCGGCGACCAGCGAGCCGGAGACGGTCAGCAGACCGCCCCAGCGGCTGGACCGCCTGACCGCGGCGATGATGCCGGCGACCACCCCGAACAGGAAGCTGACCAGCAGCCCGGACAGCACCGGGATCACCGTCCACGGCAGCGCCGACCAGATCAGGTGGGTGACCGGGACGCCGGTGTAGCTGATCGACTGTCCCAGGTCGCCGTGCGCCAGCCGGCCGAGGTACCCGCCGTACTGCGAGATCAGCGAGGCGTGGGAGGTGAAGCCGTAGACCTGCTGCACCTTGGCCGAGGCCTGCTCCGAGCTCATCCCCGACATGATGTATTGCTCGTACTGCACATCACCGGGCTTGCCGGGCAGCGCGTGCACGAGGAAGAACGTGAACGTCACCACGACCCAGACCATCACCAGCCCGGTCAGGAGCTTGCCGGCCAGTCGCCGGGCGAATCCCGTCATCTTCCTCCCCTCCCTCTTGAGCTTCGGCGTCATCGTCCTGGCCCTGTTCTCGTTCTCAGAACCCTTGTCTTATTCCCAGTGCCCTTACTTGCCCTGCACGTAGCCCTGCATCATCCAGACCCCGGGCGGGTTGGCCAGCAGGTCGTTCTGCCCGGTCTTCGGGAAGTTCGTGAACCGCTTGTCCAGCGTGAAGTTCACGACGGTGTAGTTCCAGATCTGGATGACCGGCAGCTCCTGGTTGGTGGCCGCGGCCAGCTGGGCGATGATCGGCGCCTGGGCGGACACCGGGGTGACCGACAGCTGCGCGGCGAGTTGGCCGGGGTCGATGCTCTGGCCGTTGACGGTGTAGGTGGCCGGGGTGTGCTCCCAGTTCGCGGGCGAGGCGTCGTTGTGCGTGGCCTGGCCGTTCGTGACGCTGTAGCCGTCGGCGGAGCCGTAGATGCGGGCGTAGGCCTTGTCGGTCTGCGGGCCCAGGGCGACGAGCCACCAGCCGACCGCGTACTTGCCGGCCGCCATCTCCTTCTTGTAGGTCGCGAAGTCGGCGGTGATCGCCGCGGTGGTCGGGATGCCGAAGGAGGTCAGCTTGTTGGCGATGATCGTCGAGGCCGCGATCCAGTCGGAGAAGCCGTTGACGGTCTGCAGCGTGATCTTCCACGGCGAGCCGTCGGGCAGGTGCCACTGGCCGGAGGAGTCCTTGGTGAAGCCGGCGCCCTGCAGCAGGGACGTGGCCTTGGCCGGGTCCGGCTTGTAGGGGTTCAGCGCGGCCTTCTGGTCGCCGGACAGGATCGAGTCGGACTGCGAGCCGACCAGGCCGGTGGTGGTCGGGGCGGCGATGCCGCCGACCGGCTCGCCGACCTTGGTGACGGCGTCGCGGTCGATGACGTAGGCCAGCGCCTGGCGGACCGGGGTCAGGTTGTACGGGGCCTGCTTCTCGTTGAACGCGATCGAGGCGCTGACGTAGCTCGGGGAGTCGACGCGGGTGTAGCCGTTGCCCAGGACCTGGTTCAGGATGTTGCTGGGCATCGAGGTGTACGGGGCGTAGTCCAGCTCGCCGCCGTTCATGTAGCCCCAGATCTGCTGGTTGCCGGAGTAGCTGCGCAGGATGACCTGCTTCGGCGAGATCTTGCTGGCGGCGTAGAAGTAGGTGTTGCGGTCCAGCAGCGCCTCGCCGGGGTTGACGCGGGTCTCCACGAAGGGGCCGGCCGAGACGTCCTTGGCCGGGGCGAAGGAGGCGACGGTCTTGCCCTCGGCGGTCAGCTTGGTGGAGGCGGCGCTCGCGGCGGCCTGGTCGGTGCCCTGGACGGCCGCGATCTGGGTCCAGATGTCGGCCGGGAGCTGGCCGCCGTAGACCTTGTCGCTGACAATGGTCGACGTGAGCACCAGGCGCTGGAAGTACAGGTTCTTCACGCCGGGCTGCTGGTCGATCTCGATCTTGCCGCCGCCGAGGTCCTTGACGTCGGACACCTCGAAGTTGCTGCCGGCCACGACGGTGCCGCCGGCGCTGGCCACCGGGCCCGCGGTGCCCTGCGTGTAAGCGATGGCCAGCGAGGTCTTGATGTCGGCGACGGTGACCGGGGTGCCGTCGGACCACTTGGCGCCGGGCTGGAGCTGGACGGTCAGGCCGGCGTCGGAGGACGTCCAGCTGGCGGCCAGGCCCGGGAACAGGTCGTTGGGGTCGGACGGGTTGTTCTTGCTGAAGCCCAGCTGCATCTGGTTGTAGCCGAGGAACGTGTTGGGCGCGGCGTTGAAGGGGTTCATCGGCGCGCCCGCGGTGATCTTGTTGACAGCGTCGATGGTGGTGAAGACGCCGCCGGTGCCGCCACCGCCGCTCCCACCGTTGGATTTCTTCGCCGAGGAGCCGGAGCACGCGGATAGGGCGGTGACCGCTATCGTCGCGACGGCTATCGCCGCGACCAGTGGTTTGGGTCGGGACATGGTCCTGACATCTCCGTTCGGGTCGGTGGGACGGGTCGGGTGTGCGGAGGGCGTGCGAAGGTGCGCGGACACGGCGAGGCCGGGTCGGTGTGTGGAACCGTAAGACCGGTCGACGAGCTACGTCAATGAGTTGCGTGAAACGCGTTCATTCCGTAACTTGCCAACGACGACCCCGCGCTGATCCCTTTCACCGACGCCGGCCGCCCCCGAGAGGAAACGCCACGCATGAGCCCCCTCACCCCGCCCACCGCAGAGCGCGTGGCCGCGCCGACCGAGGAACGCAACCCGGCGACCGCGGACATCGACGCCGTGCCGACGGTGGAGGTGCTCAGGCTGCTGAACGCCGAGGACGCCCAGGTCCCCGCCGCGGTCGCCGCGGTCCTCCCGGCCCTGGCCGAGGTGGTGGACGAGACCGTGCGCCGGCTGCGCGCCGGAGGCCGCGTGCACTACTTCGGCGCCGGCACCTCCGGCCGCGTGGCGGTGATGGACGCCGCCGAACTGATCCCCACCTTCGGCCTGCCCCCCGGCGTCGTGGTGGCGCACATCGCCGGCGGCATCCAGGCCCTGACCATCCCGGTGGAGGGCGCCGAGGACTCCGCGGAGGGCGGCGCGGCGGACGCGGCGCAGGTCACCGCCGCCGACGTGGTGGTCGGCCTGACCGCCAGCGGCCGCGCCCCATACGTCGCCGGCGCACTACGAGCGGCCCGCGCCGCCGGTGCGTTCACGGCACTGGTCTCGGCGAACCCGCACGCCGCGCTGGCCCCGGAGGCGGACGTCCACCTCGGCGCCGACACCGGCCCGGAAGCCATCGCCGGCTCGACACGGCTGAAGGCGGCCACCGCCCAGAAGCTGATCCTCAACGGCCTGTCCACCGCGACGATGATCGCCCTGGGCCACACCTACTCGAACCTGATGGTCGACCTGGCCCCGACCAACACCAAGCTGCGCGGCCGCGTCCTGACCATCCTGACGGAGGCCACAGGCTTACCGGAGCAGGCGTGCGCCGCCGCCCTCGCCGCCGCCGACGGCGAACTGAAGACGGCACTGGTCTGCCTGCTCGGCGCGCTCGCGCCGACTGAGGCGCGCCGCGCTCTGGCCGCCGCCGGCGGGCAGGTACGCGCGGCGCTGGCGGCCTCCGCGCGGACCTGAGACCCGCGCGGGGGCTGCTTCTTTTAGCGTTTGGTGCGGCGGCTGCGGCTCAAGCCGGGGCTTCGGGTTTGTGTGCTGACGTCGGGCGGGGTGCGGTTGAGTTCTTTGGTTTTAGAAGCTTTTTACGGCTTCGCCAATGGTTTGATGACCTCGCGGGGGGACGCAGTTCGGTTGAGCGACTCATTTTGCGCTGGCGGCTGGCGGTTTGCGCGGACACGACCGCGCGGTGGTTCAGGTCTGTGCGGCGATGCGTAGGCGGCCGGCGGTGGTCGTGGACACGACCGCGCCGCGGTTCAGGTCTGTGCAGCGATGCGTAGGCGGCCGGCAGTGGTCGTGGACACGACCGCGCGGCGGTTCAGGTCTGTGCGGCGATGCGTAGGCGGCCGGCAGTGGTCGTGGACACGACCGCGCGGCGGTTCAGGTCTGTGCGGCGGTGCGTGGGCGGCTGGCGGTTCGCGCAGACACGACCGCGCAGCGGTTCAGGTCTGTGCGGCGGTGCGTGGGCGGCTGGCGGTTCGCGCAGACACGACCGCGCAGCGGTTCAGGTCTGTGCGGCGATGCGTAGGCGGCCGGCGGTGGTCGTGGACACGACCGCGCAGCGGTCCGAGTCACTGCGCACACGTCATGCGGGCGGCCGGCGGCCGCGTTTGGTGGGCACCTTGAGGCCTCCGGCGGGCGCTCTACAGCGAGGGGGC
>NZ_JBGCCM010000077.1:0-14081 GCF_041262085.1 Catenulispora sp. GAS73
ACCCGCCGCTACATCATCTGGCGGAACCGGCACGCAGACGACCTCCGCCCACGTCAGATCGTCACCAGGGCGAGCGTTGCCTGATACGGCACTAGCAGCAGCTCACCGCTGAGATCGCGGAGGCCGACGCCGAACCGGGTCCGCTTATCACCGCCGCCGCGCCGGAGTTGAACGCCCTGCCCGGCGTGGGACCCGAGACCGCCGGCCAGTTCCTCATCACCGCTGGCAAAGGCGAGCTCGACCTCCATCGCCAGCAAGAATCTCATGCGTCGCACCGGTTCCTCCTGATGAGGATCAGTTTCCAGCACGTCCTATGCTCGACCTGCGAACGACCATTTCGGGCTGGAAGACGATGGCCTGGTGCACGTGCTGCGATGCCGCCGAGCTCGTCTCCTCGATCAGGAGCTCGGCCGCGGTCTGGCCGATTCGCGCCGCGGGCTGCCGAATAGAACTCAGCGGGATGGCCGCAGCCGCCGCGAACTCGATGTCGTCGTAGCCGACGATCGCCATCTCCTCCGGCACCCGGACCCCGGCTGCGAACAGCGTCTGCAGCACGCCGAGCGCAAGCAGGTCGTTGGCACAAAAGACTGCGGTAGGCCGCCCGGGCAGCCCCAGCACCCGACCCGCCGCGTCCCGGCCCGCCTCGATGTCGAGGCGAGCGCCTTCAATGACCCGGACGTCGCCGGCCGCCAGACCGGCCTCCCCGGCGGCCTTGCGCGCCCCGGCCAAACGGTCGCGGCACTGTGGAAGGTCAAGAGGCCCACTGACGAACGCGATTCGGCGATGCCCCGACGCCGCAAGGTGCCCTACCGCCATGGCCCCACCGGCCACGTCGTCCACCAGGACCCGGCACGCTTCGCGGCCCGGTACGGTTCGGTCCACCAGGACATACGGGATTTCGCTCCGTGCGAACGCCGCCAGCGTCCCTCCGGTGGCATCCACTGACGTAACCAGCACGCCACGAACGCGTTGCGCTGCGAACAGGCCGAGATAGTTCGCCTCTTCGGCGGCGCTGTGCGCGCTGTTGCAGGTGACGACGCCGAGGCCGGCCGCCCGCGCCGCCCCCTCCGCGCCGCGCATGACCTCGACGAAGAACGGGTTCGCCAGGTCAAGGACGAGCAGCGCCAGCGCGTCGCTGCGGCGGGTCCGCAGCAGACGCGCTGACTCTCTCCGGACGAAACCGACCTCGGCGATAGCGGCCACGACCCTCGCCCGCGTGGCGGGTGAGACGAGGTCAGGGCGGTTGACGACGTTGGACACTGTGCCAATCGACACCCCGGCGCGCTCGGCGACGTCCTTCATCCCGGAGCTATTCAATACTGCTCGCCTCTCTTGCGCTCCTCACTTGCACTTCGCGAGCATAAGGCGCGTCCTACCGAAATCGCCCGAAACATCTTACTTGATGGCAATTCCAGCGAACTGCATGTGATACATCCCGAACACGTCGGCCGTCAGGGTAGTGCCGGTGACACGGACGTAGCGGGCGGTAGTAGGAGCGAAGCCGAAGGATTGCCCGCCGGCACCAGGGCGCGGGTAGTTGCTCTGGGTTGAAACCGACGTCCAGTTCGTGCCGTCCGATGAGGTCTGGATGACGAATGCAGACGGGAAGCCCTGCCCGGTGTTGGCACCATCGTCCCGCGGGAAGAGCGTCACCTGGCTGATCAGGGAGGGGCCGCCGAGGTCGACCTGCGCCCACTGGCTCTGCTGCGCCGACGCCGAGCCGGCGCTGCTCCAGCCCATCGAGTTCCCCAAATCGGAGTGGTGCACTCCATTAGTGAGGTCCGCGAGTAGCCAGCCGCTGGAGGTGTCCTCCACCGAGCTCGATGCGGCTACCGGACGGCCCAGCGCCAGATCGCCGCCGAGCGCCTCGATCTCGCCGAACTGCATGTGATACTCACCGAGCGAATCAGTGCTCAGATTTGTCCCCGTCACCCTGACGTACCGGGCGTCGATGGTCGTGAACGGGAAGGTCTGCGCGGAATCGCCCGGGCGCGGATATCCGGTCTGGGTGCTGACGGTCGTCCATGTAGTGCCGTCGGACGAGACTTGGATCGTGAAGTCGATCGGGAATCCCGAGCCGACGTTGCCTGCGTCATCGCGCGGGTAGAGGTCGATCCGGCTGAGCGGCCGCACTGAGCCGAGGTCCGTCTGGACCCACTCGGTGTGGTTCGTCGTGAAGTTGCTGGCGCTGCTCCAACCGAGCGCTGCGGCTACCGAAGTACGTCGGCCGTCCACAACCGCCCTCGCTGTCCAGCCTCCCGCCTCGTACGAGCTCGAAGCGGTCACCGCCCCGCCCTCGGCCGGGTTCACCGTGGTAGGGGTTACTCGGAAGCTGGAGAAGGCGACGCTGGTTCCGCCGGTAACGACGCCCACGTCGCCTACCGAGAACCCGGAGTCAGTAACGCTTAGCACAGGTGCCAGACCGGTCCCGGAGTACACAGTCAGGGTATTGCCCTGCGCGATGACTCGGAGATGTGTCGTCTGACCCTGTACGTAGCCGGGCACGCTCGCGGAGGCGAGCACGGTCCCACTTCGATAAACGAACAGGTTGCCGTTGTCACGTTGCGCAATGAGGTATCCGGTGTCCATGTCGGTGCCGTTCATGCTGCGCACCATCAGGCCTGCCCAGTTCGCGGTGCCGCCGCTCGCGTTGTCGGCGGTGATGCGCAGGTCGACGCTCGCGGAGAAGTCACCGTAGGCACGGCCCTTGACAAAAGAGGTGATGCCCCAGTTCGCCGAGGAGTCGGACTGCGCGTACTCATCCCCTGAAGTGGACCAGGACCCCTTGGTGTGCGACCACGAGTGGTCGCCGCCGGTGAAGTCGTCCGTGAACGGCAACGACAGGTCGGGAGTGCTGGAGCCGAGCTCGTCCAACAGCTGCTTGTGCCGCTGCTCGACATCGGCGCCAGATGTGTCGTAGGTCGTCGGGTTCGTGATCAGCGTCTCGGCGAGCGTCCGCGCCGCATCAGGCTTCGTCGCATTCAGCTGGTTCAGCAGCTCGTAGTCCTGGAGCCCGGCGGTCTGTGCTTCGCTGCGTAGGCTGTCGTAGACGTCGAACGCAGCCTTATTCGGTCGGACCAACCAATTGTCCCCGGTCTGCAGGTCGTTGAAGGTATCGGCCGGAGTCCATGGTGCAGTGAAACCGTTGAACCAGTAGTTCCATCCCCAGTGCATGTACCCGTCACCGCCGACCTTGTAGTCCAGCCACGGGAGCAACCGCGTCTCATCGAGGTAGGAGCTGATGAAGCGGTTCATATACGGACCCTGTGGCTGAATAGCCGTGTAGAGCCAGAGGTCCTTGCCGCTCATGCGGAAGCTCTGATAGAGCGCGGTGTTCGTGTCGTAGATGAAGGTATCCGGGTTCTGAGTCGTGAGGAACGTGGAGTCGCCAGTGAAAGCCGTGTTCTGCGCCTCGTTGGTGTGGGGGTTTGGGAAGTACTTGTCATAGATGCCGTAGAACCAGTTGGCGGCTGCGGCCTGCTGCGACGTGGCCGGCTCATCCAACCCGCTCATATAGAAATGGTTTGTCCAGCCCTTGGCGTCCAAGTGAGCCTTGAGCGCGGGGAAGAACTGGTTGAGCCAGTTGTTGGTGTCCGGGCAACCGCCGGACGCCGCGCTGTTCGGCAGGCAGAGCACGTGCTTAACTGCACCGCTGACGCCGTTGGCAGGCACGAGGGTGTCCAGCTGCGGATTGCTTTTATCGTCGTTCGGGCCGGGTTCGAGCAGGGTCGGTGTGTAGATGTACTGCATCGCCCCGGAGTTCACGAAGAGCCCGACGAACCGGTCAAAGGTGCTCCAGTCGAACGTGTAGTTACCGGAGGCGTCGACGGTCGAGTTCGGGATGGCCAACGCCTCGGCGTCGGCGTAGACCACGTTGTTGCGATGCCGGGCCATGTTCGCGGCGATGTTCGCCTCGACCTTCCACCAGTTGGCGTCATAGATCTGGACGCCGTACTCGGCAGGGATCGCCTGCTCGGTTCCCGCGTAGTCCCAACCCACGGACGTGAACCAGTTGTTCTGCTTGAAGCTCGACTGGTTTGTCGGCGGGATCGTGACGTTGTATACGGACACCGACACCGGCACGGTGACGGCACCGAGACTGCTGTTGACGGTTGCGCTGCCCGTGTATGTCCCGGGAGCCTGGCCGGCGGGGACATAGACCTGGTAGAAGTACGCGAACGTCGTATTCCCCGGGACCGACTGAGGCGAGTCGTCCATCAGCGCGTCGTAGTAGGCGCTTCCGTTGTCCGGGGGGTTCTGAACGATTCCCGTAATCTTCTTGATGCTCGGGTGGTTGTACTCGTACCGAGCGGTCACGTTGGATGCCGGTATGGTCGCGCCTCCGGGGCCGGCGAGCGCGCCGACGGCAACTGACACGCCGGTCTGCGAGGATCCCGAGCGGAGCAGGATCTGTGCCGCTTCGTAGTCGTTCCGGCCCGCGAATAGGGCTATGGACTGTGGAGGCGAACTCGGCTCCGTGGTCGATGTGAACGGCCGGTCGGTGGCGTCCTGGACCCAGACCGATGGGCTGGAGGCCCATGCGTGGGGCACGGAAAGTGCCGTTAATGAAAGCGCCGCCAAACTGGCGCTCAGCAGGATGCGTAGTGACTTTCGAGCCATGGTGAGCTCCTCAGGGAAGGGCTTCTCCGGTTTTGAAACGTTTCAATTCGCACGGAAATTGAGGCTAGCCATTGCGGCCGAGCCTTGTCAATGCCCAGCGATATGGATCATCAATTGAGCGTGGGACGTTGGCATTTGAGATACGGGCACGACCAAGCGCCCCTTGACCTGTGCTCCGGGGCAGGATTGAATCGTTCCATGAATCCCCTAAGAACAACGTTCCTCAGCGCCGTGCGCTCCGTCACCGATCATGTCGAGACCACACAGATGAATGCCGTGGGAACCGCCGCCGAGCTCGTCGCTGACAGCTTGGCCGCCGGCGGTGTCCTACGGGCGTTCGGCACCGGTCACTCCGAAGCCGTGGCGATGGAGCTGGCAGGGCGTGCAGGCGGCTTCATCTCCAGCGAAAAGCTGGCCCTACGTGACGTCGTGATTTATGGCGGCGAGCCAGTGGACGTGCTGATGGACCTCAAGGCCGAGCGCGATCCGCTGCTCGCGCACCGCGTTTACGCACTCTCGCCGGTCGCAGCCGAGGACATCTTCGTCATCGCATCGAACTCCGGCGGGAACGGCTCGGTCGTCGAGATGGCCGCGCTGGTCAAAGCCAAGGGCCACCGGCTGATCGCCATCACGTCGATGGCTCACACCTCACGTATCACCTCCCGTCACCCGTCCGGCAAGCGGCTGTTCGAACTCGCCGACGTCGTCCTGGACAACGGTGCGCCCTACGGCGACGCGGTACTCGAACTCCCCGGCGGCGCCAGCGCGTGCGGGGTGTCCTCGATCGGCAGCGCACTTCTTGCGCAGTTGGTGGTGGCCGAGACCATCGAGCGGCTGATCGCGCGCGGCATCGAACCCCCGATCTATCTCTCGGCGAACATCGCCGAAGGCGATAAGCACAATGACGCCCTCGAAGCCAAGTACGTCGGACGCATCAGGCGGACCGCGGCCTAGCGGTTTGACTGCCCCGACTCCGCCAGCCGCCTTCTGGACCAGGGCCCTGAGTTCGGTGCTCATCGCGGTCTGCGTCCGCACCCGCCTACACGACGCCTCGGTCCTCGAGTTCGTCAGGGGCACCTTCGATGCGGGGGCGTTCGCAGACCTCATGTTCGGCGTCTGGCTCGTCCCCACCCTAACCGCGATGGTGCGCGGAGCCCGCGGCGCGCTCAGGGTAGTCGCCGCGGGCCCCGCGTTCTGGGACTGCGGGGTCATTACTTGAACGTCCCCGCAGTAAGGCCGGCCTGTACCTGCCGCTGGAACGACAGATACACCACCAAGACCGGGATCATCGCGATGGTCATGCCGGCGAACAGCGCCGGGTAGTCGCCGGAGTAGCCCTGGGCGACGAGGAGATTCACAAGTCCTTGCGAAAGCATCTGATGCGCTTGGGATTGCCCGCGCTGCCGTTGCATGAGCACGACGGGCAGCAAGTACTGGTTCCACTGCCCGAGGACGTTGAAGATGCCGACCGACAACAGTCCCGGCTTCGCCATCGGCACCATGACCTGGAAGAAAGCTCTTGTGTACGATGCTCCGTCAAGCAGCGCCGCCTCGAACACCGCAGTCGGCAGGGTCCGAAAGAACGCGTGCAGAAAGAACACGGTGAACGGCATGGAGAACGCGGCGTACACCAGCACAAGACCCTGGTAAGTGTTGAGCATATGCAGGTTGTTCACCTGGAAGAACAGCGGCACCAGCGCCAGGTACACCGGGAACATCACGCCGGAGACGAAGAGATAGTAGATGAACCTGTTACCACGGAACTCGCAGCGGGCCAATACGTAGGCAGCCATGGAGCCGAATAGCATCGTCAGCGTCACTGAGAACGTCAGCACGATTACCGTGTTCCCGAAATAGCCGCCAATGCCCTTGGTCCACGCGCGGCCGAACGCGTCGAACGACCAGTGCGACGGCCAGGACCAGGCACTGCCACCGATCTCCGAGTCGGTCTTGAACGACCCCAACACCACCCACAGGATCGGCAGGATCACCAGAAGCGCCCAGAGTATGAGGAAGCCGTTGCCAAAGACGTTCAGCACCCGTCCCTGCTGGGCGAACTGGGTCTCACGCCCGCGAGCACCGTGGGGGCCTCGACCCGCCGGCCCTGCGGACCCGGAGATGGCTCCTTCGGTTCTCGCGCTCAAATCAGTGTCCATATCCATGACAGGTGCTTCCGGTCCTTCCGCGCTCAGAACTCGACGCGCTCGCGGCGCGTGACGCGCAGGACGACGAGCGACAGGATCAGGGTGATGAGGAAGATGACTACTCCCATGGCGCAGGCATAGCCGGCTTTCCCGAAGGTTAAGAAATTGCGCATCAGGTAGGTGGCCAGGACCTCGCCATGGTGGTCCGGCCCGCCGCCGTAGGACGTGCCGGGCGTCAGGGTCGAGACGAGTGCGAAGGCGTCCATCGCGGCAATCGCCAGGTAGACCCAGGCGGTCTGGATCGAGTCCCATAGCAGCGGAACCGTCACACGGAAGAAGGTCTCACTGCGACTGGCCCCGTCCAGCAGCGCGGCCTCGAAGTAGTCCCTCGGGATCGACTGCATCGCCGCCGAGAACAACACGAGGTAGAAACCGACCATCGCCCATACCAGGACCGCCATGATGCACCACATCACGGTGCCCGGCGAGTTCAGCCACTCCAGCGGATGGTTCTTGTCGGTAAGGCCGAGCTTGATGGCGATCCCATTGAAGAGGCCCGCGGAGTCGGACCGATAGGCCGCCTGGAACAAGATGATGAGGATGGCGACCGACAACACCTGCGGGAAGAAGAAGACCACACGGTAGAACGCCGAACCCGTGACGCCGCGTACGCCTGCGACTCCACGGCCGCCCCGTCCGACATTGAGCATGAACGCGAAGAACAGCGCCAACAGGATCGTGACGATCGGCAGGAAGACCAGCAGGAGCAGGTTGTGCAGCAGCGCCTGTCGGAAGACATCGTCGCCGAACAGCTTTGTATAGTTCTGCAAGCCGACGATCTTCGACGGCGGGGCCACACCCGACCAGTCGGTCAGCGAGTAGCCGAACGTCTCGGCGTACGGCCACAGGACGAAGGCCGAGTACAGGGTCAACGCCCCCGCGAGGAAGGTGGCTATGAAGAGCCGCTGTCTCGTTCTCTTGCGCAGCCGCATGTTGCGTGCTCCTGATCGGCGCGGAAAGTGTAGTGAGGGGACGCGGGCCAGGTCCCGGCGGCCGCGGACGGCCGCTCGGGCCCTATGACGGAGCGCGTCACGCGCGAGTGAACTTCTGGATCGACGAGTCGGCGGCGCATTTGTCGGCCGCCGCCTGCGCGCGTGTGATGAATTGGTCCGGCTTGATCCGGTTGGCCATCAACTCGCCCATTGCGTTCTCCAGGTCTGTCTCGAACGCGGAGTACCAGTTGACGTAGTTCCAGGTAATGGTCGAGCCGTTCGCCGCCGTAAGCAGGTCGTTGCTGGACTTGGTACCCGGCTTGAGCTTGGCCGCTATCTCCGGTGTGATCGAGTCCTTCACCACCGACAGCGAGTTGGCGTTCTGCGCGAACGACGCGCCGCCGGCCTTTGAGCACATGATGCGCATCAGCTCGAGTCCGCCGGCCTGGTTGGCCGCTTTGGCCGGGACGATGAAAGGCTCGCCTGCGCCGGACCGGATCGAGTTGGCCGGCATCTTGTCGCCGGTCATCGGCGGCATCGCCATGACTGCCATGTCGAAGCCCGCCGGCGTCGCCTTCAGTTGCTCGTTCTCCAACCACGAGCCGCACGGGATGAAGGCTGCCTTGCCCTGGTTCCACGCAGTCTGCGACTCGATGTGGGTCAGGCCCTCGGTGCCCGGAAGCATGTAGCCCTTGTCGACGAGCGCGTAGATCGCGTCGACCGACTGCTTGACGACGTCCGTCTTCCATGCGCCCGGCTGCAGGTTGTCGATGGCCTTCATGGCCTCCTCGCCGCCGGCTTTGGCGACCAGATCCATCAGCGGGACCATCATGTAGTACGGGTACTTGCCCTGGTGGCAGAATGGCGGCATGCCGGTCGCCTTGATGGTCGCGCACAAGGCCATGAACTCATCCCAAGTCTTCGGGACAGTCCAGTTGTTCTTCTGGAACAGGCTCTTGGAGTACCACAGGCCCCAGACCGTGAACGCGTAGTTCAGCGAGAACATGTTCTGGCCGAACTGGCCGATCCCGATCGTCCCCGGCAAGAGCGTGTCCCGCACCTTCTTCGACGCGTCGTCGATCGACGGGGCGTCGAGCAGTTGGTCCAGGTTCGTCAGCTGGCCGTTGGTGTGAAGGACGTCCAGTTTCAGCTGCTTGGCGCCGGAGTCGTCGATGAGGTCCGGCGGGTTGCCGGCGTTGAAGCGCGGCTGGAGGTCGCCGGTGATGTCTTGGGCACCGGTGTGTGTGACCTTCGCGGCTGGGAACTTCGCGGTGTACATCGCCTCGAAGGCCTTTGCGTAATCGTCGCCGTAGCCGCCCTTGAAGACGTAGACGTCGAGCGGGGCATCGGCTTTCACCCCGAACGGGTTGCCAGCGCTCGTGGTGCCGGTCTGCGACTTACTGCTGCCGCCGGCCGCGCAACCGGCCGCGAGGGCCGAGCCCGGGCCGACCATCGCGGCGATCGCGGCGGACCTGACCAGCAGCTGCCGACGGCTCACGTCAGCAGGTATCCCAGAATGTGACACGGTGTCTCCTGATCGGCTAGGTGCGAACGCCGGAGGTGCCCGGCTGATGATGTGGTGGTGTGCTCTGCAAGTGCTTGATGGAGTTTCAGGTCTTACTTGCCTTCGCGGAGTCCGCGAACAACCGCGTACGTGCCTCTGGCAGCGCGCCACCCGGCAGACGTTCGATCGCCAGCCAGGCCGCGCCGGCGGCACCGTCAGTGGCCTGGGATACCGGGGCCTCCGGCCACAGTTCCGCGACACCTCGAAGGACGCCCGTGGCGACCGGGGTGTCCTGTGTGAGGACGCTGCCGCTCAGCACGATCGCTGTGGACTCCCCGGGGCTCCGCACCGAGGAGAGCGTCGCGAGCAGGAGTTCGGCAGCACGCTCAGCGATGCGAAGGGCCACCGGGTCTCCGGCCTCGCAGGCGGTGGTGACCAACGGTGCGAGATCGGCGAGCTCACTCGGGGTACGCGCCGTGACGGCGAGAATGACGTCCAGGGCGCTCGGAGCCGAGTCGGTGCCGAAGAGCGACTCCACGACCAGTTGCGTCAGCGCAGTCACCGGTCCAGGCCCGTCCAGATCGGCGAGAGCGGCGACAGCCGCCTGCCGAGCGAGCCAGAACCCTGATCCACGATCGCCGAGCAACCATCCGTGCCCGTCTCCATGAGCGGTCACACGTCCGCGCCGCACGGCGGCGCTGATCGATCCGGTTCCCGCAAGCAACACCGATCCGTCCTTCGCGGGAGTGCCGGCAGCAAAAGCGACCAAGGCATCGGGAACGTAGGAGACCTGGCAGTCGACACCGACCCGTTCCCACATCCGACCGAACGCGTCGCCCGCCTCCAGAACTGAGGTCAACTTTCCACCGCCGGCCAAGCCGACTGTCACCGCGGCCAGCTGTTCAGGATCCGATCCGTTCATCGCTTCGCCCACGGCGGCCTCGACAGCCGCCGCAGCCACGACGGCGTTGTGCACCGTGGGATTTCCACCGGCGGACCGCCCCGCCCCACGCTGCTGCCCGTCGGACGTGGCCAGCAGAGCACGAGACGTCGTGCCACCGACGTCGAGCCCGAGAACCAACGTTTTGCCGGCCATCGCGCGCACAGCCTCCCCGATTACGGACATTTAAACGATTCAGTGGATGTTGCAACGAACGCAGGACCCTGCGCACCGAGGCGTCCGGCCCAATCGCGTTGGTCATGTGCGACTCTCCTGACACTCGAGATCAACAAGATCGAGTATCCGGACCGTAGCCCTACGCTCTGCCAGACTCCTTCCAGGGCAATTCCAGTGCGGTGCCAGTTCGAATTCGGGGGCAGCAGTCGAGAGCCGTTGGCCGCTGAAGTGCGAAAAGTACGCAGATTTAGAGGTAGCGCACATGGTGATCGCAACGAGCCGCACCCGGCCTGCCAGATGCGTGCCTGCCTGCTGATCCAACCCGAGACCGTCGTGGCAATCCGGAACGGGACGAAGACTCGCATTCGGCGGCGAGTCTCGTCGATGCCAGCCACTCGACTGACGGTGCGAACGTCAAAAGGATGGCATTGAATCCCCGGTGTGCGATCGGCAAAGGGGATCTCGTGGTTGCGGGCGAACCGGAGAGCAGTGCGACCCCTGGTCGCAGGTCCCGACCCTGCCCGGCTCTCAAAGCCGACAGGTCAGTTGTTCATGCTGTCCCAGGACTGCGATCCCGGACGAGCGGTCGTTCCCTCCAGCCGAAGGCATGCGGCGGCTGTCACAGTATGTGCGTATACCGACAAACCGAGCGCGCCGGCCCCCGACGGCAACCAGCCCACCAACCACACCTGCGACGCGTCAGCGATCTACACGATGTGGTCGGTGGACGAGGCCACCGGGACTCGACGAAAAGTCGAGTCCCGTGAAACCGCGTGTCGGGCGCCTTGCTGATCATCTCCTGTTTAGTCAGTTCGCTCGAACACGTTGAAGCTCCGGGACGAACAGGTCCCCGCCGGCGTCCGTTGCTTCTCCGCTGACGGCGTCTCGTACCGGCGTCGTGCCCGAACGTCGTCTTTGCCGTGGTGGTCGACGCCTCGGTGCCCGTCAGTCCGTGACGTGGGCGGTGTTGTCGAGCCAGTGCTGGACGAGGGCGGTGTCGCCGTCGATGCTGACCTTGGTGGCTTCGCGGTCGGCGAGAGGGAGTCGCCGGGTCAAGATCAGCAACAGCGATAGTGCCGGACCTGTCACCGTCACGTCGGCCTGCTGGGCTCCGGGCCGCCACGTAGCCCCGTCAGGCAGCTGTTCGACGAACCAAGCGCCCTCGTCGCCCGCGACGTCGGTGGCCAGCCACTGCAGGCTCTGCCCGGTGCCGCGGATGGCGTGAGCGGACTCAGAGCGCTGCATCTCCCACGTGGGGGAGGTGAGCATCGCGAGGTGATGACTGATGAGCGCGGCTGCGATGTCGGCGTCGACGTCGACGTCGGCCGGTCGGCCAGCCGCGTTGGCCGCGTCAAAGCCGTGGACGACCGCCTCACTGACGAGGCCGACCATCCAGAATCGTGTCCCGCTCCGCTCGTCGGCTGCGGCATTGAACACCGGCGCGTCCAACGCGTCATCGGAGCACGCGCTCGCAGCACGCTGCGCGGACTCCGACAGCCACGCCTGCCACTCGCGGCGGTCGGTGGGGAGTACGGCCAACTCCGTAGGCAGCTGCGTGGGGTCGGTGATGCGCCGCTCGATGATCTCCGCGACCCAGTTCTGGGTCTGGCCCATGTGCTCGACCAACTCAGTGATGGTCCACTTAGGGGTTGTCGGCACGGCGGCGTCAGGTCCGGCCGCGACGGCCGCCTCCGCCAACCGTCGGCTGTGTTCGATGATCGTTTGCCGGGCGAGCTCCGGGTTCAGCTCGGTCATTGGATTGTCCTTTCCGTAGGTGCGTTGTGCTAGGTATGACGGGGCGCGCCGATCAAACTCATCGGTCACCGGTTGATCGGCATGTCAGGCGGGTTGCTGGTGACCTCCCGATCCGTCAGGTCGCTCGAGGAATCGGCACCGCTCGAACTCCCCGCCGGCGCGGATCCGGACAACCAAACGCGGCGCGTTGACCGTTCGCCGGCGGGCCTGGACTGACTCGATCAGCTTGAACGCCATCGCGATACTGACGGCCGGTGGACAGGGCCCCTTGGTGACTCGCTGCCGGTGCTTGCCGGTGGCGAAGGTGGACTCGACGGGGTTGCCGGTGCGCAAGCGGATCCAATACTCGGTTGGGTAGTCGTAGAGCGCCAGTAGCTGGTCGAAGCCATCAGCGATCTTGGTGGCCGTCTTAGGCCATTTGGCGGTGCATTCGCTGGCGAACGCGTGCGCGGTACCTACGGCGTACTCGCGGTCCTTGGCGTTCCAGATCTCCATGATCACGTCCTTCGCGCCGGGCTAGGCGCCCTGGGCAGACGTTGAGGACATTGGCAACCTTGCAGAGCCAACACCGCTGTTTGCAGTCTGCGGGAATACCTCGCTGACTGCGGCCGGGACCCCGAGCGCGTCGACTTCGTCGTGGACCAGGCGGGCCTTGAGGTGAATCCCGTGACCCACACGTAGAGGTAGTCTGCACCGCCATCGAGCCCTGGTTGAACGCAGCAGCCGCCGTCCTGCCAGGCCCGGGTCAGCCGGGTGAACTCCTCCAGCGCCGGGAGCGTGTAACGGGCTCGACCTTGCCCGGATGGTGCGCACGCTTCACGTCACCCCACGGGGGGCCACCTACAGTTCCGATCATTTGCTCCAGGTCTCGCGACTATAGAACGAGGTAGGAGCCCCAGTTCCACGTACCGGTAGGAATCCTCAAGGACATGACTCCCAGATATGCCGTACCGACTCCACCCTTCAAAGATGAATTGTAAATGTAGTACCCGTTTTCAGGGAGCAGGCAATCCTGCCAGAAATACCAGCCCGTCGCCAAGTAGATCGATCGCGGATTCGCCACATTGAAGAACCCATCCACGTTCCACTGATAGTTGTTTCCATCCAGCCAAATTTCGCGACTGTGGCACGACTCAGCCCACGTGTCACTCGGGTTGCCCGCGAGATACACGCTCGAGTTGTTAGTCGCGCCAGGAGCCTCTTCGATCCTTACCGCCGCCCCGCCCGGCCCCGAATCATTCATCGTGCCGTAGATGAAGAAATGCCATGAGGTCGAGAAGGTACCGGTGATCCAACGGTTGATCGGCGTATCCGAACTGCTGAAGGGCGGCACATCGACCAGCTGCACGTCGAACTGGCCGCCAGCGTCGAGGAAAGTCGATGCGGCGTAAAAGTGAACCCAGTTGGATCCATCGTTTTGAACGCGCGCATCAGCAAGGTAGGCGTTCGGACTGTACCACTTGCCGGTGATATTCATAATCACCGTGCCGTCCGGTAGCCCAGCGCTGGAACTGATGTCGACCACCACCGTCTGCGCAGAACCGGAAGGGACGTCCTCCACGTATGTCGCCAGTGCCGCAGCGGGACCGGCGGAGATGGCCACGCCCGCTAAGACAACCGCGCTCAGGCACACGATCACCGAGATAAGCCTCTTGAAAAGCATGTAGATATCCCCTCTCGTCATGTTGGAAGTGTGCGCCACAAACGTGGCAAAGATTGTCCGTCCGCGATCAGCGTCTGCCCGACCCTTGGCTCACCAAGAGGCGTCGCAATGAGGTGGCCGACACCGACTCGCCGCTGTGACGGTACACATAGCCACTGCCATAGCGATGCCACAAACCTTCCAACGCGCAGCTAGTGCCGTATCAGGCAATGTTCGCCCCGTCGGTGTGGTGAGTGCCGCCGACGGGGCGGGTGTATCAGACTTGGCAGATGGCTGAGCGGGTGCA
>NZ_JBGCCM010000078.1:0-13089 GCF_041262085.1 Catenulispora sp. GAS73
CTGCGCACGCGTTGCGTAGGCGGCAATCGTCGGGCGTGGTGGGCGCCTTGAGGCCTCCGGCGGGCGCTCTACAGCGAGGGGGCGACCCGCGCGTCCGGCTGTTTGGCGGCGGTCCGCGACTGGTCGGCTTTCTGTCCGCTGTTGCCTGCGTTGCGCTGGTCGGCGGCGGTGTTGCTTGTGGTCACCAGGGTTCTGGGTCCCTCGCCGCGTCGTCGCCGTAGACGGAACCAGCCCGGTTTGGCGGCGTCAAGCCGCACCCCACCTGCTGTGGTGCAGCCTCGTTCGGCTTGACACCGCCAAACCGGGCAGGTTGGCAGAGCCCGCCGACGCGGCGAGGGACCCAGAACCAACACCCCGCGTGGTCCGGTCGGACTAGACCCCGACCCCCACGCCCCGTCCCACCTGGTGCGCCTTCACAGCTCCCACCGCGGCGTCCAACCGGCCCAGTTCCAGCGCGGCGAGCAAATCAGCGTGATGCTTGTTCCGCTCCTGCAACAGGCCCGGCGCCGGGACCGCCGCCAGCAGGCACAGCCGCCCCAGCAGGTCCGCCACCTGCTCGCCGGCCATTCCGTTGCCCAGTGCCTCGGCCAGGCCGAGGTGGAAGCACGTCTCCAGGCGCAGCAGCTCCGCGTGGTCGTCTGCGGCGTTCATCTCGTCGACCACGGCTAGGAGGCCGGAGTCCCAGTTCGGCGGTAGTTCGTCCGCCGACCGCGCGACCAGTCCGCATTCCAGCAGTAGGTGGAAGTCCTCCAGGGACGCCGCCTGCTCCTCGTCGCGGAAGGCTGCGGCGATCTCGTCCCAGTTCGAGGCGATGAACGTGCCGCCGACGCGGCCGCGACGCCGGTCCAGTAGGCCGTCCTGGCACATGGTCTCCAGTGCGCGCCGCACTGTCATCTCGCTCATGCCGAGTTCCTCGGCGATGACGCCGGTGTCGGGTAGGCGCTCGCCGGGCGCGAGTACCGCGAGGCGCACGCGTAGTGCTATCCGGGAGCGGATCAGTTCGGCGCCGGTCTGCTGGCGGACCGGCAGTCGGGCGGTGTTCGCGCCGCGGGCCGGCGCCGGCGAGGCCGCCGAGGCCGACGCCGGGTAGGGCCCGAACTTACCCGCAGAGTTCGCCACGCTAGACACTCTAAGTCGCGGGGCGAGCGGTAGCCGCGCAGGTCGAAACGCTCACTCATTCCTCATAACCGTCGGCGACGACCGCCCCGACCCGCTCGCCCAGCGTCGGGTCGCGCCGCGTCAGCACGAGCGCGTACGCCACCGAGGCGACCAGCAGGGCGAGCGAGACGTACGGGAACCAACTGTACGGCGCGGGCTGCCCCGGCTTCACCAGGAAGTACAGCGGTACGACGATCACCGCCGCGCCGAGCGCCGGCAGCACGACGTGGCGCACCACGCGGAACTCCGTGGGCCGGTACCTGCGGTAGTAGAACGGCAGCGCGACGTTCGCCGCCAGGTACACCAGCAGGATCAGGATCGACCCCATCGACGAGGCCTCGGCGAAGAACACGGTGGCGTCCATCGGTCCCCGGTGCGCGTGCCCGGCTCCCCCGATCAGGTGCCCCAGGCCCCACCCGCCGATGATGACCAGGGCGGCGGCGATGAAGGTGAGGATGGCGTTCGTCGGCGTGCGCCGCGTCGGGTGCACGTACCCCAGGAACGCCGGGAACAGCCGCTCCCGGCCGGCGTTGAACAGCAGCCGGGTCTGGGAGTTGGCGCCGGCGATGAGCGAGCCGACCGTCGAGGTGAGCCCCGCGAGGTACGCCAGGAACGCCAGAGCCCCCAGCGTCCCGCGTGCCACCACGATGAAGGGCACGTCCGCCGCTCCGACCTTGTGCACGTCGTATCCGAACCCGGTGACCGTCGCGTACGCGAACAGCACGTAGCTCAGCGACATCACCGCGACCGAGGAGAACACCGCGCGCCCCACGTCCCGCCGCGGATTCTCGCTCTCCTCCGCCAGCGCCGCCGAGTTCTCCCACCCGATGAACAGGTACACCGCCAGCGGGAAGCCCTCGGCCAGCCCCGACATCCCGCCCTTGATGTGGCTGGGCAGGAACGGTGCCGCCGACAGGTGGCCGCCGTGCTTCACGATCGCCGCGACCGACACCACCAGCAGCATGACCAGCTCGACCGCGAAGAAGAACCCCGCGACCTTCGTCGAAAGCACGATCCCGCGCACGATCAGCGCCGCCGAGGCCGCGGTCAGCACCAGCGTCCACACCACCCACGGCGGACTCCACCCGGCGTAGAACTCCAGCGTGGTGGCCAGGAACCCGCCGGACACCGCGATCACCGCGGAGATCCCGATGATGTAGCCGAGCGCGGCCAGCAGCGCGGTCGCCACGGCGCTCGCGCCGCCGAACGTGGTCCCGACGAAGGTGATGAAGCTGCCCGCCGAAGGGTGCGCCCGGGAGAACTGCGCCAGCGTGTTCCCCAGCAGCGCGACGGCGACGCCGGCCACGATGATCGTCAGCGGCGAGGCGACGCCGGAGGCGGTGGCCAGGAACCCGAAGCTGAAGTAGAAGCTCATCGCCGGCCCGATGTTGGCCATCGTCGAACCGGCGATGTCCAGCAGCCCCAAAGCGCCGCCGCGCAGGCGCTGCTGCTCCAGCCGGGCCCGGACGGGAGGCGGCGGCGAGACTACGGACATGCGCGGCTCCTCGCCGGCTGAGGGGGTGGTGCTGGGCGTCGGTGGTCGGCGGTCGTCGTCGGCGGCGGTGGTCGGTGCTCGTCGGCGGTGGTCAGTGGTGGCCGCGAAAATAGTTCGTGGCGAGCAGTTCGGCAAGTATCCGCAGCCGAGACGCCCTCGCGTGACCGCCGGAGACCCCCTCGCTGCACGGTCACAGATCGTTGTTTCATCGCCGGGTCGAACACCCGACCATCGCCGGCCTCCGCTCTCGGTCTACGTCATGCACACCGTGATCGGCGAGTTCCGTTGAATGAACGTGATATTTCGTGGACCTGTCAGAGTCTTGCAATCACCTGTCGCCCTTGCAACGATGTGCCGTGCGATCCACCCCACAAGGCACATCCACCAATCGCCCTGGAGGACGCATGAGTGTCATCGGACACCGCATCTCCGCCCCACCCCTGCGCAGACGGCTGACCGCGCTGGCCACGGCCGCGGCGAGCGCCGTGGCCGGCATGACCCTGCTGGTCGGTGCCGCGCCCGCGCACGCGATGAACGGCCCCGGCACGCCGCCGTACTGGGCCCACTCGCCGTTCGCCGTGCCCGGCGGCACCGGCGTGAACCTGCCGTTCACCGAGTACGAGGCCGAGGCCTCGACCAACACCGGCACCCTGCTCGGCCCCGACTTCACCCAGGGCACCGTCGCCAGCGAGGCCTCCGGCCGTGAGGCCGTGCAGCTGACCGGGTCCGGCCAGTACGTGCAGTTCACGCTGACCGGCGCCGCGAACGCCGTCGACGTGCACTACAACCTCAACCAGGGCGCGTCCGGCTCGCTGTCGGTGTACGTCAACGGCACCAAGCAGAGCAAGGAGCTCGCGCTCACCTCGGCGTACAGCTACATCAGCACCGGCGGCATCACCGGCAGCAAGACGCACAAGTTCTTCGACGACGCCCGGATGATGTTCGGCCAGACCCTGCCCCAGGGCACGGTCGTGAAGCTGCAGGTCGACTCGACGGACAGCGCGGTGCCCTACACGATCGACGTCGCGGACTTCTGGAACGTCCCGGCGGCGGCGAGCCAGCCGTCCGGCTCGATCTCCGTGACCAGCGAGGGCGCCGACCCCACCGGCGCCGCCGACTCCAGCAACGCCTTCAACACCGCGATCACCGCCGCGAACAACGCGAACACCTCGGTGTGGATCCCGCCGGGCACCTACCTGGTGAACAACGCGATCCAGACCCAGAAGGCGACGATCGTCGGCGCCGGCAACTGGTACTCGCAGATCAAGACGAACATGTTCATCCACAACAGCTCGTCGGTCTCCGGCCCGGTGAACCTCAGCGGCTTCGCGATCCTCGGCAACACCGTCGGACGCCATGACGACAGCTCGGCGAACGGCGTCGACGGCTCGCTGGGCAGCGGCTTCACCGTGGACGGGCTGTGGATCCAGGACACCAACGTCGGGTTCTGGCTGCAGTACGGCAACAGGAACGGCACCGTCGAGAACAGCGTGGTGGAGTCCACCGACGCCGACGGGTTGAACTTCAACGGCAACGCCACGAACAACACCGTGAAGAACAACTTCCTGCGCGGTACCGGCGACGACGGGCTGGCGATCTGGTCCTACCCGACCGCCGACTCCGGCATCACCTTCGCGAACAACACGATCGTGGCGCCCACGCTGGCCAACGGCATCGCCGACTACGGCGGCTCCAACAACACCATCTCCAACAACGTGATCGCCGACGACAACGCGTTGGGCAGCGGCCTGGCCATCTCCAACGAGGCGTTCCTCCAGCCGTTCTCTCCGTTGTCCGGGACCATCACCGTCTCCGGCAACTACCTGATCCGCGCCGGCGCCTACAACCCGAACTGGAGCCACGTGATGGGCGCCGTCCAGTTCGACCCGTACAACTCGGACTTCACCAACGTCACGATCAACTACAGCGGCGGTGCGATCCTCGACAGTCCTTATGAGGCCTTCGAGATCGTCGGCGGCGACGGCACCGGCCACCTCGCCAACGGCGTGAACATCAGCAACGTGAGCGTGCAGAACACGGGTACCACCGTGTTCCAGGCCGAGACCGGCGGCGCGGCGAGCGTGAGCGGCGTGACCGCGAGCGGGATCGGCGTCTCGGGCACGTACAACAACAGCTACCCGGGCAACGTCGCGGGCGCCTACACCTTCAACCTCGGCAGCGGGAACTCCGGCTGGAGCACCACCCCGGTGCTCACCACGTTCCCGGACCCGGTGCAGCCCGGCGCCCTGCACGCCACGCCGAGCAGCCTGAACTTCGGCGACGTGAACTCCGGCTCGACCAGCGCGCCGCAGTCGGTGACCGTCAACAACCCGGGCACCAGCGCCGCGGCGCTGTCCGGGATCAGCGTCACCGGGCCATTCGCGCAGACCAACAACTGCGGCGGTTCCCTGGCCGCCGGCGCCTCCTGCACCGCGCAGGTGACGTTCAAGCCGACCGCCGGCGGCAACGCCACCGGCACGCTGACCGTCGCGACCAGCGCTCCCGGCGGGCCGCTGAGCGTCGCGCTGTCCGGGCGCGGCATCACCTCCTCGACCAACCTGGCGCTGGGGCAGCCGGCCGTCGCGAGCAGCACGCAGACCTCGTTCGTGGCGTCCAACGCGACCGACGGGAACACCGGCTCGTACTGGGAGAGCCAGGACGGCGCGGGCTACCCGCAGACCATCACCGTGGACCTGGGCTCGACGCAGCCGATCGGCTCGACGACGCTGAACCTGCCGCCGTCCTCGGCCTGGAACACCCGCACCGAGACGCTGTCCGTGCTGGGCAGCACCGACGGGTCGACCTTCAGCCAGATCGTCGGCTCGGCCGGGTACACGTTCAACCCCTCGTCCGGCAACACGGTCACCATCGCGCTGCCGTCCGGGACGAGCGCCCGGTACGTGCGGCTGAGCTTCACCGCCAACACCGGCTGGAGCGCGGCGCAGCTGTCCGAGTTCCAGATCTTCCCCGGCGGCTCCTCGACCGGCAATCCCAGCGCCCTGACGGCGAGCCCGTCGAGCGTGTCGTTCGGCAACCAGGCCGTCGGCTCGACCAGCGCCGCGCAGACCGTGACGGTGACCAACCCGGGCAGCGTCGCGGCGGCCATCTCCTCGGTCGGCGCCACGGGACCGTTCGCGCAGACCAACAACTGCGGCAGCTCCCTGGCGGCCGGCGCCTCCTGCGCGGTCCAGGTGACCTTCACCCCGACCGCGTCCGGCGCCGCGAACGGCACCCTGTCGGTCGCCAGCAACGCCCCCAGCAGCCCCCTGACGGTGGCGCTGTCGGGCACCGGCACCACGAGCGGCAACACCAACCTGGCGCTGAACCAGCCGGTGACCGCGAGCGGCACCACGCAGAACTACGTGCCCTCCAATGCAGTCGATGGCAACACCAGTTCCTACTGGGAGAGCACCGACAACGCCTTCCCGCAGTGGTTCCAGGTGGACCTCGGCGCCTCGCACAGCGTCAGCCGCATCGTGCTGGACCTCCCGCCGTCCTCGGCGTGGGGCACCCGCACGCAGACGATCCAGATCCAGGGCAGCACCGACGGGACGAACTACACGACGCTCGCACCCTCGGCGGGCTACACCTTCGACCCCAGCACGGGGAACACGGCGAGCGCCACGTTCACGGCCGCGAACGTGCGGTACGTGAAGCTGACGTTCACCGCGAACACCGGCTGGCCGGCCGGTCAGCTCTCGGAATTGGAGGTGTTCTCACAGTAGATCGACAGCTGCGCTTTTCTGAATGTTGACGCTGGTGGGGCCCGGTCGGCGGTTCGCCGGCCGGGCCTCGCTGCTCGGCGGGTCTATGCCGCGGCGTATCGACGTGCCAGCAACGCGAACGCATCTCTTAACTCCGGCGGCCCGACGACCTCAATGTCGGCGTCGAACACCCCGATCGCCGCAGCCAGCGCGGGCCACGACCACGACCCCAGCACGAGCCGGCAGCGTTCCGGCGCCAGCTCCTCGACGACCGCGTCGTGGGCGAACGGCGCCACGTCGGCGATCGGCGCGTGCAGGATCACCTCGCCGCGGCAGGGCCAGCCGCCGGTAGCGCTGGACCCCTGGAAGCGGCTGGTGACGAACGCGGCCACGTCGCCGCCGGGCAGCTCGCGCGGGGTGAAGCGCGGACCGTTCGGGATGCGGGGGCTGATGCGGTCGGCGCGGAAGACACGCCAGTCGTCGCGGTCGAGGTCCCAGGCCACGAGGTACCAGCGGCCGCCGCGGGTCACGAGGTGGTGCGGCTCGGCTTTTCGTGGGGCGTCGGCGTCGGCGTAGTCGAAGCGCAGCACTTCGCGCGCGTGGACCGCGGCGCTGAGCGTCATCAGGACGTCCACGCCGACCGCGGCGGCCGCCGTCGGGCCGATCGCCGTCACCTGGAACATGTCGACCCGGCGCCGCAGCCGCGAAGGCATCACCTGCCGCACGGTGTTCAGCGCGCGCATCGCCGCTTCCTCCATCCCCCCGCCACCGACCACCGCGCTCTGCAACGCCGCGGCCAGCGCGACGGCCTGGTCGTCGTCGAACAGCAGCGGCGGCAACTCCGACCCGGCGCTCAGCCGGTACCCGCCGTCCGGCCCCTTCGCCGTCGCGATCGGGTACCCGAGCTCCCGCAACCGGTCGACATCACGCCGCACCGTCCGCGAACTCACCTCCAACCGCGCGGCCAGGTCCGCGCCCGGCCAATCCCGTCGCGCCTGCAACAGGGACAACAGGGACAACAACCGTGCGGAGGTCTTCGGCATGTCTTCCATCATGCCCCGAGTAGAGGACACAACCTGGCCGCTACTGCTGCAAAAGTTCCTGCCATGAGCATCAAATCCACAACCCACGTCAATTTCCGAGGCAACGCCCGCGCGGCGCTGGAGTTCTACCGCGACGTCTTCGACGGCGACCTGACCGTCATCACCTACGGCGCCATGCACGCCGCCCAAAGCCCCGAGCAGGAAGAGCAGATCATGTGGGGCCAGGTCACGGCCCCCAGCGGCTTCGCGATCATGGCCTTCGACGTCCCGGCCGACCGCCCCTACGACAAGGGCGTCACCCCCTTCTACGAGTCCGTGCGCGGCGACAGCGTCGAGGACGTGACCCCGATCTGGGAGAAGCTGACCGACGGCGCGACCATCCTGCAGAAGCTGGAGCCCTCGCCGTGGGCCCCGGCATACGGGATGCTCACGGACCGGTTCGGCGTCACGTGGGTGGTCGACGTCGCCGCCGGTGCCGCTCCCACAGAGTGATCTGAGGGTCTTGAAGCCGGGCCGGGACGCGAGATGACAATCGTGATCCGCCCGGCTTCGCCCCCCGCTAGGAACTCAGAGCATTGACACGTGCTGCGCGCCCCACCATGCTCGAACGCAGCCAAGGGGGGTTCAGGCCATGTCCAGGTGCAGGCAGGCTCTCGCCGCTTCAGGGATCATCGTCATGGGGTCCCTCCTCGCAGGGTGCTCGTCGTCGGCGAGTCACCAACAGACCGCGGTCTCGTGGGCGGAGCACTACGACAACATCCATGATCTGACGGCCCACAGCACCATTGTGGTCGCGGGCTCCTTCACCGCGGTCACGAAGCAGACGACGTCGGGCAACAACCCGTCCACTGATTTCACGTTCACCGTCTCGAAGGTACTTGCCGACAAGGCGCAGACCACTGCGGCGGGTTCGGCCATCACGATCCACCAGACCGGTGGATCGATGTCGGATGGCACGCCGGTCTCGACCGAGGATGATCCGTTGTTCAAGGTCGGCGAGACGACAGTGCTCTTCCTCCATCAGTACTCGCCGGGCCACTTCTACGTGGTCGGCGGCCCGAACGGCAGGTTCGAAACCCACGCCGCGACCACCAAGAGCGCAGGCGTCGCCGAAGTGGAGCCGTTCAACTCGGAGACGGTGCAGTTCACCGGCAGCGTCGATCAGCTCGCCGCCGAGGTCGCCAAGCCCTAGGCACCGCCCCGGCGAAGTGATTCAGCGCACAGTATCCTGGCTCTCCAACGGGCCGCCGCGTACGGGGCCGGCCGCCGAGGGTGGAGGTTCGCATGTCTGAGAACGGCCGGCGTCAGGACGGGATCGAAGGGGTCGGGCACTGGCTGCCGACCACCATCGACACCTCCGTGGCGCACATCGCTCGGGTATACGACTTCTTCCTCGGCGGTAAGGACAACTTCCCGGCGGACCGCGAGGCTGCGGCGCGGATCCTCAAGGGGAACCCGGGCATGCGCGACACCTGTCGCGAGCAGCGCGAGTACCTGCGCCGCGCGGTCCGGTTCCTCGCGGAGTCCGGCATCCGGCAGTTCATCGACATCGGGACCGGACTGCCGACGCAGGAGAACACCCACGAGGTCGCGCAGAAGGTGGCCCCGGACTCCCGGGTCGCCTACATAGACAACGACCCGATCGTGCTGGCGCATGCCAGGGTCCTGATGGCCGACCAGGACCACGGCCGCACCGTGTTCATCCACGCCGACGCCCGCGAGCCCGGCAAGCTGCTCGCCGATCCGACGCTGGCCGACGTCATCGACTTCACCCGGCCGGTGGCGATCCTGCTGATCGGCATCCTGCACTTCATGCCGGACAACGAGAACCCGGCCGAGCTCATCAGCACCCTGCTCGACGCCGTGCCCGAAGGCAGCTATCTGGCGATCAGCCACGGCACCCCGGACTTCGCCCCGGAGATCGGGGACGCCGTGCAGGCCGCGTACCAGGCCTCGTCGATGCCCTGCCGGGTGCGGACCTCCGAAGAGGTCATGGCCCTGCTCCGGGGCGTGGAGCTGGTGGAGCCGGGCCTGGTGCTGCTGGCCGAGTGGCGTCCCGACGGCCCGGTGCCCGAGGACCGCCAGGAGATCACGTACGCGGCGGTCGGCCGCAAGCGCTCCTGAGCTTCGGCTCCGATACCGTGCAGCCATGGCAGATTTCGTTTTGGTCGCAGGTGCGCGGCTCGGAGCGTGGGCCTGGGACGCCGTGACGCCCCACCTGAGCAGGGCCGGCCACGGCGTGCACCCGCTGACCTTGTCGGGCCTGGCGGAGAAGCAGGGCGTCCCGGCCGGGCAGCAGACCCACGTCCAGGACATCGTCGACGTGGTCGAGGGCAAGGACCTGCGCGACGTCGTCCTGGTCGGGCACAGCTACTCCGGCATCCCGGTCGGCCAGGCCGCGGAGCGGATCGGCGACCGGCTGGCCCGCGTGGTCTTCGTCGACTCCGCGGTTCCGGGCGACGGCGAGGCGTTCACCGCCCTCATGCCCGACGGCGGCGCGGCGTTGAAGGCGACGCTCGCCGAGAACGCGGGATTCTGGCCGGTCTCGCCCGCCTCGAGCTTCGAGGGCCACGGCCTGACCGAGGAGCAGATCGCCCGGATCGTGGCCGGCGCGACGCCGCACCCGGGCGCCACGCTGACCGAGCCCGCCAAGATGGCCCGGTCGGTCGCCGACCTCCCGGCGACCTACATCAAATGCTTCCCCGAAGACGAACTCGACGAGGGCCTGGCCGAGCTGATCGCCCATGGAAACTGGCGGCTGGTCGAGCTGGACACCGGCCACTGGCCGATGTTCTCCAAGCCGCGCGAGCTGGCGGAGATCCTCCTCGACGCAGCCCTTTAACTCAGCATTCGACGTTCCCACTGCACGCCCCGTGAATATGGGGCCCGCAGACATCGTACGGAGGCATCAGCGGCAGTACGGTCCGGTCACCCCAACGGTGAACGGGAGGTTACGCAATGCCTCGCACATCCCGCACCCCCACGTCCCGAACGTCCAGCCGACGCCGCGGCGCCCTGGCGTCGCTCGCAGCCGCGCTCCTGACCCTGGCCGCCTCGGCGCTGACGCTCTCCCCCTCCGGCGCCTCGCCCGCGCGCGCCGCCTCATCCCTGAATCAGGTCACGAACTTCGGCTCGAACCCGGGGAACCTGGCGATGTACAGCTACGTCCCGCAAGGCCTGGCGCAGGGCGCTCCGCTGGTCGTGGCCCTGCACGGCTGCACCCAGACCGCCACCGACTACTACGGCCACTCCGGCTGGTCGCAGTTCGCCGACCAGTGGGGCTTCACGGTCGTTTTCCCGCAGACCTCCAACGCGAACAACTCCCTGTCCTGCTTCAGCTGGTTCGACTCGACGAAGGACACGCGCGGCAACGGCGAGGCCGCGTCCGTCGCGGCGATGGTGTCGTACGCGGAGAGCCACTACGGCTCGGATCCGCACCGGGTCTACGTCACCGGCCTGTCCGCCGGCGCCGGTCTCACCGCCGACCTGCTCGCCGACTATCCGGACGTGTTCGCCGGCGGGGCGATCGACTCCGGGCTGCCGGCGCAGTGCGCGACGACGCAGTCCGCCGCTTCGTCGTGTCAGAACAGTAGCCAGAACCTCACGCCGGCGCAGTGGGGCGACAAGGTGCGCAACTCAGACCCCGGATACAAAGGGCCGTGGCCGCGCGTCGCGATCTGGCAGGGGTCCGCGGACTACACGGTCTATCCGGTCAACGCCACCGAGCTGCGCGATCAGTGGACCAACGCGTGGGGCATCAGCCAGACCGCGTCGAGCACACAGACCTTGAGCGGCGGGACCACGGAGTCGGTGTACAACGACGGCAGCGGGAAACCGGCCGTCGAGATGTACTCGATCAGCGGGATGGGGCACGGGCTGGCGGTGGATCCGGGTTCCGGGACCGCTCAGTGCGGGTCCACCGGCGCGTACTTCCTGAGCTACATCTGCTCGACGTACTACACGGCGACGTTCTGGGGGCTGAACTCGGGGACGCCTCCGACATCGACGTCTTCGACGACACCGCCGTCCACTACGCCTTCCACGCCACCGACATCCTCTGCGCCCGCCGCGTGCTTCACGGCGAACAACTACGCGCAGACCGTCGCCGGCCGCGCCTACCAATCCGGCGGCTACACCTACGCCGACGGCTCCAACCAGAACATGGGCCTGTGGAACGTGTCCGTCACCCACACCCTGAAGGAGACCAGCCCGGGCTACTACGTCATCGCCGACAGCGGCTGTTAGCGCTTTTCTGCCACGCCGCGACAGGATCCGGCGTCGCCATGGACTCTTCCGCGCAACGACTCTATGTTCTCAAGGCCCCGATATTACCCCACAGTACGATCTTGGGAGCAAACCATGCCACGAAGACTCCAGCGGCTCACCCGGATCCTCGCCGCGGCGGGCCTCACCGCGGCCGGCCTGACGGCCACCTCGCTGACCGCCGCCCCGGGCGCGTCCGCCGACACCGGCCTGCGCGACGTGCTCGTGGTCGGCAACAGCCAGGCCGGCACGGTCAGCGTGATCGACGGCCACACCTTCGCCAACCTCGGCTCGATCAACGTGATCCCGGACCTGTCGCAGCGCATGTTCGAGATCTACCTCAACCCGATCTGGCTGGCCGGCTACGAGGCGGTGCGCGCGGTCGAGGGCGGCGACCGCTACGTCGACGACGCCACCGTCTCCCCCGACGGCCGCACGCTCTACGTCTCGCGCGGCAACCTGGACGACGTCGCCGCCTTCGACCTGACCACGCACGCGGAGCTCTGGCACACCCGGCTCGACGGCTTCCACGCCGACCACGCCGCGCTGTCCCCCGACGGCACCCGCTACGTCGTCTCCGCGACCACCGCGCAGGAGGCGGAGGTCTTCAACACCGCGACCGGGACCGTCGTGGGCACCTTCGCCACCGGGACCTACCCGCACCAGAACGACTACAGCGCCGACGGCAAGTACATCTACAACTCCAGCATCGGCATCACCTCGCTGCCGCAGTCCCTGGAGTGGGCCAAGGGCTCGTTCCAGCTGACCAAGGTGGACGCCAGCACGCTGCAGGTCGTGAAGACCTGGACGTTCCCACACGGGATCCGCCCGAACGAGATCGCGCCCGACGGCCACACGTTCTACGCCGACCTGTCGTACCTGAACGGCTTCGTGAAGTACGACCTGAACACCTCGCAGATCCTGAACACGGTCCAGATGCCGTACGCGAGCGGCGGTACGACGCTGAAGCCCGACAACTACCCGAAGAACTCGGCGCACCACGGCCTGGCGCTCAGCGGCGACGGGTCAAAGCTCTGCGACGTCGGCACCATCGACGACTACACCGCGATCGTCTCGACCTCGAACCTGACCACCGCCGGCATGGTGAACTACCCCTCCGGCGCCCTCCCCTACTGGGGCCAGACCAGCGCCGACGGCCAGTACTGCTTCGTCTCGCTGAGCAACGTCGGCCAGGTGTCGGTGATCGACTACGCCACCGCGACCGAGGTGGCGCGCGTGCCGGTCGGGTCGTTCCCGCAGCGGGAGCGGATCTCGCAGATGGCGCCGGCGGCAGTCAGCGCGCTGGATCCGGCGGCGGGCTGAGCACGAGTTCAGCTGACCGCGTGCGGGCAACGGTGGCGGGGCCGGGGGGGGCACCCCGGCCCCCCCCCCGGCGCACCCCGACCTACAAACCCATCGCCCCCCC
>NZ_JBGCCM010000079.1:0-12262 GCF_041262085.1 Catenulispora sp. GAS73
TGCTGTGGTGCTGCTTCGTCCGGCTGGACACCACCGGCCCGGGCAGGTTGGCAGAGCCCGCCGACGCGGCGAGGGACCCAGAACCAACACCCCGCATGGTCCTTCGGACCCCCTCACGACATGGCCGGTCGCGCTGGCCCGTCGCCATTCGCAGTTGCCAAGGCAACGGTTCTCGCCGGGGCCAGCAGCATGGCCGCGGCTGCCTGCCTTCCCGCTGCCAACCGGCTGTCGCCCGTTTCGTGGCTGTTAATTCGAACTCAGCGGCCCCAGGGGTCCCATTCAGCGCACGGTGGCAACCGTTCAGCGCATCCCAGGCACCGATGGTCCAGTTCGCTGGTTCGGTGCCATGTGCAGCTTGCGTGTGGCTACCTACGGTGACAGGGACGCGGCCGGTGTGGGCCGGCGGCGTTCGTAGTCAAGGGAAGGGACGCACCTGCCGTGAGTGAGACCCCCAACACGCCCGCCCCCGCGCCGTCCACGGGTATTGCCGATCCGGCCCCGTTGGGCCTGGCCGGATTCGCCATGACCACGTTCATCCTCAGCGTTCTCAACACCAACATCATCTCCGAGAAGGGCGGTGGGGACGTCGTCCTCGGGCTGGCCCTGTTCTATGGGGGGCTGGCGCAGCTGCTGGCCGGCATGTGGGAGTACCGGCGCGGCAACACGTTCGGGGCCACCGCGTTCTCCTCCTTCGGTGCGTTCTGGCTCAGCTACTGGGCCATCGTGCACTGGAGTTCTGGGGAGGACGCGCACAAGACGGTCGGGCTGTACCTGTTCGCCTGGTTCCTGTTCACCGGGTACATGACGGTGGCGGCGCTGCGTACCAGTGGTGCAATCCTGGCCGTGTTCGGGCTGCTGACGCTGACGTTCCTGCTGCTGGCCATCGGGGCCTGGCAGAACTCCACCACCGGGCCGGCCGGGTTCACCAAGATCGGTGGCTTCGTCGGCATCATCACCGCGCTGGCGGCCTGGTACGCCTCGCTGGCGTCCGTGGCCAACGAGACGCACAAGAAGCAGTTGTTCCCGACCTGGCCTCGATGAGCCCGGGGGAATAGCGTGGAACGAGGGCCGCTGTGCGGTCCTCGTTCCCTTCCGTCGTGAGGACTGGGGCTGGGAGACATGACTGACAACGCTGTCAACCGAGAGACACTGTCCAACCTGCTCAGGGAGAACCGCCGCTTCGCCCCCGCGCAGGACGTGGCCGACCACGCGAACGTCACCGCCGAGGCCTACGCCGAGGCCGACGCCGACCGCGAGGCCTTCTGGGCCACCCAGGCCGGGCGGCTGCACTGGCAGCAGCCCTGGACGCAGATCCTCGACTGGTCCGACCGGCCCTTCGCCAAGTGGTTCGTCGGCGGGAAGCTGAACGCCGCCTACAACTGCGTGGACCGGCACGTCGAGGCCGGCAACGGCGACCGCGTCGCGATCCACTTCGAGGGCGAGCCCGGCGACTCCCGCTCGCTGACCTACGCCGAGCTCAAGGACGAGGTCTGCAAGGCCGCCAACGCGCTGACCGAGCTCGGGGTGCGCCAGGGCGACCGGGTCGCGATCTACATGCCGATGATCCCGGAGACCGCGGTCGCGATGCTGGCCTGCGCCCGCATCGGCGCGGTGCACTCGGTGTGCTTCGCGGCGTTCTCCCCGGAGGCCCTGCGCGGCCGGATCGAGGACGCCGGAGCCAAGCTGCTGATCACCGCCGACGGGTACCACCGGCGCGGCTCGATCGTGAACCTGAAGGCTAACGCCGACGAGGCCGCCACCGCGTCCCCGACCATCGAGAAGGTGCTCATCGTCCGGCGCACGGGGCACGAGGTGGCGTGGGACCCGGCGCGCGACGTGTGGTGGCACGAGTCGGTGGACCGGCAGAGCACCGAGCACGCCGCGCAGGGCTTCGACGCCGAGCAACCGCTGTTCATCCTGTACACGTCGGGTACGACGGGGAAGCCGAAGGGGATCCTGCACACCACCGGTGGTTACCTGACGCAGGCCTCGTATACGCACCATGCGGTGTTCGACCTGAAGCCGGACACCGATGTGTACTGGTGTACTGCCGACGTCGGCTGGGTCACCGGGCATTCGTACATCGTCTATGGGCCGCTCTCGAACGGCGCCACCGAGGTGATGTACGAGGGCACGCCAGACACGCCGCATCAGGGCCGGTTCTGGGAGATCGTCCAGAAGTACAAGGTCACGCTCCTCTACACCGCGCCGACGGCCATCAGGACCTTCATGAAGTGGGGTTCTGCGATCCCGGCGAAGTTCGACCTCAGTTCCCTGCGGCTGCTGGGTTCGGTCGGTGAGCCGATCAACCCCGAGGCGTGGATCTGGTACCGCGAGAACATCGGCGGGGGCCGGACGCCGGTGGTGGACACCTGGTGGCAGACGGAGACCGGGGCGATCATGATCTCCCCGCTGCCGGGCGTCACCGAGGCCAAGCCGGGCTCGGCCATGCGGCCGCTGCCGGGCATCTCGGCGAACGTCGTGGACAAGGCCGGGACGCCGGTGCCGAACGGCGGCGGCGGGTACCTGGTGCTGGACAAGCCGTGGCCGTCGATGCTGCGCGGCATCTGGGGCGACCCGCAGCGGTTCATCGAGACGTACTGGGCACGGTTCGCGGAGCAGGGGTACTACTTCGCCGGCGACGGTGCGAAGAAGGACGAGGACGGCGACTTGTGGCTGCTGGGCCGGGTCGACGACATCATGCTCGTCTCCGGCCACAACATCTCCACCACCGAGGTCGAGTCGGCCCTGGTCTCCTACCCGGCCGTGGCTGAGGCCGCAGTGGTCGGCGCCAAGGACGAGACCACCGGGCAACGCATCGTCGCCTTCGTCATCCTGCGCGGCGGCAACGAGGAGTACGCCGAACTGGCCGAGACACTGCGCGAGCACGTCAGCAAGGCCATCGGCCCGATCGCCAAGCCGCGGCAGATCATCGTGGTGCCGGAGCTGCCCAAGACTCGCTCCGGCAAGATCATGCGGCGGCTGCTCCGGGACGTCGCGGAGGACCGGGCGATCGGGGACACCACGACGCTCGCCGACTCGGCGGTCATGGACCTGATCTCGACGAAGCTGCCGCACGCCGAGGAGGACTGAGGCGCACGCCGGGAGTTTGTCGGCGCCTGTTGCTACGGTGAGGCCCGCTCGTCAAGGGCGGGCCTTGGCGTGGCGACTTCTCGGGAGACGATCGATGGGCACGCAGGTTGACATCAGCTTCGACGGCGCGCGCCTGGACGCCGCGGCTTTCGGCCGGCTGGCTCGCCACGGGGTGAACCTGGAGGCGCTGGATCACAAGGCGCGGGCCGGGATGCGTGTGGACTTCGCCGAGGCGGATTCGACGGTCCGGTTCTACGCCGAGCACCATCGCGACGCGCTGGGGGCCATGGTCGGCGAGGATGGCTCGATCGATCTCGAAACCTTCCTCGCCGCACTGAGCCTGGTGCACATCGATTTCTGCCTCGACCCCGAACCCGAAGACTCCGGGGTCATCCTCGACTACTCGATCGGTGCGGAGGTCACCAACTACCTCATCGCCGTGTCGCTGGACGACGACGGTGAGGTGGAGGACATCTCGATGGAGAGCTGAGGTCAGGCGCCCTCGCGCAGGTACAGATCCCGCAGCAGTCCGAGCTCTCCGCCGTGGTGCGCGACCTCGTCCAGCGCGTGCAGTGCCAGCGCCAGGTAGCTCGCGTCGGCGTACTCCTCGGCGCGTGGGCCCATCGGCTGCATCAGGCGCTCGTCGCCGAGGGCTTCGACGCGCGTGATGAAGCGGGCCCAGTCCTCCTCCATCGCCAGGACGCCCCGGTCGGCCGTGCCGGGCCATTCGAACGGGTCGCCGAGGGCGGGTACGTCCTCGAAGAAGCTCAGGTAGCCGCGCAGGCAGTCGGAGCCGATGTGCCACATGCGCCAGGCGATGGTCGTGACTGGGGCTGGTGCGTCGTCGGATGCGCCGTCCGGGCCCTTCGGCAGCCGTGAGTCGGCGCGGTAGACGCCCTCGTCGGTGCGGCGGATGGTCATGCAGTCCGGGACCGGTTGCCACAGGTACTCGGCGTCGGTCAGGCCCTCCAGACGGGCGAACGTCCGGGACCGCACGTCTTCGAAGGTCCGCAGGACGTCGCGGGTGATGGGGTCGTGGTCAGCCAAGGTCAGCTCCCGGATCCGGTGGTGTGCTCGCCGGCGGGGGTGTGCTCCGCCGGTGTCTTCTCGCGCGCCTCACGTGTCGTCGCCGCGTACTGCGCCGGTGGCAGTCCGAAGGCGGCGGTGAAGTCGCGCGTCAGGTGCGCCTGGTCGGCGTACCCGAGGTCGGTGGCCAGCGCGGCCCAGTCGACGTGCTCGTTGTGGGCGATGCGCTCGCCGACCTCGTAGATGCGGTAGCGGCGCAGGAACCACTTCGGGCCGATGCCGATGTGCTCGGTGAAGGCGCGCTGGAGCGTGCGGATGCCGACGCCGGCGGCGGACGCCAGGTCCTCGGCGCGGGTCAGGGCCCGGTCGTGCACCGCCAGGTCGGCCCACTCGGTCGTGGTCTCGCAGTCCTGGCGCTCGGCGGGGACACGATCGGCCAGGGCGGCGTCCGCGGCGGCGGCGATCGCCTCGGCCGGTACGTCCAGGTCTGCGACCAGCGGCACCAGAAGCGACTCCAGGCCGGCCAGGGCCGGCACGTCGGCCAGCGGGACGTCCTTGTCGGTCAGCGCGGTCAGCGGGCCGTCGAAGAACGGCGCGAAGCCGGCCGGGCGGAACATGATGCCCAGCGCGCGCCCCTCACCCTCCAGGGTGACCGCGAACCGCCCCGTGTCCACTCCGGACACCAGCGCGCCGTGCGCCTCGAACACCACGTTGACCACCGGATGGAGCAGCACCTGCTGCTCGTGCCGGATGCCCGGCGGCAGGCGCCACGTCGAGAGCCAGTACCGGTCGACGAAGCGCGCCGCGCCGCCGGTCGGCGGGAAGCGGTCCAGGCGGAACACCGTGCCGGCCGCCGCCGGCCGCACGATGCCGCGGCTGTCATCGGCCACCGGTTTGACCTGGGGTTCGGACATGGGATCAGGGTAGCGGCGATCACTGACGCGTTTCTTCAAGACGGGCCGCGTGCGGGGTCATAGCGTCGGTGTATGAGCACCGTTCACGAGCAGTTGACCGAAGCGGCCGACCAGGCCGCACGCATCGTTTCCGGGACCGACCCGAGCCGGTTCGGCGACAAGACGCCGTGCACGCAGTGGGACGTCAAGGAGCTGCTGAACCACCTGATCCTGTGGACCTCGTACTCCTTCGAGCGCCGGGCCCGCAGCGAGCAGGTCGGCCCGGACCTGACCGAGCGCGACTTCGCCTCCGAGGCGGATTACGCCGCCGGCTACCGCGCGCAGCTGGACCGCGCCCTGGCCGCCTGGGCCCCGGCCGAGGTGTGGGACAGCGAGATCGACACCGGCGGCGGCAAGACCCCGGCCCAGCAGGTCGCGGAGATGATCCTGATGGAGATGGTCCTGCACGGCTGGGACCTCGCCACCGCGACCGGCCAGCCGTACCAGGTCTCTGACGAGGTTGCCGCGACCGTCGCCAAGGCCGTCGGCGCCTCGGCGGAGATGTACCGGCAGTACGACGGCTTCGCCGCCGAGGTGGAGGTCGGTCCGGACGCGACCGCGCTGGAGAAGGCGCTGGCGGTGTCGGGGCGGCAGCCGTAGCAGGGCCCGGATCGGGCGCGAACCCGCGGTGGGGGGCGGGTTCGCGTCGCTAGGCGCGGGCCTTGCGCGCGAGCACCTGGATCCCGGCGGCCTCGTTGCCGTTCATCGTGGCGACGCTTATCCGCCGGGAGTCCTCGGTGGCGAGGTCGGCCAGCAGTTCGACGAAGTGGTCGGGGTGGTGGTGTCGGCAGACCGCGCCGTCGCTGGTCTCGAAGATGCCGTACGTGCCGTGCGTCGGGGCGAAGCGTTCGTAGCGCTCGATACTGCGCGTGTCGTCGCCGAGCACCAGGTCGCTGACGTAGAGCAGGCCGCCGGGTTTGAGCACCCGCTCCAGCTCGCCGATGAGCCGCCGCTGCGCGGCGTCGCCGGGGATGCAGGTGAGGACCGCGAACAGGACGACCAGGTCGAAGCTCGCGTCCGGGAACGGGAGGGCCGGCGGGGCGTCCAGGACCGCGAACTGCATCCCCGGCTGCTGCTCGCGCGCCTGGTCGATCATCCCCGCCGAGCTGTCGACGCCGGTGAGGTTCGTGAACCCGAGTACGGCCAGGTCCGCCAGGGTCCGGCCGTATCCGCAGCCGTAGTCCAGGACCGCGGCGTCCCGGGCGAGCGCGTCGGTCCAGGCGGTGTGAAGGGGATGCGTGAAGCGCTTCGTCGCCGCCACGGCGTCCCAGTAGGAGGTCTGGTTGTCGAGGTCGGTCATGCTCGGGTCCTCCACATTCTCGGTCCTCCAGTCGGGGCGCTACCTGCCGGCCAGGACCTCGGCTGCGGCCTGCACACAGACCCGGGAGACGCCGTAGCCGGCCACCCACGCCGCGCCGCCGGGATCGACGTGCGCGACACCGAGGTCGACCACGATCGTATCGGGGCGCTCCTTCACCAGGCGGGTCACACGGTCCAGGTCCTCGGGGGAGCGCTGGACGCCTCGGACGACGACCACCAGGGGGCGGTCGGCGGGCACGGTCGCGGTGTCGGCGAGCTTCGCGTGCGTGGTGCCGGGGAGCAGGTCGGCGAGGGGAGTGGCGAGGCTGCGGGGGAGTTCGACCTCGACGACGTGCGGCGCGGACTTCAGGGGCAATGCATCAGGGTCGGCACGCAGCACCCTGGCAGCGCGGCGGGCCGCCGCGAGTCCGTCGTCCGGCGAGCCCACAGCCTCGGCTTCCGATACTTCTCTCGCCTCCCGCCGCCACGCCGCGAACGCCGCCACCCGCTCCGCAGCCTCCACCAACCGCCCCTCGGCCAGCGTCCCATCCTGCACCGCGGCCGCGATCGCCTTGGTTACCGCGGCGATGTCCGCGTCCGTCGAGGTGTTGTCCACGCAGACCAGGTCCATCCCCGCGACCAGCGCGCGCACCGCCGCGCCGGCGAGCCCGTACCGCTCCCGCACCGCGGCCATCCCGATCCCGTCGGTCACCGCGAGCCCGTCGAAGCCGAGTTCGCCGCGCAGCAGCCCGCCGACCACCGCCGGGCTCACCGAGGCCGGGTGCTCGGCGTCGAACTCGGGCATCAGCAGGTGTGCGACCATCACCGCGCGCGCCCCGGCGCCGACCGCCGCCGCGAACGGCGGCAGCGTGTCGCGCCGCAGCTCCGCCAGCGTGGCGTGCACTGTCGGCAGCCCGAAGTGCGAGTCCACCACGGTGTCGCCGTGGCCCGGGAAGTGCTTCGCGCACGCCGCGACGCCCGCCGCGTGCAGTCCCCGCACAGCTGCGGCGACGTGCCGCGCCACCAGCGCGGGATCCGAGCCGAACGAGCGTGCGCCGATCACCGGGTTACGGGGCTCGGTGTTCACGTCGGCGACCGGTGCGTAGTCCAGGTCGATCCCCGCCGCGCGCACCAGCGAGCCCACCGAGCGGGCCACGGCCTCGGTGAGCGCGACGTCGTCCACCGCGCCGAGCGCCAGGTTTCCCGGGTAGGAGGAGCCGGTGGCGAACTCCAGCCGCGTGATGTCCCCGGCTTCCTCGTCCACGGCGACGAACACGTCCGGATTCTCCGCGCGCAGCTCGTCCGTCAGCGTCCGTAGCTGCGTCGGCGACTCGATGTTCGCGGCGAACAGGATCACCGACCCGAGCCCGCCGGCCAGCCGCCGCCGTACCCAGTCCGGCAGCGCGGGGCCGACGAAGCCCGGCTGCAGCACGCGGGCGATCAAGACATCGAGCTCTGACATCAGTACTCTCCATCACGCGGATACAACAGGTACGGTTCCCGCTCCACCTCGCCGAACCGGCTTGCTGGAGACCGTCATGCCGCGACGGACTTTTCAAAAGCCCAAAAGACGCGGCCCAGCCGAGCGCCGACGGTCTTGGAGTAGAACCGGGCCGGGCCGACCCAGCCGATCTCGGCGACCTCGATTCCGGCGTCGCGCTGGTCGGCCAGGCAGCGGCGCAGGAGGACGGCGCCGATGCCGTGACCGCGTGCGGCCTCGGCGGTGCCCATCGGTCCGAACATGTCGGCGCGCTGCATGCCGTGTCCGGCGAAGCCGAGGTACGCGCCGTCGCGGACGGCCACGTGCAGCGTCGGCGGGCTCGTGCGCAGCGCCATCGCCGCCTCCTGGCCCCAGGTGCCGCCGAACTCCTCGTCGCACCAGGCGCGCAGGGCTTGCTCGTCCTCGGGCCGGCCGCGCCGTACTTCGATGCCGGCCTCGGTCAGGCGCTGCTCGTCCTTCTCGGTCGCGAGGTCCGCCGCGGCCAGGTCGACCAGCATGCTGTTGCAGTCCAGCAGGCGCTCGTAGCCGGCCGCCGCGGCCATACAGACGGCCGGGGTGTAGCGGATGTCGATGCCGGGCCAGGCGAAGTGCGGCGGGTTGCCGCGGATGCGCAGGCGGGTCGCGCCGGCGGCGATGAGGCGGCGCTCCAGGTCGGCGAGCAGTTCGCGGCCGTGGCCGAGTTCGCGGTGCTCCGGGTCGACGATGATGAGCTCGACGTGCCCGGTGGCCGGTAGCGCGTCGTGGGCCGGGCGCAGTGAGCCCAGGGCGAAGCCGATGATGCGCGTGCCGCCGGTGCCGTCGGCATCATCATCGGCGTCGGTGTGCTCCAACACGATCCGGCAACCCTCGGCGGCGGAGGACCACAGCAGCTCTACGATCGCTTCGGCGTCGGAATCGTGGACCAGGCTCGTCCGGGCCAGGGCTCGCAGAGCCGGCAGGTCTTCCGGGACAGCTTCGCGCATCGCGACCCTCTTCGTCATTTGCTAACGTCTTCAGGCATGCTGACGGTGGAAACCTACCACCGGTGCCGCGCGGGAAGGAACTGATGATGAGCACCGAGCCCGGCGAGATCGTCTCCGAGGCCGTCCGCGAGGGCGTGGTGCCCGGCGCGGTGCTGGCCTACGGACGCGGGACCGGCCGCCCGGCCAGCGTCGCCGCGTTCGGCGCCGGCGTCGGACCGGACACCGTCTATGACCTGGCGTCGCTGACGAAGGTGACGGCGACGCTGCCGTGTGTGCTGCGGCTGGCCGAGGCCGGGGAGATCGGGCTCGACGATCCGGTGGCGAGGTACCTGCCGGGCTTCGGCGACGGCGCGGCCAAGGACCGGGTGACGCTCCGGCACCTGCTGACGCACTCCTCCGGGCTGCCCGCGATCAGCGAGGTCTATCGGATGCCCGGGACCGCCGAGGAGCGGTTCGCCGCGGTGGTCGCCGAGCCGCTGGAGTCGCCGGTCGGGACCGTCGTGAAGTACTCCGACCTGGGGTTCATCATGCTGGGACGGATCGTGGCCGAGGTCGCGGGCAAGCCGCTGGACGAGGCGTTCGGCGAGCTGGTGGCCGCGCCGTTGGGGATGACGGCGACGGGGTTCCGGCCCGTCCGTGACGCCGCGGATTTCGCTGCCACCGAGGCGAACTGGTTCGACGACCCGGAGCGTCAGGACCCGAAGTCGGGCGTGGTGCACGACGAGAACGCCGAGAGCTTCGGCGGCGTCGCGGGCCAGGCCGGTCTGTTCGGCACCGCCTCTGACCTGGCGAACTATCTGCGTGCGGGCTGGCTCGCGGACAACAGCCCGATCCTGAGCCCGGCCACGCGCGCCGAGGCGCTGCGGTGCCAGACCGAGGGGCTGGACGGCCGGCGCGGGCTCGGCTGGACGCTGCGGGGCGACTCGTACGACTTCATGTCGGACCAGTGGCCGCTGAGCGGGGCCGGGCACACCGGGTTCACCGGGACGAGCCTCGCGTTCGACCCGGTGTCCGGGATCTGGTGCGTGTTGCTGACCAACGCGGTGCTCTACGGCCGGGACAACCGGGCGCGGCAGCTGCGGCGCTCGCTGCACGGCGCGGTCGCCGCCGCGTTCGGTGTCGCGAACGGTGTCGCGAACGGTGCTGCTGTGAAGCCCGGTGACGTGCGCGAAGGCGGTTCCGACGGCAGTCTCAACACCGGTGCCGACGACGCCGACGGTGGCTTTAGGATCACAGCATGAGCACTGGCGCGAATCGGCCCTCCCGCGGCGCGCGCGGATCGGGCTCCGGCGGCGTGGCGACGGCCGCGGCCGGGGCTTCCCTGCTGGGCAGCGAGGCCGGGCCGCCGCCGACCGTGCTGGTGCGCATCAGGGCTCTGCTGCCGACGCTGCCGCCGTCGGAGCGGCGGGTGGCCGAGGCGGCGATCGCCGACCCGGCGGGCGTCGCGGCCAAGACGATCAGCGAGCTGGCCGCCGACTGCGACACCTCGGAGACCACGGTCATCCGCTTCTGCCGCGCGGTCGGCCTGAAGGGCTACCCGGAGCTGCGGATCGGCCTGGCCGCCGCGGCCGGCATCGAGGACGCCGCCGCCATGACGCACACCGCCGGCGGCGACATCGGGCCCGGCGACTCGCTGGCCGACGTCGTCACCAAGCTCGGCTACGCCGATGCGCGCGCGGTGGAGGACACGGTCGCGCAGATCAACCTGGAGGTGCTGGAGCGTTCGGTGGACGCCGTGGTGTCGGCCGGGGCGGTGGACGTGTACGGGATCGGGGCCAGCGCGCTGATCGCGCTGGACCTGCACCAGAAGCTGCACCGCATCGGCCACCGCGCGTTCGCCTGGCCGGACGCCGAGGCGGCGCTGACGTCGGCGGCGCTGTTGGGGCGCGGGGACGTCGCCATCGGGATCTCGCACACCGGGGCCACGCCGGCGACGGTCACGGCGTTGGCCGAGGCGCACGACAACGGCGCGCGGACGATCGCGATCACCAACTTCCCGCGCTCGCCGATCACGGATGTGGCCGATCTGGTGCTGACGACGGCGGTGCGCGAGACCACGTTCCGGTCGGGGGCCATGGCGAGTCGTATCGCGGCGCTGACGGTGGTGGACTGCTTGTTCGTGGGCGTGGCGCAGCGGAACTTCAGCCGGACGACGCGGGCCTTGGAGCGGACGCGGAGCGCGGTGCAGGGGGCTCGGGGGCGGTAGGGCCTGGCTCGCGACCAGCGGCGACCGGCAGCGGTCGGTAATGGTCGCTAGCGGTTCGGCCTGTGATCGATACGATCCCTGTGAACCATGCCGCGCTGGCCCCTGCCACCGCCGGCGGGAGGGGCGGAATCGATGGACGTCACCATGACGGACTTCACCTTGACGGGCCGGCTGGTCGGGCTGCGGGTGCTGCGGGAGTCGGACCTGGACGCGCTGGTCGCGTGGTGGTCGGATCCGCGGACCCTGGCCCGCCAGACGAGCGGGCCGTTCGTCGCCAAGCCGGCCGCCGAGGTCGCGGTGACGTTCCGGGCATGGTGCGCCAACATCGGCGCCGACGTCGGCCTGGCGGTGGTGGAACTCGCGAGCGGCGAGCTGGTCGGCCAGGTGGCGCTGTTCGGCGCGACGGTGAAGGACCGCTGCGCGACGCTCGCGGTGATGATCGGCGCACCGCACCAGGGGCGCGGGCTGGGAACTGACGCCGTACGCACGATCGTGGACTACGGCTTCACGGAGCTGGGCCTGCACCGCATCGAGCTGAGCGCCAACGGCGACAACCCGGCGGCGCTCGCGGCCTACCGCAAGGCCGGCTTCGTGGAGGAGGGACGCCGCCGCGAGGCCATGTTCCGCGGCGGCCGCTGGCACGACGTTGTAAACATGGGCATCTTGGCACGCGAGCACCAGGCGGCGCTGCGGGTCGAGGTGTTCGTCGCGGACCTGGACGCCTTCGTCGACTTCTACACCCGGGTGCTGGGCTTCACCCTGTCCGACGACCGCCGCGCGACCGACAGCCCCTATGCCGCGGTCGCCCTGGGCACGGCCCGCATCGGCGCGGTGCGCTCGTGGGGCGATCTGGAGCTGGCGGTGCGCAGCATCCCCTCCGGCGCCGAACTGGTACTGGAGGTCGACGACGTCGAGGCGGCGCACCAGCGCGCGGTCGAGAGCGGCTGGCCGATCGCCGACGGCCTGGCGGAGCAGCCTTGGGGGCTGCGGGACTTCCGGGTCTTCGACCCGGACGGGTACTACCTGCGGGTGACGAGTCGGTGAGGGGCAGGGTCCGACCGGACCATGCGGGGTGTTGGTTCTGGGCCCCTCGCCGCGTCGGCGGGCGAAGCCAACCTGGTCGGGCCGCAAGAGCGGGTAGTTAAGGGTTTGTGGTGGGTGTCAAGGCCCTGGGCTGCCGGGTGGCATGGGAAACGAGACCTCTGATACATCGGGTTCTTGT
>NZ_JBGCCM010000080.1:0-12081 GCF_041262085.1 Catenulispora sp. GAS73
GCGGATAGAAAGCCGACCAGTCGCGGACCGCCGCCAAACAGCAGGACGCACGGGTCGCCCCCTCGCTGTAGAGCGCCCGCCGGAGGCCTCAAGGCACCCACCACGCCCGACGATTGCCGCCCACGACATGCGCAGTGACTCGGACCTGTGCGCGGTCGTGGACACGAAAACCGCCGGCCGCCAGTGTTAAATGAGTCGCTTATTGGCGAAGCGGAAACCAAAGCCGCCCCCTCAAGCAGCCGCCTTCCCCTCCTTAACATCAGACGCATAAACCGCCCGATACTCCTGCCCCGAAAGCTTCTGAATCTCCTCAATAACCTCATCAGTAATCGCCCGCCGCACCAGCGCCGGCTTCCCCAGCGCCTTGGCCGCGGCCAGGTCCAGCGGGGCGCCGATGCGGATGGTCACGCGGCTCAGGCGCGGAATCTTCTTCCCAGGCGGCTGGACGCGGTCGGTGCCGACGATGCCGATCGGGATGATCGGTGCGCCGGAGCGCAGGGCGATCTCGGCGATGCCGGTGCGGCCGCGGTAGAGCTTGCCGTCGGGGGAGCGTGTGCCCTCCGGGTAGATGCCGAACAAGTCCCCCGCCGCCAACACCGCCACAGCACCCTCCAGCGCCGCAGTAGTGGCATTCCGCGTCCCGGACCGGTCAATCGGCACCGCCCCGGCAAAGCGAGCGTAGAAGTACTTATTCCACATCCCCTTCAACCCGCGAGTGTTGAAGTACTCAGCCTTGGCGATGAACGTCACGTGCCGCGGCACCACCACCGGAATGAAGAAGGAGTCTGAGAACGACAGGTGGTTGGCGGCCAGGATGGCGGCCCCCCTGGCGGGGATGTTCTCCAGGCCCTCGACGCGCGGCCGATAGACGAGCTTCACGAGGGGCTCGACGAAGAATTTCGCCGCCTGGTACACGGACATCTGCGCGCTGACCTCATTCTTCTTCGCCGCGGCGGACCGGTGGGGACGCCGTCGAGACTAGCGGATCGGCTGGGGCGGTCGATGCCGACCGCACGTGTGCGAAAGGGTAGGGCGGGGGTTCGTTCGGGTTCGGTTCGCGCCTTGCGGGTGCCGCGCGCCAAGCGAACCGCCCCCCGCCTCAGGTCGCCGGATGCACCCGCAACAACCCCTCCTGCACGACCGTAGCCACCAACATGCCCTCCCGCGTGAACAACCGCCCGGTGGCCAGCCCCCTCGCCCCCGACGCCGACGGCGAGGCCTGGTCATAAAGCAGCCACTGATCAGCCCGCGCCGGCCGATGAAACCAGATCGCGTGATCCAACGAAGCGATCTGCACCTCCTTATGCGGCAGCAGCTTGTGCCGGATCAGCGTCGTGGACAACAGCGTCAGATCCGACACGTACGCCAGCACCGCCGTATGCAGATGCGGATCGTCCGGCAGCGGCGCCGAGGTACGCAGCCACACCTGCCGCCGCTCCGGCCCGGTGTCCGGCACTCGCCGGATGTCGAACGCCGTCCAGCGCCGGTACAGGATGTTCCACAGCGCGTCCTCCCCGTCGTCGGCGGGGCTGGGCGGGATCGCCGGCAGCTCCTCCGGGTCCGGGGCGTCCGGGCGCGGGTCGGCGTGGTCCAGGCCGGGCTCGGGGATCTGGTACGAGGCCGACATGACGAAGATGTTGCGACCGTGCTGGCGTGCCACGACCCGCCGGGTCGAGAACGACCGCCCGGTGCGCGAGCGGTCGACCTCGTACACGATCGGCGCGGCCGGGTCGCCCGGGAGCAGGAAGTACCCGTGCAGCGAGTGCACGCTGCGATCCGGCTCGACCGTGGCCGTGGCGGCGGACAGGGCCTGGCCCAGCACCTGCCCGCCGAAGACGCGCTGCACGTCGGTGTCGGGCGAGGCGCCGCGGAACAGGTCGTCCTCGATCCTCTCCAGTTCGAGCAGGTCCATGAGGGACTCGAAGGTGGCCAAGGCGTGACTCCCGGGGGCGGATCCATCTCACCTGACGGTGGCGGTGCGGATTTGAGGGGCGGATTGAGTTTAGGCGCCGCGCGGGCCCCTCGTCGGCGTGGCTACTCGGTGAGGTCGGTCACGGGCGGCCCGAACCTCGGCAGCAGGTCCACGATCGGCTCCGGATCGCCGGTCCAGCCCGCGGCCAGCATCTGGGCCCGGGACCGGCGGCCGATCAGGATGCGGGAGAGTTCGAAGTCGGAGGTGGTCAGCGCGGCGGTGGGCGTGCGGTCCCGCTCCCCGAACCGCCAGCTCCCCGAGCCGGTGGCCAGCTCGATCGGCGGGTGCCCGGCCTGCTCCCAGCCGCTGCGCTTGAACTTGGTCAGCAGGGTCGCCACGAACACGGCTTCGGGCGTGTCGCGCGCCTCCCGCCGGCCGAGCGCGCCGCGGATGTCGTGGCTGTGATGGAAGAGGTCGATCACGGCGATCACCGACGGCCGCCCGGCCGGCTCGTCCAGGAACGCCTCGATCCGGGGCCCGTTGGCGCCCCACTCCTCGACGATCTCGGCCAGCGAGCGTCCCCGGCGCGCCGCCAGATGTCCGGCGGTCCATTCGGCGCTGTGCGGCTGGGCCGCGGTCCCGGCCAGCACGTCGGCGCTGATCCCGGCCAGGTGGGCGTAGGCGTCCCGCACGCTCCAGCCCGGCAGCGCCGGCACCGCCGCGCCGGCCTGCTCCGGGCTCAGCTCCCCGGCCAGCTCCGTGAGCTGGGAGCGGATGACGCGGTAATGCTCTCCGGCTGTGGTCATGCTGGCCGTCTCGCCTTCTGTAGGGTTGAGGGTGGCAGATCCATCAATAGTCGATGATGTCGTTGGACGGGAGTGGTGCGCGTGTCGTCGCCCTATGACACCTCGGAGCAGGTGCCGTCATTCACGGTGAGCTCCTCCGAATTCAAGCCAGGGGAGCGCCTCGCCCCCGAGCACGGCTCGGCGATCTTCGAGGTCCCCGGCGGCCGCGAGACCTCGCCGCAGCTGTCCTGGGGCCCGGTCCCCGAGGGCACCAAGAGCATCTCGGTGACGATGTTCGACCCCGACGCCCCGATCCCCTCCGGATTCTGGCACTGGGGCCTGGCCGACCTCCCCGCCGACACCACCGAGCTCCCCGCGGGCGCCGGCGCCGGCGACAGCTCGCTCCCGGGGGAGGCGTTCCACGTCCCCAACGAGATCGGCATGCACCAGTACGTCGGCTTCGGCCCGCCGCCCGGCACCGGCCGCCACCACTACTACTTCGCGGTGCACGCCCTCGACGTGGACTCGGTCCGCGACCTCGGCGTCACCCCGGACACCACCCCGGCGGTCCTGCACTTCATGATGCGCGGCCACGAACTGGGGCGCGGCATCCTGCAGGGCTGGGCCAGCGCCGACGAGTAGCCGCGGCGGCACTTCGGCGGCCGCCGGGCACGGCAGCACATTGGCGGCGGCCGGTCGGGGCGAAGGCGCCTCGGCCGACCGTTCGCCTGCCGGTCGGCGCAAGGGTGCCCCGACCGCTAGGCACGGCGGCACGTGGGCTGCCAGGCATGGCAGCACATTGGCGGTGGCCGGTCGGCGCGCGAAGGCGCCTCGGCCGACCGTTCGCCTGCCGGTCGGCGCGAGCGTGCCCCGGTCAGCCGTTCACCTGTCGGGGCCACAGTCGCTGCGCCCACAGTTGTCAGCAGCGCGCGGTATACATGCGTATAAGGGGCGTTTCATCCCCATCCATATGAAATGACCTCACCGCCCTCGCCCCGGAGCCCGAGTCGGCGCCGCCCCCAACGTCCGGAACGTGATCCCGGCCCGGCTCAGCCGCTCGATGAGCGCCTCACCCATCGCGGTCGCCGTGGTCTGCTGCCCGGCGGTGGCCGGCAGGTCGTCGAAGGCCAGGCACAGCGCCGACTCGGCGAGCATCTTCGCGGTGTCGCCGTAGCCGGGGTCGCCGCCGGAGACCTCGGTGACCAGCGTCCGGCCGCCGGCCTCGGCGCGTAGCCGCAGCGTGAACCAGCTGGCCGCGCGCCGTGCCTCGTCAGGACCCTGCCCCGGCTTGATCACCTTGCTCACGGCCTGCCGCAGCGGTTTGACCTGCGCGGCCACCGCCAGCCCGGCGACCAGGGACAGCGCCCCCAGGGCGATCGGCAGCCGGCGCACGGCGGCGAAGTGGCCGTAGCGGAAGTCGGGCCCGTACTCCGGCAGCGCGGCGGCGCTGCGCAGCGCGATCTGCGTGTCGATCACCGGCAGCGGCGCGATCCAGGCGTGCGCGGTCGCGTCGTGCCGCGGCGGCCCGGCCAGCACGCCGAAGCGCCGCCCGGGCTGCTTGGGCTCGGCGGCCCGGCGGGCCTTGGCCGTCCGGGCCATCGCCTTGGGTCGGGACATCGCCGCCATCGCCGAGGCCAGCGTCCCGCCGGAGAACGTGCCCTTGACCCGGATGAACCCCGACACCCGCACCGGCCCGGTCTGCGGCCCGAGCTCGCGCATCGTGTACAGCACGCCGAGGTCGGTCGGGATGCTGTCGAAGCCGCAGCAGTGCACCAGGCGCGCGCCGGTCTCCACGGCCCGGGAGTGGTGCTTGAGGTACATGGCGTCGACGAATTCCGGTTCGCCGGTCAGGTCGACATAGTCGCAGCCGGCTTCGGCGCAGGCGGCGACCAGCGGCTCGCCGTAGTGCAGGTAGGGCCCGACCGTGCTGATCACCACGCGGGTGCGTTCGGCGAGCTCGCGCAGCGAGACCCGGTCCCCGGCGTCGGCGATCAGCAGGGGCAGGCCCTTGAGCTCCGGCCGGCTCGCGGCCAGCCGGTCGCGCACCGCCTGCAGCTTCGCCGCCGACCGCCCGGCCAGCGCCCAGCGCGTGCCGGCCGGAGCGTGCTCGGCGAGATAGTCGGCGACCAGGGATCCGGTGAAGCCGGTGGCTCCGAACAGGACCAGGTCGAAGGGCTTGCCCGGGGTGGGGTCGGCCATCGGGCCCACCTTTCTTACTACCAGTCGGTAACTAGGTCGCTCCACCTTAGGGCGCCGTCGGCCGCGCAGCCAGAGCGGCGCGGTTGAGGATCAAATGGAACGGTCATCGCTTGCGCGCGACCAGCATCTGCCCGGTCACCAGCGCCCCCAGCGCGACGGCGAACCCGGCGGCCTGCGGCACCGTCAGCGTGTCCGGCACCCCCTCGGAGACCAGCGTCATCGGCAGCAGGACCAGCCCGCCGAACACCAGCTGCCAGGTGGCCGGCACCATCGGCGTCGCGCCCTCCGGCCGTCCCCACTTGCGGCCGAGCCCACGGCCAGCGCCATCACGCCGATGGGCATCGTCGGGCGCATCAACCGTCTGTCACGGCTGCTGGACAAGGAGCTGAAGGACTTCTTCGCCGACTACGGCCTGGAGTTCTGGGAGTTCGACGTCCTGGCGACCCTGCGCCGTTCCGGCGCTCCGTACGAGCTGTCGCCGGGGGCGCTGCTGCGGACCGCGATGGTCACCTCCGGCGCCGTCACCAACCGCGTGGACCGTATGGAGGCCAAGGGTTTGGTGGAACGGCTGCGCGACCCTGGCGACCGTCGTGGCGTCCGGATCCGGCTCACTCCCGCAAGCCTGGAACTCATCGACACACTGATGCCGTTGCACGTCGCCAACGAGCGGCGCCTGCTGGCCGTGCTCCCCGGCGACGACCGCGACACCCCCGCCGACCTGCTGCGCACCCTGGCCGCCGGGCTCGGCGACACCTCCCTGGGATAAGCCCGTAACCCTTTTGCGATAATGGGGTATGAGCACCTGGCATGAGCGATTCGCCTCCGGCATCGACAAGCATGTGCGCGATGCCGAGAAGGACGGAGCCTTCGAGGACAACCCTTTGGTCGGCAAGCCGCTGCCCGGCGACAACCAGCCGTACCGCGAAGACTGGTGGATCACGCAGAAGGTCGCCCAGGAACGCGTCGGCGCGCATGCGCTGCCGTTGCCGCTGGCTCTGCGGCGCGAGGCACAGGATCTGCGCAAAGGGCTGATCGAGGATCGGCTCGCCGCGTCGGAGGCCGTGTTGCGGGCTGCGATCGCGGACTATGACGTGCGCTCGGACGCCGCGCGGCGGACGCCGCAGCCGGGGCCGTCGGTGGTGATTCCGCGGGTGGACGCGGATGAAGCCGTCGAGGCGTGGCGCCAGGCGCGCGACGCGAAGTGAGCGACTCGGTGAGTTTCGAGGCGGGCTCAGCGGATTCCGTAGGTTCCGCCAGCTCGGCCGTCGTCGTCTCCATGGTCCCCGGCGCGCTGGCAGCGGCCGGCCCGCAGGGCGTCGGCCCGAACGCCGAGCAGGTCGCGACGCTGTTCCTGCTCACCTACAAGCCCACCACCGCCTCGGCCTACGCGGTCGATCTGAAGCAGTGGTTCGCTTGGTGCGCGCTGTTCGACGTCGACCCCTTCGACGCGGTCCGCGCGCATGTCGACGCCTGGACCGTGCACCTCGGCGACGACGGCCGGGCCCGTCCGGCGACCCTGGCACGCAAGATCAGCGCCGTGCGCAACTTCTACGCCTACGCCGTCGACTCCGGCTACGCCGCCAAGAACCCGGTGCCGGCCAAGGACAAGGCGCTCCACCTGCCCAAGGTCTCGCGCAAGTCGCAGACGCTGGGCCCGGACCGTGAGGAGTCGGCGGCGATGCTCGCGGCTGCGGCGAAGCGTGGCGTGCGGGACGAGGCCGTCGTCGCAATCCTGCTGTATCAGGGCCTTCGGGTCTCGGAGCTCTGCGGCATCGACGTGGAGGACCTGTCCACACAGCGCGGGCACCGGGTCGTACGGCTGCGGCGCAAGGGCGGCGAGGAGCAGGACCAGGCGATCGCGCCGCCGGCTGCCGGGTGTCTGGACGCGTGGCTGGCCGAGCGTGCCGAGGACTCCGCCGTCGCTCCGGCTTCCGGGCCGGTGTTCGTCGGGGCCGAGGGCGCGCGGCTGACGCGGTACCAGGTGGAGTGGATCGTCGAGAGCTGTGCGCAGGCGGCCGGGATCGCCAAGAAGATCAGTCCGCACTCGCTGCGCCACGCCTGCACCACTCTTTTGCTCGACGCGGGGGTTCCCTTGCGCGACATCCAGGTGTATATGGGACATGCGAACTCGGCCACGACCGAGCGTTACGACCTCGGGCGTCAACATCTTGATAAGTCGCCCGCGTATGCATTGTCCGGGGTGTTTGCGCGAGACTGAGATCGTGATCATGACTGAGGACGTCGTCGAGCGGCTGCGTGCCGCCGGATGCGTGTTCGCCGAAGACGAGGCGGAGCTGCTGGTGCAGGCCGTGAAGGACGAAGTCGAGCCTTCCGCGCGGCTGGCGGCGCTGGTGGCTCGGCGCTGCGCCGGCGAGCCGTTGGAGCATGTCGTGGGGTGGGCCGAGTTCTGCGGGCGGCGGATCGCGGTCGGACCGGGCGTGTTCGTGCCGCGGCGGCGCTCGGAGTTCCTGGTCGAGCTCGCCCTGGACCTGGGGCGCGAGGCGCGCGCGATCGTGGACCTGTGCTGCGGCTCGGCGCCGTTCGCGACCGTGCTGGCGACGCGGCTGCCGCGCGCCGAGGTGCACGCCGCCGACATCGACGCGGGGCAGCTGGAGTACGCGCGGCGCAACCTCGGGCCGTTCGCCGGGCGGTCCCGGGTTCACGAGGGCGACCTGTTCCAGGCGCTGCCCGAGCGGCTGCGGGGGAGCGTGGACCTGCTGGTGGTGAACGCGCCGTATGTGCCGACCGGGGCGATCGCCACGCTGCCGGCCGAGGCGCGGGCTTTCGAGCCGCTGGAGAGTCTGGACGGCGGGGCCGACGGGCTGGCGGTGCACCGGCGGGTCGTGGCCGAGGCTCCGGCGTGGCTCGCGCCGCGCGGGCACCTGCTGATCGAGACCAGTGAGGCGCAGGCCGAGCCGATGCTGGACGCGTTCGGGGAGGCCGGGCTGAAGGCGTGGATAGCGCAGGATCAGGAGTTGGAGGCGACGGTGGTCATCGGGCGACAGCCGGAGTCAGGGAGCTGAGGCGCACCTCATGATCGCCCTCGTCACCGGTGCCAACCGGGGCCTCGGCCGCGAGACCGCGCGCCAGCTGCTCGCCGCCGGCCACACCGTCGTCATCGCCGCCCGGCAGGACGGTGCCGCTCGGGACACCGCCGCCGCGCTCGGAGAGCATGCGTATCCGCTGCGGCTGGACGTCACCAGCACCGCCGACATCGCGGCTGCCGCCGGGGAGCTTCAGGGGCGGTTCGGGCACCTGGACGTGCTGGTCAACAACGCCGCCATCCACTACGACACGTGGCAGCACGCTCTCGGCGCCGACCTGGCGGTGGTGCGCGAGGCTGCCGAGACGAACGTGTTCGGGCCCTGGCAGCTGGTGCAGGGGCTGCTGCCGCTGCTGCGGGCCGGCAGCCATCAGCGGATCGTGAACGTCTCCAGCGGCGCCGGGTCGCTGACCGAGATGACCAGCGGTTCGACCCCTGCTTACAGCGTCACCAAGGCCGCGCTCAACGCCCTGACCCGAATGCTCGCCGCCGATCTGCGCGGCGAGGGGTTCCTGGTCAACGCGGTCTGCCCGGGGTGGGTCGCCACCGACATGGGCGGCCCGGGCGGGCGGCCGGTGAGCGAGGGCGCCGCAGGGATCGTGTGGGCCGCGACGCTGCCGGACGGCGGGCCGACCGGCGGGTTCTTCCGGGACGGGAAGGCCATCGCCTGGTAGGGCTGTTCCCGGCGAGGGCATAAATGCCGCCTCGGCGGCGCGTGCGGCTCGGGTACGTTCGAGCCGACAGCGTCGTCGCAGGCCAAGGAGGGTCCACTGATGCCGATCTCGGACACGGACCCGGCTGCCGACCCGGGCGAGCGCCTGCTACGGCTGCTCGAAGCTCGGCCGGAGGTCGCCCGCACCCTGGACCTGGTCGCCGACTTCGACGTCACCCGCCGCGCCCCGGCCGAAGGCCTCGTGATCCCGACCGGCCTGCCCCTGGTCCCGATCGCCGCCGACGGCACCGGCGGTGCGTACTTCCTGGTCGGCGGCCCGCAGGAGGCACGCCGGCCAGTGCTCTACGCGGACGGCCAGGGCTGCGGCACGCTGATCGCCGAAGACCTCGCCGAGGCGCTGGCCATCTTCATCACGCTGGGCTTCTGGCACGAGGCCGGCCACGGCTTCCCACTGGAGACCACGGAGGAGAACCTGCGAGCGTCCGAACCGGACATCGACACGATCCGCGCCGGCCTCTACGCCGCGACCGGCATTACCCCGCTCACCGCCGAGCAGGCGCGCGACCGCCTGCTGGCAGCGGCGGCACGCACCGCCCCGGACTACGTCGCGATGGCCGACTTCCCCGGCGCCCGGCCGTATCACCTGCTGTTCGCGCCGCCGCGGGGGATCGCCGGTATCTCTCGCGCGGTGGGGGCGGCCAGTTAGTAGTTTCGGGGCCGAACACGCCAATGGGGCCGCCCGCATCGGGCGGCCCCATTGGATGTCGTTGGTGTCCGGGCTCAGACCGTCTTGCGGCGGCCCTTCTTGGCGAGGCGCACGAGGCGGGCCTCGGCGGCCTGCTTGTGGAGATCGGCCAGGCGGGCGTGGGCGGCGGCCAGTTCGTAGGTCGAGGCGAAGTTCATCGTTGACTCCTTGGATCCTTGCGATCGCATCGGCTGTATACCTTCGATTATAAGGGTTGGGGCGGCTGGAGTCCAATCGATTGAAGGCAAAAATGGGTTGCGGACCTTGGGATACCGGTCTCCATGAAGTTCGTGCGACGCTGAGGGGAACGAGGGTGGGAAACCGGGCGAAAGGTCGAGCGGTGAGTGGTGCCCAGGCCAGTGGGGGCTTACCTGCGGATGGCGCGTACGCCAACATCCGGCTGCGTCCGGTCGGGGTGGCCGACGTGCCGTTGTTCTTCGAGTACCAGCGGGATCCGCTCGCGGCCCGGATGGCGGCGGCGACGCCGGTCGCGCGGCGGGATCACGACGCGCTGTGGCGCGCCGTCCTCGCCGATCCGGCGATCCTGGCGCGCACGGTCGTGGTCGACGGGGAGGTGGCCGGTTCCCTCACGTCCTGGGTCCAGTGGGACCAGCGCCAGCTCGGCTACTGGTTCGGCCGCGACCACTGGGGCCGCGGCGTCGCGACCACCGCGCTGGCGCTGTTCCTGGGGGAGATGACCGTCCGGCCGGTCCACGCCTACGTCGCCGGGCACAACGCCGCCTCGCGGCGCGTGCTGGAGAAGTGCGGCTTCCGGCCCGACGGGATCGAGGGGGACGGGAGCCTGCTCGGCTACGTGCTCGAACTCTGACCTGTTTGTGTCGTTTGTACTGGGAAGAATTTGTACTGGGAAGAAAACGAACCTACTGCCCGGCCTCGGCCAGCGCCTTCGCCTCTTCCTCCTCGGTGAACCCGAACGGCAGCGCGGGCGTCCCGCGCTCGCGATCCCACGCCAGCACGTCGGCGACCGTGGTCTCGAACAGCGTCTGCGGCATCCCGGCCGCGACGGCGCGCGCCGGATCCCGCTGCATGACGTTCCACTCCTCCCGGTCGCGGATCAGCGGGAAGAACGTGCCCTGCGCGTCCTGCTCCGGCACCGGCACGATCTCCACCTCCGTCCCGGCGACCCGCGCGCAGGTGCGGATCAGGTCGGCCAGCGTGATCGGCGTGGCCGGGCCGATCGCGTTGAAGGCGCCGCCGCGGTCGTCCTCGATCAGGCGCACCATCAGGCGGGCCGAGTCGCGCACGTCGATGAGCTGGACCGGCTGCTCTGGGCGGCCCGGCAGGGCGAGGCGTCCGCCGCGGGTGGCTCGGCGCACGTAGTAGGTCAGGCCGTTCTGCGGATCGTGCGGGCCGGCGGCCTTGCCGAGGCGCACGATGCTCGCGTGCTCGCCGAAGCGCGCCTGGATGTCGTCCTCACACGCCACCTTCAGCGGGCCGTACGTCTCCTCGAACAGCTCCTCGGTGTCGCGCACCGGCTCGCGGCGCGGCGTGTCCTCGGTCGACCCGGGCGCGACGCCCCGGCGCGGGTAGACGGCGTGGCTGGAGACGAACACGTAGCGGCCGACGCGGTCGCCGAGGGCGTCCATGGCGTTGTTCACCTGGCGGGGGACGTAGCCGGACGAGTCCACGACCGCGTCCCAGCTGCCGTTCGCCAAGGCCGAGTAATTGTCGGTGTCCCGGTCGCCGACCAGGCGCGGGACCTGCGGGAACAAGGCGGCGCCGGAGCGTCCGCGGCTGAAGATGGTCACTTCGTGGCCGTGGGCGAGGGCGTCCTCGACCACGGCGCGTCCGACGAAGCCGGTACCGCCTAACATCAGAATGCGCATTCCGGCGAGCTTACTGGCGCGTTCGCGAAGCGCGATCTGATTTTCGCCCGGCCGATGGTTGACGCCCGAAGATGTGAAGCAATACTTTCGCATCATGGTGGGGGAGCGCGAAGAGCGCGCAGGACAGGCGGAACGCGGCCGATTCGGCGACCTGATCGTCACCGATCCGCGCATGATGCGGGCGCTGGCGCACCCGGCACGTCTGACGATCATGGACATCCTGCGCCGCGAGGGCCCGGCCAGCGCGACAGAGCTGGCCCCGCGCGCCGGCATCAGCCCCTCGGCGGCGAGCTGGCACCTGCGGCACCTGGCCGGCTTCGGCCTGGTCCGCGACGGCGCACCGCACCCCGACGGCCGCACCCGCCGCTGGGAGGCAGCGGTGCCCGGGTTCCGCTTCGACGTGCCCGCCGACGCCGACAACGCCGAGGGCCACAGCGCGGCCCGCACCCTGGTGCGGGAGATGATGGCGCACGCGCAGGGCAAGGTCGCCCGCTGGCTGACCGAGGCCGAGCCGGAGCTGGACGCGCTGTGGAGCCGGGTCGCTGGGGTCTCGGACACGGGGGTCGACGTGGACGCAGCGGAGTTGGCGGCGATCATCGACGGGATCGAGACGGTGCTCGCACCGTATGTGAATCGGGAGGCCGGGGAGCGGCCTGCGGGGAGTCGGCGGGTGCGGTTGGTGCGGTTTGTGCTGCCGGAGGCGCAGGATGCTGATGCGGAGGCGAACGGCATCGGCGGCCGAGCATGACCAGCGCCGACCAGGACACTGAGACACAATCACTCACCGGCGCCAACACCGGCGCCAACACCGGCGCCAACACCGGCGCCAACACCGGCGCCAACACCGGCGCCAACACCGGCGCCAACACCGGCGCCA
>NZ_JBGCCM010000081.1:0-11330 GCF_041262085.1 Catenulispora sp. GAS73
GCCGACCAGTCGCGGACCGGCGCCCCCAAGCCCGACGCGCGGGTCGCCCCCTCGCTGTAGAGCGCCCGCCGGAGGCCTTGAGGTGCCCACCACGCACGACGATTGCCGCCTACGCAACGCATGCGCAGTGACTCGGACCTGTGCGCGGTCTTGCCCACGAAAACCGGCGGCCGCCAGCGCGACCCACAACGCTCAACCGAACTGCGTCCCCCTGCGAGGTCATAAAACCATGCGCGAAGCCGTAAAAATCGCCTGTAAACCACCCACCGACCGCACCCCACCCGACACCAGCACCCCGCCCAACACCAGCCCCCACACACAGAGCAGGAGCGCCTCTTTCCCGTCGAGGATGAACGGCGGACGAGACACCTGATCGCCTGCCACCGCCCCTGCCCCTGCCCCTACCGCCGCCACTGGGCCTGCCACCACCGCCACCACCACCACCACGACCGTGCCCCCGACAGCCGCACCAATCTGGCCAACCACCACCCAACACGCAAGACTGCCCCCATGAACGCCGAGACCCCCGCAGTCCGCACCGAAAAGAACGGCCACGTCACCACCGTCATCCTGCATCGTCCCGAGGTGCGCAACGCCGTGGATCCGGCGACGGCTTTGGCGTTGTTGGCGGCGTTCCAGGAGTTCGAGAAGGATCCCGACGCGCACGTCGCGGTGTTCTACGGCGACGGGGGGACGTTCTGTGCCGGCTTCGATCTCAAGGCTCTGACCGCCGGTGCGGTGCCGGCCGGGATGCTCGCCTACGGCGACGGGCCGATGGGGCCCTCGCGGCTGCGGCTGTCGAAGCCGGTGATCGCGGCGGTCTCGGGGCATGCGGTGGCCGGCGGACTGGAGCTGGCGCTGTGGTGCGACCTGCGGGTCGTGGAGGAGAGCGCTGTCTTCGGTGTCTTCTGTCGGCGGTGGGGCGTGCCGCTGGTCGACGGTGGTACGGTGCGGCTCCCGCGCCTGATCGGCCACGGCCGTGCGATGGACATGATCCTCACCGGGCGCGCCGTCGCCGCCGACGAGGCCCTGGCCTGGGGGCTCGCCAACCGGGTGGTGCCGGACGGGACGGTGCGCGAGGCCGCCGAGGCGGTGGCCGCCGAGATCGCCGCGCTGCCGCAGCTCTGCCTGCGCGAGGACCGCATGTCAGCGCTCGAACAGGACGGCCTGGACGAGGAAGCCGCCCTGCGCAACGAGCTGCGCCACGCGCAGGTGTCCCTGGCCGAGGCGGTCTCCGGCGCACAACGCTTCGCCGACGGGGCCGGACGGCACGGGACCTCGGCGTGACAGCCCGCGTGACACCCCGCGTCATCGTCCTCAACGGCGGCTCCAGCTCCGGCAAGACCACCATCGCGCGCAGGCTTCAGGCCGTCCTGCCGCAGCCCTGGCTGGCGTTCAGCATCGACGACTTCGTCGACGCGCTGCCGGAGAAAATGCTCTCCGCAGACAGCGGAATCCAGTTCCAAGCTGACGGCGAGGTCACCGTCGGCGCAGACTTCCGCACCCTCGAAGCCGCCTGGATGGCCGGCATCGCCGCGACAGCCCGCGCGGGCGCGAACGTCATCGTCGACGACGTCTTCCTCAGCGGCGCGGCCAGCCAGCAACGCTGGGAGCAGGCCCTCGGCGATCTGGACGTGCTGTGGGTCGGCGTCCACTGCGACGCCGCCGTCGCCGCACGCCGCGAACAGCAGCGCGGCGACCGCACCACCGGAATGGCCGCGCAGCAGGCGGACATCGTCCACAAAGACGTGCACTACGACCTGACCGTCGACACCACCGACACCGACCCCGCCGACACCACCGACTGCGCCGCCACGATCGCCGACCGCATCAGCTAGCTGCGACCGGCGCCAACTCCGACAACCGCATAGCCAACAACATCCCCGGCCAGTCCCCGGCCTCCGCAACCGTGAACTCCTGCACCCGCCGGAACCCGTACCCCTCGTAAACCTTCACCAGGTTCCCGCCCTCCCCCGCCCAGCAGTCCACCCGCAGCAGATCGATCCCCCGCTCCGCTGCCTCCCGCTTGGCCCGTTCCACCAGCAGCCGCCCGACCCCGCGCCCCGCGTGCTGCCGCGACGTGATCAGGAAGTTGACATACAACTCCCGCTCCTCCGCCTCCGGCACATAAGGCTGCCGCTCCTCGGTGATCACCATGGCCCCGAGCGGCGTCCCGTCCTCGTCCTCCAGTACCCGCAGCCCGCCGGTGCCTGCCCGCCGCTCGAACCCCTCCCGACGCTTGTCGTTCCCGGTCCAGGGCTCGGTCCCCCACTGCCCGGTGTTCCCCCGGGCGTTCATCCACGCCACCGCCTCGTCCCCGAACCGCAGGAGCAGCGGGACGTCCCCAGGGCCACCTACGCGGATCCGCACGACCCCCTCCTCACAAACTGTTCACGTGAATGCTCGTCAGATATAACCGCAGTTCACCGATACCTCGGCCAGGCGTTATACAACTCCGCCTCATGAGAATCTACCTCGCGTCCAAGCGACGCCTCGCGGTCTCGGCAGTCGCCCTGGCCGTGGGCTCGGCCCTGCTGGTCCCGGCCACGGCCATGGCCGCCGGCCGGCACCACGGGCAGCCGACCACCTGGACGCTGTCCGGCCAGGTCACGCCGGCCACGCTGAAGGGCGGCCCGTGGACGCTGGGCCAGACCCCGGCGACGTACGGCTCGCCGACCGCCGGCTACTGCGACGCCAACGGGAACGTCACCCGCAACCCGGGCACCGAGCTGTTCCAGCCGGCCTACTTCCCGAACGTCACCGGCAGCGGCCAGCACCTGCGCGGCTTCTTCGACTACCGCCCGAAGGACACCGACGAGGCGGTCCTCGCGGCCAAGTCCGACGACGGCGGCAAGACCTGGACCTACCAGGGCCAGGCGCTGGAGTCGCAGAAGGGCCAGTGCCCCTCGCCGGCGCTGAACGACGACGGCCAGGGCCACCCGACCGTGCTGCACGTGGGTGGGAAGGACTTCCTGTACACGCTGACCCGGCCGACCGCCGACACCCCCGGCTCGCAGTTGCTGGTCCACCGGATAGACGCCGACGCGCACAACCCGCTGGCCAAGCTGCCCTCGGCGCAGGCCGTCGGCACCGGCGCGACGACCACGCTGACCGCCGCGGTGACGTTGCCGGCCGCCACGATCCCGGCCGCCGACACCTCGGCCTTCGAGATCCCGGGCACCGTCCGGATCCAGACCTCGGCCGGCCTGCAGGACGTGCGCTGCACCGACTCGACCGCGACCTCCTTCATCGGCTGCACCGGCGGCACGGGCACCGCGGCCAGCGGCGCCGCGGCCGGCACCTACCCGGTGGTCCCGGCCGACACCCAGGCCACCACCGGCCTGGTCTCCCCGGACGGCATCCTGGGCGTGCTCCCGGCCAAGGACGGCCGCTCGGTGACCGTGCTGTACGTCGAGAAGCAGCTGAACTACTTCAAGACCGCCGACCAGGCCAACGCCTGCGCCGTCCCCTTCGCCACGCTGAACAAGATCGGCGAGGGCAAGAACAAGGCGCCGTACTACGGCAACAACGAGGACCGCTCCACGGTGCGCAGCGCCACCACGCGCGACGGCATCCACTTCACCGACAACGGCCCGGTCTCGGGCCTGGGTGACAACGAGAGCACCAGCGCGACCGCGACCCGGTTCGTCAGCCCCTCGGGCACCGTGGTGAAGAACCCCGACGGCACCCTGGGCCTGTTCTACGCCGCCGGCAACTGCTACGACGGCGACAGCGACGGCTTCCACTACATCGGCTACGCCACCAGCAAGGACGGCGTGAACTGGAAGATCGTCGACGGCTTCACCAACCCGCTGCTGTCGGTCGACACCTCCTTCCCGCAGACCACCCCGGCGCTCTACTACAGCGGCCGCATCTACGGCCCGCAGGTCGTCCTCGGTCACGACGGCAAGACCGCGACCATGGTGTTCGCCGGCTACCGCACCCCCAAGCCGCTGCCGAAGCCGGGCACGGCGCTGGGCACCGACCCGAGCGCGCTGTACACGGTCGGCGCGAACGACCTCGCCAGTTACCGCAGCATCCTGACGGTCACGCTGACCACCAAGTAGGACCAAGCAAGACTACGAAGGACCGGGCAGGACCGAGCAGGGCAGAGGCCGGCCCGGAGTCAGACAGAGCAAGGCGCTAATCAGGCCACTGACCAAGGCGAATAAGAACACTTAGATATTTTCGCGCGGCCCGGGAACATTCCCGGGCCGCGCCGCCGTTTGCGGTTCATGGAGCCGATGGACATCATGGGGGCACTGCTCACCGCCGAAGGCCGTGACAACCCCTATCCGCTCTACGACGAGGCACATCGGCTCGGGCCCGTCATCGACGCCGCGGAAGGCTTCGTGATGGTGCCGTCCTACCAGGAGTGCGACCAGGTCCTGCGCAACGCCTCGTTCGGGGTCTGGGACGTCGACTGGCGCGGCCGCGCCTGGGACGACGAACAGCAGCGCCGGCCGTCGCTGCGCAGCATGGAGCGGTCGGTCATCTACGCCAACGCCCCCGACCACGGGCGTATGCGTCCCCTGATCTCCTCGGTGTTCACCCCGCGCCGGGTCGCCGCGCTGGAGCCGATGATCGGCAGGTCCGTCGAGACGCTGCTGAACCGGGTCGCCGAGGCCGGGGCGGACGGCGCGGCCGTGGACCTGATGGACGACTTCGCCTATCAGCTCCCTGTCTCAGTGATCTGCGACCTGCTCGGCATCCCCGCCGAGGACCGCGAGACGTTCCGGGTGCTGGCCACCGAGCTGGCCGCGGTCTTGGACTACGTCGACGACCTGAGCCGCCTGGACGGCGCCGACGCGGCGTGGCTGGAGCTGGAGCTGTACTTCGGCGGGCTGTTCGCCGAGCGCCGCAGGTGCCCGCAGGACGACCTTGTCAGTGCCCTGATCGCGGTCTGCGACGCCGACGACTCCCGGCTGAGCGGGGCCGAGCTGCTGTGCAACCTGGCGTTGCTGCTCATCGCCGGGTTCGAGACCACCGCGAACCTGTTCGGCAACGGTGTGCGGCTGCTGTTCGAGCACCCGGAGGTCGGCACCGGCCTGCGGCGCGGGGACCTGCGCTACGCCGGCTTCGCCGAGGAGGTGCTGCGGTACGACTCACCCGTGCAGCTGACGACGCGGATCGCGCTGACCGACGGCCTGTCGGTCGGCGACGTCCCGGTGCGCCCCGGCACGGAGGTCGCGCTGATGATCGGCGCGGCGAACCGCGACGCCCGGCGCTACGACGAGCCCGACCGCTTCGACCCCACCCGGGCCGCGATCGGCCCGCTGAGCTTCGGGGCCGGACCGCACTTCTGCGTGGGATCGGTGCTGGCCCGGACCGAGGCGGCGATCGGCTTCCCGCGGCTGCTGGAGCGGTTCCCGGCGCTGGCGGCGGCCGGGGCGCCGACGCGGAACCAGCGGTTTGTCCTTCGCGGGTACGAGCACCTGCCTGTTACGGTGAGCTGAGTTTTCCGCTATCCGGGGGGATGCCGCCATGACTCAGGCTGAAGAAACCATCGCCGACACCAGGCCTGACTTCGAGCACTTCAAGCCGGGAACGGTCCTGCTCTCGGGTATCGTCGGCTCCACCGCTTACGGCCTGTCCGGCCCGGGCTCGGACGTGGACCGCCTCGGCATGTTCGCGGCCCCGACGCTGTCCCTGCTCGGCCTGCACACGCCGCGCGACAGCCACGTGACTTCGGCGCCGGACGTGACGTTCCACGAGGCGGCGAAGCTGGCCCGCCTGGCCCTCGGCGGCAACCCGACCGCGTCGGAACTCCTGTGGCTCCCCGACGACCTGTACGAGCTGCGCACACCCCTCGGCGACGAGGCGATCGCGCTGCGAACCTCGCTGCTGTCCGCACCGCGCGTCCACGACGCCTACCTCGGCTATGCCACGCAGCAGTTCCGCAAACTCCTGTCCCGCGACCCCACCTGGACCCACCGCAAAATCGCCAAACACGCCAGGCACCTCATGCGCCTTGTCGACCAAGGCCACGAGCTCTACACCACCGGCCACGTCACCATCCGCCTGGCCGACCCCGAGCGCTACCGCGACTTCGGCGAACGCGTGGCCGCCGACCCCGACGCCGCCCGCCCCTTCATGGCCGACGCCGAGGAGCGCTTCGCCACGGCGCGGTCGGTCCTGCCGACCGAGGCGAACACGGCGGCGGCCGAGGACTGGGTGCTGCGCGTGCGGAAGGCTTTCTGGGAGGGGTGAGCGACTGCAGACGCGGTCGAACACACGGACACAGCGCGCGGCCGACCAGCTGTAAGAGCTGATCGGCCGCGTGGCACCAGGTTCATGTCAGTCTGCTGCCCCGCCAGAAGACAGGCCGGCAGAGCGGTGTGGATACGCGACTCACCGGTCGAAATGCCGACGAACATCACCACAGGCGTGCAGGCCCCGGCCCCGTTACCGATGCGCCGTCAGAATCGGCTGGTAGTACCCGGAATCCGGCGGCTCGATCCACTGCACGTCCCGGAACCCGACCGCCGTCGCCGACTCCCCGAGCTGCGCGCGCGTCAGAGCCCAGGACGTCGCGCGCCGGACCCGCACGTCCCACTTGTCGCCGCCGGACGGCGCCAGCTGGAAGTGCTCCATGTCGTAGCGCTCGCCGTCGGGGTGCCAGTGCCACAGTTGGAACGCGATGGCGCGGCCGGCTTCTTGTTCGGAGACCTGCGGCGAGGTCGTCGTGGGGCGCTTCGCCCGCAGTTCGTCGTAGTCGCGCACGGTCAGGATCAGCAGGCCGTCGGGGCGCAGGACGCGGCGCATCTCGGCCAGGCCGGCTGTGAGCGCGTCGGGCGTCAGCAGGTGCGTCACCGAGTTGTCGGCGCTGAGCACCACGTCGAACACGCCCTCGGCGAACGGCAGCGCGCGCATGTCCGCCGCCGCGGTCGGCAGGCTCACGCCGCGCGCCGTGGCTTCGCGGGCGGCACGGGTCGCGGCTCGCGGGCTCAGGTCCGTGCCGATCATGCTCGCGCCGCCGAGCCGTGCCAGGCCGATGGCCTGCGTCCCGATCCCGCACGAGCAGTCCAGCACCCGCCCCGCCGACCGCTTGGTGCCCGCCTCGATCACCGCGGACAACAACGAGGCCTGATACTCCATGCTGATGTCCCAGTCCTGGAACATCAGGTGGTAGTCGTCGGCCATGTCGTCGTAGAACGAGCGCATCTCAGTAGCCTGCCAATGTCTTCCGGTCGTACACCAGCGTTCACGACCACTCCGGCCGCGTCTCCCGCCGCGTCTCGGTCGCCGGCCGCAGCCTCAGACGCAGCCCCACCGGCACCCGCACCTTCGCAACCCCCACAGCCTCACACCAAAGGGACCGGATCGTCCAACGCCCCCTCGCTGCGCCACCGCTTCATCTCCGCGGCGGCGACCCGGTGCCGCTCGGCCTGCGCCTGCGCGCTCGACTGCCCGGGCCGCAGCTCGGCGCGTTCGGGGTCCAGATGAGCGCCGCGCCCCGAGCGGACCGCACCGACGCGCCCCGTCGAACGTGCCGCCACCCGGCGCGCCGCCGCGGCCGCCGCCTTGTCCTCGCGCACCGCCGCGATCATCGGCTGCGCCGTCCCCTCGGCCATCGACGCCCGGACCACCGGCATCATCCGCTCCAGAGATCCGGCCCGGTTCAGCTCGACCGCCCACGCGACCTCCGGCGCGGACAGCTCGGCGAGCCGCACGTACGAGCGCAGCCGGGTAGCCGGCGTCAGATCGGGGCCGGCGGCGGCCACGACCGAGCGCACCCACGCGGCCTGCTCCTGGGGCGCGGCCTCGACCATCTCCAGGAACGCCTCCTCCCCGCACAACCGCAGCATCGCCCGCAGGCCCCGCAGCACCGCCTCCGGCTCGTCGCGCACGGCCTGGAACGCCAGCCGCCGCGCCGTCCCGCCGGCGAACTCGTGCACCTGCACCGCGCGCGTGACCTCGGGCTCGGTGTCGCGCTCGCACGCCAGTCGGGCCAGCACGCTGTCCGGCGTGAACGGGTTCTCGGCCAGCCGCATCCGCAGCGCGGTGTCCCCCAGCGACAGGAACGCGTGCTCGACCAGCTCCCGGCACAGCGGCGCCTGCGAGATCATGTCCAGGATCAGCGAGGCCTGCTCCCGCAGCGCTGTCCGCTCCGCCTCCGAGGGCTCCTTGTGGATCGTCGCCCCCGAGGCCAGGAACTCCCGCGCGGCCAGCGGCGGGGCCAGTGCCAGCACCACATTCGCCGCGCGCCAGCGCTGCCCCGACATGTCCGCCGCCGCGCGCTCGTCCTGCGCGGAGCGGCGCAGCCCGCGGGCGATGACGCCGCGGCCGGAATCAGGCCTGGCCTTCACCAGCGCGGCCAGCGGAGCGCGTGCGGTGTCCACTTCGCGCACCATCCGGGCCCAGTACTGCGGCCCGGCGCTGTCGCCGCGCAGGATGGCGCGCGTGACGGCGTCGCTGACGGTCACGATCTCCGGCTCCATCACCAGCGTCACGGCGACCGCGGCCGGACTCACGTGCCGCACGATCTCCGCCGGCCGGATCGTGCCCAGCCGCGCCCCGACCAGCGCCACCTCGCGCAGGTAGCCGAACTCCACGGCCGGATTCGGGCTCTGGTGGAAGGCCGCCACCGCCCGCTCGTAGTCGTCGATCGTGGGGTGCGAGGGAAGCGGCGGGGCCGGCTGCCGGCCCTGGGGGCGTCCCGGGCGTCCCCGGTCCTCGACTCGGTTCACGGCTCCCCCTCCGCAGCCTCCCCGGCGCCGTCGCCGATCGCCTCGACCAGATCGACGAGCTGCGCGTATTCCAGGGGGCCGGCTTCCATCAGCCGGCGCACCATGATCCGCCACCGGTGTGCGTCGTTGTCAAGATGCTGCCGCACCGCGTTTTCCAAGGGCCAGTGTGCGGGGTCGTCGGGATGCGGAGTGTACGCCAGATCCGGGTCGGGGACGGTCACGCCGGGAATGTCCGTCTGCGCGACGGCCCCGGCGCCGGCCAGCAGCGGCTCGACGCCGCCGCCGGCCATCGAGGCCCGCACGGACGATCCGGCGTGCTCCAGCCCGTTGGGCGCGGACATCGCGGCGTCCCACACCGGCTCCGGTCCGGCCTCCGCCGCCAGACGTCCGTAGAGCAGCAGAGAGCTGTCAGGACCCAGATACCGGCCGAACTTCTTCAGCAGGAAGTGCAGACGTTCGGCAGTCGGCGCGGCGGCGATGAGCTGGTAGACGCACGCCTCGTCCATGTTCTGGACGAAGTGCAGGATCTGGGGCCAGGCGGCGCCGGACTGCTCCAGCATTTCCAGCGCGGCGTAGCGGACGCCGGGATCGGCGACGTCGTAGAGCATGGCCAGCCGGGTGCCGATCGGGTCCACCGGATCGTGGAGGAGGCGTTGGAGCACGGCGAGCGGCGTCACCGGGTTGGCGGCCAGGGCGCGCCGGGCGTCGAATCCGGCGTCGTCGGCGAGGGCGCGGGACACCAGGCCCGGGGCCAGGGGGCTGCCTTCCAGCAGGGCAAGCTCGAAGGAGTTCAGCTCACCGGGTCCGTCGGACAGCACCTCCAGCTGCACGTGCGGACGTGCGAAGGCGAGTAGCACGTTCGCGCTGGGGACGTCCTCGGCTGCGTCGTCGAGTTCTTCCTCGTCCGGGATGGCCTGCTGCGGGCCGAGGACGGCGGTGGAATCGATGAACTCTGCGACGGTGCCGGTCCAGATGAAGGAGCGTACGAGGAGGGCGGTCCATAGTGGGACGTCGTCGCCGAGCCTTCGGTCCAGGAGCGCGCGGATTTCTTCGGCCAGGTCGGCGCGGCCTCGGGCGGCGGGGAGGATGTCGTCGGCGTGGCGTCGCCAGGCGAGGTTGAGGACGGCGCTGGCGGGGACGGCGTGGTCGATGACGTCGGCGGCTGTGAGTGAGCCGAGAGACAGACCTCTGATGAACAGTTCACTGATAGAGGTGCTGAATTCGGGGTGTTGTTCGAAGCCGTCCCATCGGCGCCGGAGTGTCGTCACGGCTGTCGCGATGCGGCGCAGCGTGGTGACGTCGGGCGCGGCGACGTGCCAGGCGGCTTGCGGGTAGCTGGCGAGGAGCTGGTGGCGGACGTCGGCGGGGATGTCCTCGCGCGCGGCGGCTTCGTCGAGGCCTGCGACGCGGGCGAGGAAGCGTCCGCGGTCGCCGGCGACGGTCTCGTGGTCGGCGGCCAGGGCGAGTACTTCGTCCCAGTCCAGGCGCCAGGAGCAGGATCCGGCGCCCGGACGGTCCCAGCGCTGGACCCAGGCCTGGTCGCGCCAGCCGGGCTGGTGGGCGGGGATCGGGGCGGGGAGGCCGAGGATGCGGGCGGCGGGGAGGGAGAGGGCCGGGTCGTGGGCGGCGGCTAGGACGCGGAGGAGTTCGAATTCGGGGTCGTCGGTGGCGGTGTCGGCCAGGTGGTCTGGGGAGATCGGGAGGACGGCGGTGGTGAGGAAGGCGGCGAGCTTGGCGCGCAGGTCCGGGGGGACGATCGGCTTGCCGTCGGGGCCCAGGCGGTCGCGGAGGATTGCTGAGCGGACCCAGGGGATGCCGAGTTGTTCCAGGCGGCCGAACAGGGCGCGGTCTATGTCGGGGTCGGCTAGGGCCAGGAGGCGGCGGCGGGCGGTGTCGTGGACGGGGTTGGGGTGGTTGGGGCTGGGGTGGAGGTCAGGGTGGGGGTGGGGGTCGCGGTGGGCGTGGCGGTCGGCGGCAGGGTCGGCGGCGCGGTGATGTGGGGCGGTCACGTTGCGCGCGGCGTTCTGGTTGCTCAGGTTGCCCATGAACGGGAAGCGCACGAGTGCGGGCCGAGGCGGCTGCCGGAGCTGCCAGGCCAGGGTGTTGCGGGCGGTGCGCGGGCCGTGGGTGACGACATGCTCGATCACCGTGGGAGGGAGTCGCAGGCCGAGTCGTGCGATGCCTGCGGAAAGCTCTGCGGCAGTCAAGGCGTTGATGATCAGCGGCACATCCGCAGGTCTCGCGACCTGCGTGAACTCCAGGACCCGCGCTGCCGCGTCCGGAACCGTCGGCGGTGCGGCCCCGTCCTTGGCCGCGATGCTCATCGCCCCCGACTTGCCTCCCGCCTGCCCACACGTGTGTGACATGACCATGATGCCGCACCGGGGGTGCGGGGACACGTAGGCGGGTGCGGTTGGGGTGGGGTTTACAGGCGATCTTTACGGCTTCGCCAATGGTTGGATGGCCTCGCGGGGGGACGCAGTTCGGTTGTGCCCCGCTGGTTGCGCTGGCGGCTGGCGGTGTTCGTGTTCACAACCGCGCACAGGTCCGAGTCACTGCGCACACGTTGCGTTGGCGGCAATCGTCGTGCGTGGTGGGCGCCTTGAGGCCTCCGGCGGGCGCTCTACAGCGAGGGGGCGA
>NZ_JBGCCM010000082.1:0-9935 GCF_041262085.1 Catenulispora sp. GAS73
ATCAATCCATCTCGAAGGATCACCCGATGACCGCCTCAACTATCGGCGATACGCCCATCAGAGCTAACCGATACACCACGTCCCAGGACGTAACCGGACATGAAAACCGCCAGCCGCCAGCGCACTGCCGCAGAAGCCTGAGCCGCCGCGCAGTCTTGCCCACGAAAACAGCCGGCCGCCAGCGCGACACGCGGGGCACAACCGAACTGCGTCCCCCTGCGAGGTCATCAACCCCTGCGCGAAGCCGTAAAAATCGCCTGCAAAACCACAGACAGTGATGATGGGAGTGGTGATGCTGCGGGCGGGCAAAAAGCCGAACCGAATCAGCCCCGAATCAGCCCCAAATCAGCCCCCATCCCCCCTCAACTGCACCGGCAAAGCCGCACAGTGCACCACATGCAACCGCGACACCGCACGAGTCAGCACCACATACAACCGCCGCAGCCCCCGCGGCTCGGCGGCAACGATCTCGGCCGGCTCCAGCACGAGCACCTGGTCGTACTCCAGCCCCTTCGCCAGCGTCGCCGGTACCACCACCAGCCGCGGCCCGACCGTCTCCGCCAGCAGCGACTCGACCAGCTCCGCCTCGGTCTCGGTCGCGCCCTCGATAGCCGGCGCAGCAGGCTCCGAGCCCAGCACCGTGTGCTCGACCCCCTCAGCCCTCAGCGCAGCAGCCACCTCGGCAACGCGCGCATCAGCAGCGATCAGCCCGACCGACCCCTCCTGCAGCGTCAACGCGAGCTCCGCCGCCGTGACCATGGTGCCGACGAGGTCCGCTTCGCTCGCGACCGCATCGATCTCCAACGCCCCGCCCTGCTGCCGCACCGAAGTCGGCGGCAGCAGCCCCGGAGCCGCATCGGGCAAGAGCTTCGCCGCGAAGTCGATAATCTGCCGCGGCACGCGGAACCCAAGCGTCAGCTCCTCAATCACCGCCTCCGGCTTCCCAAGATGCTTCAACGTCTCGGCCCACGAAGGCGTCGCCCACGGAGTAGTCCCCTGCGCGATATCCCCAAGCACCGTGACGCTCCCCGTTGAGCACCGCCGCCCAACAGCCCGGTACTGCATCGCCGACAGGTCCTGCGCCTCGTCAAGCACCACGTGCGCTAACGAAGGCAACCGATCGAGCTGATCGTGCGCCTCGTCGATGAGCACCGCGTCGGCACTCGACCACTTGGCGGTCCCCGCCGACCGCGGCACCTTCGGACGCGTCGCGGTCCACAGAATCGCCGCCTGCTCCTCAGCCGTGAGGATGCCCTCGGCAGCCGCCGCGAGCACTTCAGCGTCGGCGTAAAGCTCGAACACAACCTTCAGCGGATCAATAGCCGGCCAAAGCAGATCCACAGCCTTGCGCACCTCGCTAGTCCGCGCGACAGCATTCTGCGTCCGGTCGTCGGTAGTCTCCCCAGCGACCTCCATCCGGTACAGAATCGCGTGCGCGATGCGAGGCGCGAGCATCGCGCGCCCGGCCCCGTACCGAACATCGCGCTCCCTGGTGCCCTCGATCAGCTCGTCGATCTCGTACGCCGGTACCCGCCACCGCCGGGACCCGCGCACGATCATGATCCCGTCCGGCAGCGCTTCCCGAGCCGTGCGCAGCCGCGACCAAATGACGTTGTGCAGCACCCGCGCCATCCGCGCGTCGCCCTTGACCACCCCGGCTTCCGCAGGATCCTGAGCCGTGATCTTCACCCGGGCCACCAGGTCGTCGACCGTGGTCTGCCCGACCTCGATCTCGCCGAGCGCGGGCAGCACCTGCTCGATGTACTTCAGAAACTCCTTGTTCGGCCCGACGACCAGCGAGCCGCCCCGGCGCAGCCGGTCGCGGTGCGCGTAGAGAAGGAACGCAACGCGGTGCAGCCCGACCGCAGTCTTCCCGGTCCCGGGCGCCCCCTGCACGCAGACGCTGACGCTGACATCCGCACGGACGATCTCGTCCTGCTCCGGCTGGATGGTCGACACGATGTCGCGCATCGGCCCCGAACGCGGGCGCTCGATCTCGTCGGTCAGAATGCGGCTGGCGCCAGGCTGCCCGGCGGGCGCGATCGCACCGGAAGCCCCGCCCCCGGCGCCCCCGGCAGCCCCCGCGGAGTCGGACAGCGGCTCGTCCTCGTACCCAGTGATGGCCCCCTGCGCGAACCCGAACCGCCTTCGCCGATCCAGCCCCATCGGCACCTTCGGCGTCGCCCGGTAGAAGGCGGTCGAGACCGGCGCACGCCAGTCGATGACCATCGGCTCGCCGGTGGCGTCATGCACGTGCCGCCGCCCGATGTAGTAGTGCTCGCTGCGGAACTCGCCGGCGTCGGCGGTGTCGCCGTAGTCGAGGCGGCCGAAGAAGAGCGGGACGTTCGGATCGTCCATCAGCGCCTTGGCCCGGGCACGCAGGGCGGCGAGGAGGTTCTCCGTCGAGACGGCGTTGCCGCCCTGTGCCTTCAGGGTCAGCGCGTCTTCGCGCATCGCCTTCAGCGCGGCGCGGGACTCTTCGAGATGGGACTGCTCGCCGACCACGATCGGATCAGAGGCATCACTGGATTCGGGCATGCCGGACTCCTGAAGAAGTAGAGGAATGAACGCGCGCACGCCGGATCGGCGCCGATGCGCGTTGGAGGTTCTTCAGGCAGAGGTCCGCGCGGTTCGGTAAGAGTCAGAACCGCCGTACGTGCCGGGCAAGGCGCAGTAGCCTAGCACAAGGGCGGAGTGGGGGCGGCATCGTGAATTCTTGGCTGCTGACCGCCCCATGCGTCTCACTTGTCCCAGCGGTACGCGCGCTCAACCTTCGCGACATGCACCGCATAGTGCTGATACCACTTGTCCCGACCGTTGCCGCGGGTCTCAGCGTGCTCGGGATGCCGATACCACTGCCGGATCGACTCCTCATCGGAGAAGTACGCGACAGTGATCCCGAAACCGTTCGCGTCGCGCGTGGAGTCGGCGCCGAGGAAGCCCGGCTGCCGCGTCACCAGCTCGGCCATGCGCTCGGCGGCTTCGCCGTACCCGTCGTCGCCTTCCAGCCGCTGTGAGGCGAACACGACCATGTAGTACGGCGGCTCGGGTGTTTCCGCAGGGCGGGTGGACATCGGGACCCCCTCGGGCGACGCTCGGTGATGGAGCCCCAGTGTGGCAGAGATGATCAACTCGGGACGGGTCGCGCTACCCCAGCTGCTTGCGCCAGAGCGCGACCTTCTCCACATCCACCGGCGAATCCCAGGTCCCCGACACCCGCACCGCGGTCCCCACGTGGAACGCGTTCAGCCCGGCGTCGCGCAGCCCCGGCAGCGCCTCCCGCGTCAGCCCGCCGCCGACCAGCACCCGCGGGCCGTCGAGCTCGCGCTCGCGCTCGGCCTCGGCGCGCAGCACCTCGGCGCCGTCGCCGGAGGCCTTGAAGCCGCCGGAGGTCAGGACCGTGTCCAGGCCGGGCATCTTGCGGATCGCGTCGTACACCGCCGCGCGGTCGGGGGCGGCGTCGATCGCCTTGTGGAAGGTCCACTTCGCGCCGCCGAGGGCGTCCAGGACCGCGCGGACCGCCTCGACGTCGACCGTGCCGTCCGGATCGAGCCAGCCCAGCACGAACTCGTCGGCACCCGCCCGCCGCAGCGCCTCCGCCGCATGCACGAGCTCTGCCACACCCTGCACGCCACCGGCCGAGAAGCCGTCGCGGCGGCGGATCATCACCCGCAGCGGGACGTCCACGGCCGCCCGGATCGCCTCGAACGTCTCCAACGCCGGGTCGAAACCCGAGTACTCCATCGACGAGACCAGTTCCAGGCGGTCGGCACCGCCGGCGACCGCGGCACGGGCGTCGTCGGCGTCGACGGCGATGACTTCCAGCAGGGGCGTCGGATCAGACATAGGTGGCAGCCTGCCACGGATCGGTGATCGAGACGAACACCTGGCAGGGACGGGTTGTGTCGGGTTGCTAAGTCACCGCCGGTAACTCGTCCAACTCGGGATCGGGCTCCCGCCCGGGTGTCTTCAGATCCAGGAACTTGATCGCGAACGTGAAGAGCACGTAGTACACCACGAAGTAGATCGGCCCGATGATCAGGATCAGCCACGGCTTCGTCGCCTTCCCCCAGTTCAGCGCGAAGTCGATGAGGCCGGCGGAGAAGTTGAACCCGTCCTTGCACCCCAGCCCCCACATCAGCGACATCGAGATGCCGGTGAGGATCGCGTGGATCACGTACAGCACCGGCGCGACGAACATGAACGAGAACTCCAGCGGCTCGGTCACGCCGGTGACGAACGAGGTCAGCGCCGCCGAGATCAGGATCGAGCCGGCCACCTTGCGCTTGGTCGGCAGCGCCGAGCGCCACATGGCCAGGGCGGCGCCGGGCAGGCCGAACATCATGATCGGGAAGAAGCCGGTCATGAACAGGCCCGCGGTGGGGTCGCCGTTCAGGAAGCGGGCGATGTCGCCGTGGTGGGTGCCGGTGGCGTTGGTGTACGTGCCGAACTGGAACCAGGGGAAGGCGTTCAGGATGTGGTGCAGGCCGAAGGGGATCAGGGACCTGTTCAGGGCGCCGTAGATGAACAGGCCGATCGAGCTGTGGCGGGTGATCCAGGTCGACAGGTCGTTGATGCCCTGGCCGATCGGGGACCAGATCCAGCCCATCAGGACGCCCAGGAACAGGCAGGCCACGGCCGTGGCGATGGGCACGAAGCGCCGGCCGCCGAAGAACGCCAGCCAGGTGGGCAGCTTGATCCGGTAGTACCGCTGCCACAGCAGGGCGGCGATGATGCCGACCAGGATGCCGCCGAGCACCCCGGTCGGGTTCGGCAGGTTCAGGTCCAGGCCGAACTTCAGGCCGCCGGCCGGCACCGGGTCGTTCACGCCCTGGTCCGGGTTCTTGATCACCAGTCCGAGGACCTGGGACTTGAGGTGGGAGCCGGCGAACATCTGCATCGAGACGGCGTTGTAGACCAGGTAGCCGACGATGGCGGCGACCGCGGTGGTGCCGTCGGACTTCTTGGCGAAGCCGATGGCCACGCCGATGGCGAAGATCACCGGGAGGTTGTTCAGCAGCGAGTTGCCGCCGCTGGACATCACGGCCGCGACGTTCTTCAGGAACGTGTTGTGGAAGCGGCCGAGCATGTCGTCCTGCCCGAAGCGGACCAGAAGACCGGCGGCGGGAAGCGTGGCGATCGGCAGCATCAGGGACTTGCCGATGCGTTGCAGCACGGCGAAGGCCTTGCTCCCCCACCCCGGCTCCTTCGGGGCCGCCGCTGCGACTTCTGCGCTCATCAGGTGGTCCTCTCGGTGTGCCACGTAATGCCAAGCCCCGCTGTCGCGGGATGCGTGGTGAGCGCGCCCCGCCCGGTTACGGGTTGCGGACTATCGGACGCGCCGCCTGCGCGAGCGGCACCCAGAGCTGGTACCGGTCCGCGCGATAGGCAGACGTCGCATATTCCACTTGCACATCTTCTGCAAAAGAACGCCTCGCCATGACAAGGACTACGCCGTCAGAGCGAATACCGAGCAGTGGCGCGTCCTCCGCGGTGGTGGTCGCGGCCTCGATCGACTGTTCGCCCCAGGTGAGTACGATCCCGTATTCCTCGGCAAGGTACCGGTATAGCGACTCCGGGGCTCCCACCTCAACCAAACCCGGCACGATCCGCTCCGGCAGGTGCGTGCGCTCGATGGCCATCGGGATGCCGTCGGCGTAGCGGAGCCGCACCAGGCGGACCACCGGCTCGCCGGACTCCACCTCCAGGTGGCCGGCCAGGGCGCTGGAGGCGTGGATGCGTTCGAAGGACAGCGTGCGGGAGCTGGCGGTCATGCCGCGGCGGCGCATGTCCTCGGTGAAGCCGACCAGGCGGATCTGCACGTCCATCTTCGGCTGCGCGACGTAGGTGCCGCGGCCGAGCCGGCGCTCCAGGCGGCCGTCGGCGACGAGCGCGTTGATCGCCTGGCGCACCGTCATCCGGCTCAGGCCGTGCTGCTCGGCCAGATCGCGCTCGGACGGGATCGGCGAGCCGGGCTCCATCCCGTCCGCGATCATCCGCCCCAGCAGGTCCTTGAGCTGCAGGTGCTTGGGCACGGAGCTGGTCGGGTCGATGCCCGCGGCCTCATCGCTCATGTCACCGGACTAGACCACCGGGGCCACATCGGTGTCAACTGGTGCCAACCGCTCGCGCAGGCTGCACGCCGCCGTCGGCGCCCCGGCATCCACCGTGGCGGCCGCGGCGGCGACGGCGACCCCACAGACGGCGCAACCGGGCGATCGGCCATCAAGTCTTCAACTGTTTAGTGGGATAACGTCCGAGTTGTCAGCAACCCGGGCCCGCGGAACCGCGGGCCCGGCGCCAGTGAGGAGAGTTGCCGTGAACAAGGCCGAGCAGATCATCGCCGGACTGGGCGGCGCCGACAACATCGTCGAGCTGGAGCCCTGCATCACCCGGCTGCGCACCGAGGTGCGGGACGGGTCCAAGGTGAACGAGGCCGCGCTCAAGGCGGCCGGGGCGCACGGCGTGATGAAGGTCGGGAACAACGTGCAGGTGGTGGTCGGCCCGGAGGCGGACACCATCGCCAACGACATCGAGGACCTGATGTAGCCGCACCCGGCACGGCACCGGCCCCGCGCGTGCGCACCCATCGGCGACCAGCGCCCCGAGCACGACGAGCGAGCACCATGGACATCTCCATCTCCTCCCCGCTGACCGGCACCGCCATCGGCCTGGCCCAGGTCCCCGACCCGGTGTTCGCCGGATCCATGGTGGGCCCCGGCGCCGCGGTCGATCCCGAGCGCGCGCCGCAGGTCGCCGTGGCCCCGATCGCCGGCCGGCTGGTCAAGCTCAAGCCGCACGCCTTCGTGGTGCAGTCCGAGGACGGCCGCGGCGTGCTGGTCCACCTGGGCATCGACACGGTGAACCTGGACGGCGAGGGCTTCGAGCTGATCGCGGTCGAGGGCGACGTGCTGCACGCCGGGCAGCCGATCGTGACCTGGAACCCGGCCCTGGTCGAGGCCGGCGGCCTGTCCCCGGTGAGCCCGGTGATCGCGCTGGACGCCGAGTCCGCCGCCATCGACGCGATCGTCAACGGCGCGGTGGCCGCCGGCGACGAGCTGTTCCACTGGCGCTGACCCCCGCCCCCTCCCGAGAAGGACAGAAGGACCCTGATATGCCCGAGCGCACCGTGACCGTGGCCTGCAAGGTGGGGCTGCACGCCCGGCCCGCGGCCGTCTTCGTCAAGAAGGCCAAGGAGCTGCCGGTCCCGGTGACCGTGGCCAAGGACGGCGGGCGTCCGGTGAACGCCAAGTCGATGCTCGCCGTGATGTCGCTGGACGTGCGCGGCGGCGAGCGGGTGACGCTGGCCGCGGCCGACGGCGAGGGCGCGGCGGCGGCGGTGGACGAGCTGGCCGAGCTGTTGGAGACCGACCTCGATGGCTGACGGGGCACGCTCGGGACGCTCGACCGACTCGACCGGCGCGAGCGGCCCTCCCGGCGCGAACGGCTCCCCCGACGCCCCCGACTCCATCGAGTACGAGGGCGTCGGCGTCGGCACCGCCGCGGTCGCCGGACCGGTCGCCCGCATGGGCCGGCCCCTGCCGGAGCCCGCGGACGTACCGGCCACCGGCTCCGTCGGCGACGAGCGCGCCAAGGCCTTCGCCGCCCTGGCTGCGGTGGCGGCCGACCTGCGGGCCCGCGGCGCGGCGGCCGGCGGGGCCACCGCCGACGTTCTCGAAGCCCAGGCCATGATGGCGGAGGACCCGGAGCTGGAGGACGGCGTCCAGGCCCGCACCGACGCCGGCAAGACCGCCGCCCGGGCCATCCACGAGACCTTCGCCGAGTTCCACGCGACGCTGGCCGCCCTCGGCGACTACATGGCCGGCCGGGTCGCCGACCTCGACGACATCGCCGCCCGGGCGATCGCGGTCGCCTCCGGCGTGCCGATGCCGGGGCTGCCGCGGCGCACCGAGCCCTACGTGCTCCTCGCCGCCGACCTGGCCCCGGCCGACACCGCGCTGCTGGACCGGCGCCTGGTGCTGGCGCTGGTCACCGCCGAGGGCGGCCCGACCTCGCACACCGCGATCCTGGCCCGCGCCATGGGCATCCCGGCCGTGGTCGGCGCCGCCGGGGTGCTGGCGCTGGCCGACGACACGCCGGTGCTGGTGGACGCCGCGACCGGGACCGTGCTCGCGCGGCCGTCGACCGAGGCGATGGAGGCGGCGGTCGCACGCTCCTGCGCCGCGTCGGCCGCGGCGGCTGCGACCGGACCGGGCCGCACGTCCGACGGCACCGAGGTCAAGCTCCTGGCGAACATCGGCGGCGCGGACGACGTGCCGGCGGCGCTGGCGGCCGGGGCGGAGGGCGTGGGGCTGTTCCGGACCGAGCTCCTGTATCTGGACTCGGATCAGCCGCCGACGTTCGACGCGCAGGTCAAGGTCTACAAGGACGTGTTCGACGCGTTCCCGGAGGGCGCGCGGGTGGTGGTGCGGACCCTGGACGCCGGGGCCGACAAGCCGCTGCCGTTCGTTCCGCTGGGTGAGGAGCCGAACCCGGCGCTGGGCGTCCGCGGGCTGCGCGCGTTCCGGGCCTTCGACGGCCGCAACGAGGCGGTCCTGCGCACCCAGCTGCTGGCGATCCGGGAGGCGGCCGGGACCAGCGCGCCCGAGGTGTGGGTGATGGCGCCGATGGTCGACGAGGTGACCGAGGCCGAGTGGTTCTGCGAACTGGCGGCGGCCTGCGGCCTGGACGTGGCCGGCGGCCGGGTCGGGATCATGGTCGAGACCCCGGCGTCCGCACTGACCGCCGGTCCGATCCTGGCCGGCCGCACCGGCTTCGCCTCGATCGGCACCAACGACCTGACGCAGTACACGATGGCCGCCGACCGCATGCTCGGCGCGGTCGGGGCGTTGCAGGACCCGTGGCATCCGGCGGTGCTGAAGCTGGTCGGCGTGGCCGGGGCCGCGGGGCGGGCGGCGGACAAGCCGATCGGCGTGTGCGGGGAGGCGGCCGCCGATCCGCTGCTGGCGTGCGTGCTGGTCGGACTGGGTGTCCGGTCCCTGTCGATGGCGCCCTCGGCGATCGCGGACGTGCGGGCGGCGTTGGCGTCGCGGACGCTGCGGGACTGCGAGGCGAGGGCCGCGCGGGCCTGGGAAGCGGCCACCGCTCGGGACGCCCGGAAAGCCGCGGCGGCGTAGGCTGCGACCATGGCGCTGTCGCTTCACAACCGCTGGCTGGCCCTGGCCGGCATCACCCCGGAGAGCATCCGCCTGGGCGACGAGCTGGTCGCGCGATGGTCCGAGCCGCACCGCCGCTACCACACTCTGGACCACCTGGTCCGGGTCCTGGACGGAGTGGACGAGTTCGGCGGGTACGCGGACGACGTGGCGGCGGTGCGGTACGCGGCCTGGTTCCACGACGCGGTCTACGACGGCGGCACGGCGAGCGCCGACAACGAGGAGCTGAGCGCGCAGCTGGCCGAGAACGAGCTGCCGCCGCTGGGGATGCCCGACGTGCGGGTCGCGGAGGTGGCGCGGCTGGTTCGGCTGACGAAGGGGCACGCGGCGGCCGACGGCGACCGGAATGGCGCAGTACTCTGCGACGCCGATCTGGCAGTCCTCGGCGGCGACGTCAGCGCCTACCGCGCTTACGCGCACGCGATCCGGCAGGAGTACGCGGAGGTACCCGACGAGCTGTTCCGGCCGGGCCGCGCCGCGGTGCTGCGGGGGCTGCTGGAGCTGCCGAAGCTGTTCCGGACGCCGGTCGCGGTGGAGCGGTACGAGCATCGCGCGCGGGCGAATCTGGCTACTGAGATCGAGGAGCTTGAGGGCTAGCGGGCTTTCTTGGCTCCGTTTTTTGGGCGCTGCTGATCTGTGTGTGGGTGTTGGTGGCGGGTGGGGCTTGTTTGTGGGTTGACGGTCAAGGGCGTTTTTTGACGGCTTCGCGCGGGTTTAAGAAGGATCCGCTGGGTGGCGCAGTTCGGTGGTGTGCCTGGG
>NZ_JBGCCM010000083.1:0-9474 GCF_041262085.1 Catenulispora sp. GAS73
GAGCGACGAGACACTGCGGCGCGTGTTCGCGAAGCACTTGGGGACGACGCCGAGCGAGTACCGGATGCGGTTCGCGACGACGGCGCGGGTGTCAGGGGACTGACGGTCTTCTGGCCGCTCGCAAACACACGCCTGGCGCTCCGGCACCGATGCCGACTCGCGCTCCCGCACGGCCCGGCACCAGCTCCAGCCAAGGCTCGCGCCGACACCGGCTCGCGCTCCAAGTCCGGCCCGGAATCAACTCAGGTCAGCCTCGCGCACCGACACCGACCTAGCGGCGGCCCGGGCTCTCGCGGTCGCGTACCAGCGCCGGCACGCTCCGAGCCCGCGCGCTCACCGCACCGACACCGGCTCGCCAGCACCGACCTGCGCTGCGAGCCTGGCCCGCCACCAGCTCCGGCTCAACTCCGCCCCGCACTTCGGCCTCGGTTCGCGCGCCAGCACCAGCACCAGCACCGGCGCGCCCTCCGAGCCGGCCCCTCACCGCACCGGGGCCTCCCAGTCGATCCGGTAGCGCTGCTCGGCGCCCATCACCTTGTCGAAGTTCATCAGCCGGAAGAACAGCGGCATCATCACGTGCATCGCCTTCCGCCCCACCGGCCCCGGTGTCTTCGTGCGGTTCGTGCGGGCGCCGCGCTTCGTGATGCGTTCGACGCGGTCGCTGCGGAGTGCCTCGTAGGTTGCGAACGCTGCTGTTGGGTTCGGGATGTCGCGGAGGCAGCGTGCGAGTTGGAGGGCGCTTTCGATGGCCATTGAGGCGCCTTGGCCGGTGCTGTTCGAGGGGGCGTGGACCGCGTCGCCGACCAGGGCCATGCGGGTGCTGTGCCAGTGCGGGACCGGGGGCATGATGTGGATGGCGCCGGTGATGTCGAGGTTGTCGGGTGTGGTGCGTTCGGCGAGGAGGCGGCCCGGGGTGTCGTCGCGGTAGGTCTCGCGCAGTTGGCGGAGCCACTGGTCGGCGGGGACGGCGCGCGCCTCGGTCAGCGACATGTACTGCTTCGACGGCAGGTTCGCGCCCCACGTCAGGCGGCCGTCGGCCATCTTCCAGTACAGGTAGTAGGCGCGCTTGCCGAAGGCGAAGGTCATGACGCCCGGTTCGGTGTCGAGGTCGGCGGCGGCTTCCACGTAGCCCTGGAACGCCAGCAGGCCGGTGTAGTCGGCGCCGGGGGCTGCGGGGTCGATGAGGCTGCGGACGGTCGAGCGCACGCCGTCGGCGCCGATCAGCACGTCGGCGGTGGCGGTGCCGCCGTCGGCGAACCGCGCCTCGACGCCGTCGGGCGACTCGACGGCCCCGGTCAGGCGCCGGCCGTACTCGAAGCGCACGCCGGCCCGGACCGCGCGGTCGCGCAGCACCCGGTGCAGGTCGCCGCGGCCGACGATCTGCAGCGGCTCGACGCCGGCCAGGGCCGGCAGGTCGTGCGGCCTGCCGTCGATCGCCATCCGGGTGTGCGTCACCGGCGTGGCCACGGCCCGGACCGCGTCGGCGGCGCCGATGAGGTCGAGCGCGGCCATGCCGTTCGGCGCCAGCGCGAGGCCGCCGCCGATGCCCTCGCCGAGCTCGGGGTACGCCTCGTAGACGGTGGCCTCGATGCCGGCCTTGCGCAGCGCCGTGGCCGTCACCGGGCCGGCGATGCCGCCGCCGATGACGATGGCCGTGCGGACACCGGTCGGGTGTGATGAATTGACAGTGTTCTGTGATGCAGTGTTCTGTGATGTGGACATGGGATCCCTCCGCAGTGGGTGATCGATCTGCCGCGATACGCGCGATGAGCGCCGCGGCCCCGACATCAGGCCCGGGAGGCCCCCGTTAAGCTGGGGTTGGCACCTCGTGGCCGGGGTTCGCCCGTGCGGACGTCGGTGGCGAGAGCAGGTCCCGGCGGTGGTGTTGGCGCATCGCCGCCGGGACACAGTGTCAGTCCTGTATCTGGTCCAGACTCCTTTCCTGGAGTTCGAGCATCTCCGGCGGCAGCCCGGCCCCGTCGTGGAACGCCTGCCAGCCGTCGAGCCCCGGGAACGTCCCCGAGCTCAACTCCGCCAGCAGCCCGCGCACCCACGCCGCCTCGGCCTCGACCATCGCCAGCGCGTACTCGTCCTCGACGAGGAACAGCCGCGGCACGGTCTGCAGCGTCTTGGTCAGCGCGGCCTTGCGCGCGCCGATCCCCTCCTCCAACGCCGCCAGCCGCGTCCGCAGCAGCTCGATCACCTCGGCCGGCGGCAGGATCATCTGCACCGACAGCCCGGCGGCGAACCGCGTGTGCTCCGGCTCGGGCGTGCTGATCAGCTCGCGGGTCCAGTCGGCGAGTTCGGCGCGTCCGGCGTCGGTGATCCGGTACACGGTCCGCTCCGGTCGCGCGCCCTGCCGGCTGGTGCCGACGACCTCCAGGAACCCGTGCTTGGCCAGGTTCTGGACGACCGTGTAGAGCGACCCCCACTTCACGTCCATCTGCTGGTCCTTGCCGTGCGCCCGGATCAGCGAGGCGATCTCGTACCGGTGCATGGGCCGCTGGACGACGGTGGCCAACACCGCGAGCGCGAGCAGGTTGTCGACCTTGCGTTTCGCGGCCATGGCCACCTCCCGGCTCCGACACTCCGGCGCCATCCCTGCGATCCGCCGTTTACTCGTCTACAAATATACGTCGGCGAGTATTAGCGGGCAACCGCGCGCTCCGACTAGCCGCGAGCCACCGCGACCGCGAAGCTGAAGGCAGCCGTCGAGCAAGCCGTCGAGCGCGACCGATGAGGAGACACGCACTGTGCGCCGTTCCGTCTACACCGAAGACCACGAGGCCTTCCGCCAGATGATCAGGGACTTCATCGCCGAGCAGGTGGTCCCGGTCCACCCCGAGTGGGAGAAGCAGGGCCACGCCCCGCGCGAGTTCTACTACAAGCTCGGCGAGCTGGGCCTGTTCGGCATCGAGGTGCCCGAGGAGTACGGCGGCGCCGGCGAGAGCAACGGCTTCAAGTACCAGGCCGTCACCACCGAGGAGCTGATGCGCGCCGGCGTGAGCTTCGGCGGCTCGTCGGTGCACACCGGGCTGGTACTCCCGTACCTGATGGAGTTCGCGAACGACGAGCAGAAGCAGCGCTGGCTGCCGGACTTCGTCTCCGGCGCGATGATGACCGCGATCGCGATGACCGAGCCGGGCACCGGCAGCGACCTGGCCGGCATCAAGACCACGGCGAAGCTGTCGGAGGACGGCACGCACTACGTGCTCAACGGCGCCAAGACTTTCATCACCGGCGGTGTGCTGGCCGACCGAGTCCTGGTGGTGGCGCGCACCTCGCCCTACGACCCGGACAACCGCCGCGCCGGCCTGTCGATCCTGGTCGTGGACACCAAGTCCCCCGGCTACGCGGTCGGCCGCAAGCTGGAGAAGATCGGCCTGCGCACCTCCGACACCGCCGAACTGTCCTTCACCGACGTCGAGGTGCCGGTGGAGGACCTGCTCGGCGAGGAGGGCAAGGCGTTCTCCTACCTGACGCACAACCTGATCCCCGAGCGCCTCGGCATCGCGGTGTCCGCAGTCGCCGCCGCGGACGCCGCGATCCAGTTCGCGCTCGCGTACACGAAGGAGCGCGAGGTGTTCGGCACGCCGGTCGCCTCGTTCCAGAACACGAAGTTCGTGCTCGCCGAGTGCACCGCCGAGGTGACCGCCGGGCAGGCGATGATCGACCGCGCCATGGACCTGTACGAGGCCGGGGAGCTGACGGTCGCCGACGCCGCCGGGGTGAAGCTTTTCACGACGGAGATGGCGAGCCGGGTCATCGACAAGTGCCTGCAACTGCACGGCGGGTACGGCTACATGCTGGAGTTCCCCATCGCGAAGCTGTACGCCGACAACCGCGTGTACCGGATCTACGGCGGCACGAGCGAGGTCATGAAGTCGGTGGTCGCCAAGTCGCTCGGGCTGTAGCCACTTGTAGCCACCACACCGGTAGCCACCACACCGGTTTCGCGGCTACCACACCAGGTTCAGCTCCTGGAGCGAGCCGTCACGCGGCACGACGCTGCGGCCCATCGTCCCCGTCTCCTGCGGCGCGAGTCGCAGGTTCGGCAGGCGCTCGGTGAGGACCCGCAGCGTCGCGCGCGCTTCCTCGCGGAACAGCTGCGCGCCGACGCACGCGTGCGGGCCGTGCCCGAACGACAGGTGCTTGGCGGCGGTACCGGTCGGCCGGGTGATGTCGAAGACGTCGGGCTGGTCGTGGACCTCCGCGTCGCGGTTCGCGGAGGCGAGCGCCACCAGCAGCGTCGCGCCGGCCGGTATCTCGACGCCAGCCAGCGTCACCGGAGCGGTGGTGATGCGGCGGACGCTCTGCATCGAGGTGTCGTAGCGCGTGGCCTCCTCGACCGCTGCCGGGATCAACTCAGGCTTCGCACACAGCAGTTCCCACTGCTCGCGGTGTCGCAGCAGGTTGAGAACCATGGTGCCGAGCAGCGGGGTGGCGGTGATGAAGCCGGCGATGAACAGGTTCAGGACGTTCGAGGCGACTTCGTGGCGTTGGTCGAGGGTGAGCTCGCCGCTGCCGTCCGGAACGAGGGCGCTGAGCAACGCGCTGGACAGGTCGTCGCGCGGCTCGGCGTGCCGACGCCGGACGTGCGCGTCGATCATCGCCCGCATCTCGGCGAACTTCCGCGCGGCCCGGGCCTTCTGCTCGTCGCCGACGGGGAAGAAGTACATGATCAGCGCCTGCGTGGTGCCGTGGACCGCCTGCGCGACCTCCTCCGGCTCCAGCCCGATCAGCCGGCCGATCGTTTCGCTGGCCAGCACTGACGTGTAGCGGCTGACGAACTCGACGTGGCCGTCCCCGGCGAAGCCGTCGACCAGCTCCGCAGCCCGCTGTCCGATGAACGGCACCACCTGCTCCACCCGCGCCGGTGTGAGCCCGGCCAGCAACGGCGCACGGTAGCGCCGGTGCGCGGCGCCGTCGGAGTTCACCACGACCGGCCGTCCGCCGATGCTGTCGGCCAGTTCGGCCCGCACCGCTTCCGGCAGCATCTCATCGCGCGGCAACGTGTTGGCCGAGGAGAACTCGTCGGCGCGGCGCAGTACCTCCAGCACGTCTTCGTGCCGGGCCACCACCCATGCGCCGACGGCCGGGACGAAAGCCGGGCCCGTGCTTTGGCGGCCCTGGGCGAAGGCGGCGTACGGGTCCTGAAACCAGATCTCTGATTCGGTCATGGTTCGAGTCAACCGCAGCGGCGGAGGCTGGGGAACCTCCGCCGCCGCGGTCCTATCCGATCTGCACCGGAGCTAGTTCAGTGCGTAATGCTGGAAGTACAAGAAGATCGACTTCCATCCGGATCCGACGTTCAGAAGGTGCAGCTGTCCGCCGGAGGGGCCGAGGTCCAGCGCCACCAGGCCCTCGACCTCGTCGTTGGGCTGGACGTCCTGGGTGAACTGCTCGGCGGTGGCGCCGGTGGTGGGGTCGATCGTCCAGACCGACTTGTTGCCCGCGATGTCGGCCGAGGCCCACAGCTGGCCGCGCCAGACCTTCGCGCCCTGGATGCGGCTCAGCGGCTGCGACAGCTTCACGGTGCGCAGGACCGGCAGGGCCGCGCCGGCCGGGAGGGTGAGCAGGTCGTGGAGGCTGTAGACGACCAGGTGGTCGCTGCCGTCGGCGGCGCTCTGGTTCCACGGCGCGGTGTAGACCAGGCCGGCGGCGGCGTCGACGGCCACCCACGGGACGCCGCCGGGCATCAGATTCAGCGGCAGCTGCACGTAGCGGCCGGTGTAGCTCAGGTTCGAGGCGTTGAACAGCGCCAGCAGCGGGTGCTGGTAGGCGCTGCCGTCCTCGATGCCGGTGATGACGTAGCCGCCGTAGTAGTCGTTGTCGCCGATGTGGTTGGAGCCGTATTGCGAGGAGAGCTGGGAGGGGATGGCCGTCGCGTTCGATGTGACGTCGTTGATGCCGTTGACCGTGGCCTTGTCCAGCGAATAGGTGCCGGAGAAGTAGTAGTAGGTGCCGTCGGTCGAGACGCCCTGGCCGCGCTCCAGCGCGGTCACCAGCGTCCACGTCTGGTAGCTCGGCAGCCGGGTCCAGCCCGAGGCGGAGGCAGAGGCCAGGGGGAACAGGGCGAGCAGCGCGGCGATCACGGCGATGCGCCACGACCACGGACGGTGCTTCATGAGGCAGGTGTCCTTTCTCAGGGGACAGATTTCAGGGAACGCATTTCACGTACTGGCAGCTGTCACGACGCCGGCGGCTCGGTGCACACGACAGCGTTGCGATCCCCCTCCGGCTAGCCGTTCGCGACCACGGCGCCGATGATGCGCGCGTACGCCGCCTCGCCGGACTGGTTCGGGTGCAGCGGCGCGGCCAGGGACAGTGGCACGAAGCCCTCGACCCAGCGCGAACCTTCGCCCTGGCAGGAGTCGTGGCCGGCGCTGGGGGTGCGCATGTCGACGTAGGTCGCGCCGTTCGCTGCGGCGGTGGTGGCAATGGTGCTGTTCAGGTAGTCGACCTCGCTCTGTAGCCAGGTAGCGTCGGAGCCGAGCAGCGGTTCGACCGGCCAGCAGCCGCCGGCCTTGATGTAGAGCCCGTATCCGGTGACCAGGACGCGGGCCTGCGGGGAGCGCTGGTGGATGCCGGCCAGGACGGCGGCCAGCTTCGGGGCGAAGGCGTCGGTGCGCGCGGCGACCGAGTCGACGCCGTTCACCACGTACTTGCCCTTGCACGGTGCGGCGAAGGGATTCAGCTGCTCGCAGTTCTGCGCGACGCCGACCAGGCCGACGTCGTTGCCGCCGATGGTGAGCGTGACCAGCGTGGTGTCCGGGGTCAGGGCGTCGAACTGGGGCGGCGCGGTGCCGGCGGACACCCCGGCGATCGACAGCGGCTGCGGGTTCGTCATATGGAAGGTGCTGGCGCCGCTGCACGTCACGTCGCGCAGGACTGGGATGCCGAGCGCGGCGGCCATGTCGTGCGCGTAGTTGTGGGTGGAGCGGGCGCAGGCGAGCTCGCCGGTCGGGTTCGGGATCAGCGGCCCGGAGGCCATCGAGTCGCCGAGTGCGACGTAGACCTGCGGGGTGGCGCCGGCCTGGGCCGTGGCCGAGGTGGCGGCGGTGGCGAAGACGGCGCCGAGCAGGGCGCAGAGCCCTGCGGCGGCCTTGACGGTGCGAGACGCTTTCACGGTGGGGTTCTCCTCCGGGCTTCTGCACGCTGAGTGGATGGACGCTGTCGCCTGTCATCATGCAGACTCTTCGGGCACTGATTAACTGGACGGTGACCCAGACTTCAGCGAGGGATTCTGTGACGCGTCACAACGGCGTTGAGGATCCGAAAGCGCTGCACATCGGGGGTCGGCCGGTCGCCGCCGACCTGCGGGCGATGGCGCCGGACCTGTCACGCCGCGTCCTGGCCCGTCTGCTCGACGAGCTGCCGGTCTACGCGACGCTGCCCGGCGAGGAAGTCGCCGGGGACATCGCGGAGATCGTGCAGCAGTCAGTGCGGATGTTCGCCGACGCGGTCGAGGCGCGGCGGGTCCCGGACGAGACCGAGCTGGCCGCTCAGCGGCGTTCGGCGCAGCGCCGCGCCGAGGAAGGCGTGCCACTGGACGCGATTTTGGCGGCGTACCAGCTGGGCATCTCCATGGTGTGGTCGCAGGTGTCGGCCGGGGCCACGTCCGCCGATCACACCGACCTGCGCGAGCTGCTGGCGATGCTGCTGGACATCCAGCGCCGGATCCTGTGCTCGGTCACGGAAAGCTACCTCGCTGCGCGGCGGACGATCGACAGCGAGGAACACAGCGGTCGGCACGCGTTAATGGCGGCGTTACTTTCCGGGACGGAGCCGGACGGGGCGGTGCGTGCGGCGCCGCGTTATGCCGTGCTGACGCTGCGTCTCGAACGGCATCCCGACGAGGACGCGGCTGCTCCCGGCGTCGCGGCACGCCGAAAGATCCGGCGCGTGCGGGAGGCGTTGGACGCCTTCGCGCAGCAGCCGTGCCTGACCGCGTTCCGGGCGGATCGTGGCACGGTCCTGATGCCGCTCGACGATGACGCGGTTGTTCTGGATCACGACGGACTACGGGCCCTGATCACCGATGCGGCCGACGTGGCCGGAGCTCCGTTGACGGCAGCGGTCGCCGTCGCGGATGTCGCAGAGGTGCCGGCCGCGGTCGCGCGCACGGCCGAGATCGTCGATCTGGCGCGGGCGACGGGGCGTCCGCCGGGGTTGTACCGGCTCGAAGACGTGCTGCTGGACTACCAGCTCAGCCGTCCGTCGGCGGCGCTGCCGGCGCTCGCGGCCCGGCTGGAGCCGGTGGCGGGGAAGCCGGAGTTGCTGACGACGTTGCGGACGTATCTGCGTCTGGACCGCGACCGCCGGACGACGGCCACCGCGCTGCACGTTCACCCCAACACCGTCGACTACCGGCTGAGGCGTATCAGCGAGCTGACGGGGCTGTCGGCGCACCGTACCGAGGACCTTGGTGAGCTGCACGCGTCGTTGGTCGCGCGACAGGCACTCGGCGATCGCTCGTAGCTGTCGCGCAGCAGGGGGTACAGGGACAGCCCGGGGGAACTACAGGGCCTTATGGGGGAATTATCCGCCAATCAGGCATTCATCCTCCGGCACTGGGAATGCACTGGAAGTGATCAAAGGACTTTCTCGCAAGCTCGGATCCCTCGTCCTCGCGGCCGTCCTCGCCCTGATCGGCGTCACGCTCTCGGCGGCGCCCGCCGCCGCAGCGGGCAAGGTCGTCTCCATCACGTTCGACGACGGGCCCAGCCCCTACACGCCGCAGGTCCTCAGGATCCTGGCGCAGTACGGGGTGCACGCCACGTTCTTCGAGGTCGGGCAGAACGTGGCCGCGCGCCCAGCGTTGACCTCGCAGGTCTACCGGCAGGGCAACAGCGTGCAGAACCACACCTGGTCGCACCCCGACCTGCGGAAGCTGTCGGCTTCGCAGTTCACGTACCAGGTGAGCGCCACCGACGGGCAGATCCGCTCGCACACCGGCTACCGCCCCTGCTGCCTGCGGCCGCCGTACGGCGCGGTGAACGCCGACGTGCGATCGCGGGCATCAGCGCTCGGCAAGAAGATCGCGCTGTGGACGGTCGACCCGCGCGACTGGTCGCGCCCCGGCACGGCCACGATCCAGAACAGGGTGCTCAGCCAGGTCCGACCCGGCTCAGTGGTAGTGCTGCACGACGGCGGCGGCGACCGCAGCCAGACCGTCGCGGCGCTCGGCGGGATTCTCAAGACCCTGAAGGCGCGCGGGTACACCTTCGCGATCTGGGCCCGCTGAACGCTGAGCCACCAGCCGGAGCGATCGCGGCGGCGCAACAATACGAGCGCCCGGCGCCAGCAAGGCAGCAAGGCAGCAAGGCAGCAAACAGCGCGAGAGGCGGCAGGGCGGCACAGCGGAAGGCCGACACAGCGGCAGCTCGGCAGCTCGGCAGCTCGGCAGCTCGGCAGCTCGGCAGCTCGGCAGCTCGGCAGCTCGGCAGCTCGGCAGCTCGGCAGCTCGGCAGC
>NZ_JBGCCM010000084.1:0-9261 GCF_041262085.1 Catenulispora sp. GAS73
CACGCTGCTGTGGTGCGGTTTCGTGCGACTTGACACCACCGGCCCGGTCAGCTTGGCTACGCCCGCCGACGCGACGGGGAACCCGGGACAACCCCACCTGTGGGAAGAATTCCCGCGTCTTGGGCACACCACCTCACTACCCGCACGTGTACGCACCCGAGTGGACCCCCGTCCACACCACAGGCGACCAACACTCAGACCGCCGCCGACGCGGGGGGTTGGGGATCCCTCAGAGTCTGGAGTGCCCCCGCCGGAGGCGCCTGCTCTTGACTTCAGGTGCCCACCACGCCCGACGATTGCCGCACACGCGACGCGTGCGCAGTGACCCGGACCGGCGCGGTCGTGTCCAGCATCACCGGCGGCCGCCAACGCAGCGCACCACGCTCAACCGAACTGCGCCACCCAGCGGATCCTTCTTAAACCCGCGCGAAGCCGTAAGAAAACGCCCTTGACTGTCAACCCACAAACAAACCGCACCCGCCACAACCACACATCAAGCAGCAGCGCCCGTTTTGCCCTCTCGCTATCCCCGTCGCCCTACCCCCACTGCCCGCGCGACCGGGCCCGGACGTGCACGCGTTCCCCCTGCGGCCCGAACAGCGTCAGCACCTCCACCGGCGCGGGGCCGGCGGCGCCGAACCAGTGCGGGACGTGAGTGTCGAACTCGACCGCCTCGCCCTTGCCCAGCAGCAGATCGTGCTCGGCGAGCAGCACCCGCATGCGGCCGCTGAGCACGTACATCCACTCCCAGCCCTCGTGGGTGCGCAGCTGCGGCGCGGGTTCGTCGTCGGCGCGCGGCGGGAGCGTCATCTTGTAGGCGCGCAGGCCGCCGGGCTCCTTGGTGAGCGGCACGATCACCCGGCCGTCGCCCTGCTTGCGGGGTGGCTCGGCCCGGCCGACGAGCTCGTCGAGCGAGACCTCGTAGAGGTCGGCGAGCGGCAGCAGCTGCTCCAGCGTCGCGCGCCGCGCGCCGGTCTCCAGGCGGGACAGCGTGCTGACCGAGATGCCGGTGGCCTCGGCGGCCTCGGCGAGGGTCAGGGGCTTGGCCCGGCGGGCGGCGCGCAGGCGGGTGCCGATGGCGGCGGCGAGCTGGTCGTCCATGCCTCCAGTTTGCCAAGTCGGCAACATTTCTTGCCCGCCGCCGCGCCGCCGGCGCATCCTCGGCAGCGGAGGAGATCACATGGACACCATGGTCACTACGCACGATACGGACCACCGGCAGGACTACGACGTCGTCATCGTCGGTGGCGGCGCAGCGGGGCTGTCCGCAGCGCTCATGCTCGGCCGCGCGCGCCGCAGCGTTCTCGTCGTGGACGCCCGCGCGCCCCGCAACGCCAAGGCCGGCCACATGCACGGCTACCTGTCCCGCGACGGCATGCCCCCGCTTGAGCTGCTGGAGCACGGACGCGACGAGGTGCTGTCGTACGGCGGCGTGATCGTGACGGACTACGCGGAGAAGGCCGAGCAGACCGCGGACGGCTTCCGCGTCACGCTGGCCAGCGGCTGCGAAGCGACCGGACGGCAACTGCTGGTCACCACCGGGCTGACCGACGTGCTGCCGGACGTGCCGGGCCTGGCCGAGCTGTGGGCGCGGGACGTGCACGTCTGCCCCTACTGCCACGGCTGGGAAGTCCAGGACACGCCGCTGGCGACCCTGGCGACCGGCCCGATGTCGACGCACCACACCCTCCTGATCCGCCAGTGGAGCGCGGACCTGGTCTACTTCCTGAACGGCCATCCCCTTGAGGACGCCGACCGCGCCAAGCTCACAGCGCGCGGAGTACGCATCGAGGAACGGCCGGTCCAGCGCCTGGCCACCGAGGACGACCACCTGACCGCGATCGAGCTGACCGACGGCACTCGGATCCCCCGCGAGGCACTGTTCCTGGTCCCGCGCTTCGAGCCCAACAGCACCCTGCTGGACGCACTCGGCTGCGAAAAGGACCCCGAAACCGGCTGGCTCAAGACCGGACCCGCCGGCCGCACCTCGGTGCCCGGAGTCTGGGCCGCCGGCAACGTCGCCGACCCGACCACCGGAGTCATCGCGGCGGCCGGCGCGGCGACCGCGACCGCCGCGCAGATCAACGCCGCGCTGGTGGAGGCGGATGTGGTGGCTGCCTTGGCGGCGGCGGGAGGCTGAGCGATCCATGCGGTGAGCACCGCTGGGCTCAAAGGCATGACCCATCCCGATGTGCTTTGATGACCGAGTGATCCTCATCGACCCGCCGACCTGGCCCGGCCACGGTCGGTTGTGGTCGCACCTGGTGAGCGACACCTCCTTCGCCGAGCTGCACGCGTTCGCCGAGCGGTTGGGGGTGCCGCCGCGCGGCTTCGAGCGCGACCACTACGACCTTCCGGCGCACCTCTATGAGCAGGCGGTCGCCGCCGGGGCGCTGCCGGTACGGTCGCGGGAGTTGTTGCAGCGGTTGACGGCGGCCGGGTTGCGGCGGCCCAAGCATCCGCGGCGGCCGCGCGGCGCCGGCTGACTGTGCTGGCTAACTGCGCCGGCCGACTGCGCCGGCCGACTCCGGAGCGGGCATGCCGGACCCGGCGCCCCTGGCGGGAAGCGCCGGGTCAGAACCCTGCGATCCTACGACCCCGGAGGGCTTCGGAAGGGCGCAAGCTCAGCCGACGGTGTAGGGATTCGTGACAGTCTGTTCGATCGTGCCGCCGACGGCGTCCTTCGCCGTCACCCGCAGCGTCAGCGAGGTGCCCGCCGCCGGGTTCGGCCACAGCGCCACATAGTGCCCGAACGCGCCGAGCGTCGGCACGTCGTGCCACGTCGCACCGCCGTCCGTGGACAGCGACGCCTGCGCCGAGGTCACCGCGGCGCGCGGGCCCCGACCGCCGAAGCTCTCATGGCCGATGTCCAGGCCCAGTACTTGCACGCGCGACTGCGAGGTGTTCGTCGCTGACAGGCCGGCCAGCCGGTAGGTGATCGTCAGGACCGGGAGGATCTGGCACGGCCCGGACGGGTTGCCGACCGCCGCCGCGGCCTCGGCGGCCAGGCAGGTGATGCCGGCCGGCAGCGTCGCGGCCGGATCGGCCTTGCCCATGTAGCGGAACGAAACATCCGTGTGCGTCTTCGTGGACTGAGTCGCGCCGGCCTCGGTGCGGTCGATGTCGACGACGACGCGCACCGTCGCCGGGCCGGCCGGGGCGGCACCCAGGACCAGCCCGAGCGACGGCGGCACCGGGGGGTTGGACACGATCGGTGTGCCGTTCCAGTAGTAAGCGTCCGTCTCTGTGCCCACGGTGCTCCCGGTGGTGTCCACGTTGCTGTCGCCGACCTGCGGCAGCGTGACGTTCAGGCCGCCGGCGCCCGCGCAGGCCCCGCAGCTGTCATAGAGATCCGGCACGGCGTGCCGGCGCACCCCGGGCGTCATCGGGCCCTGATTCGAGGTGTGGGCGACGGTCGTGCCGCGGGCGAACTCCACCGGATCGGAGTACAGGACCGGCCCGATGATGCCGCTCCCCTGCCCGGAATACCCCGGCCCGAGCAGACTGCGGCTCCACGTACCAGGGGTGTAGTAGGTGGTGGCAGTGCTGCCGTTGGGGAAACCGCCACCGATCAGGAATCCGGCGGCGTCGGTCGACAGGCCCCCGGACAGCGTCCGCTGCGAGGTGCCGTACGCGGGATCGCCGGCGAGGGTGTCGGTGCCCGTCGCGAGGTCGGCGTCGTGGGCCGCGTAGGTCTGGTTCGCGTCCACGTGGTCCGAATGGTAGGCCACGACGTACTGGTAGGACGGGGCGACGGAGTTCCAGTCCACGGCGAACTCCGAGCTCCCCACCGACGCCTTCGGCGCGGGGTTCACGTACAGGCCGGTCGGCGACTTGGCCACCTGGAAGACGATGTCGGCCGGTCCGGTCAGCGGAGTGCGGACGACAGCGTCCAGATACAGGTTCGGGGCGGCCGCCCGGTCGGTGGTGACGTTGATCCGCGACGTCGCGGTGCGCGCGTCGAGCGTCTGGGTCGGGACCGGACCGGTGGCCGGGACTTGGAAGTCCTGGATCGAGACGAAGCTGTCCTTGACGACATCGCCCTGCGAATCGATCTGGAAAAAGGTGGCGTAGGCCGCGTAGTGGCCGACCGGGACGGCGATCCGCGCGACTCCGTTCATCACCGTGACCGGGCTCATGAAGATCTGGGAATTGTCAGTGTCGATCAGCTCGACCTCGATGTTCGCAGGCTGGCCGTTCGCATCGATCGCGTCGATCTGCAGGATGTTCAGGGGGTAGAAGGGCGTGGCCGGCGCGGTCGAGCCGGCGAGCGCCATCGAGAACAGGCCGTCGGGCAGCCCCGAGGCTCCGGCCGCCTTCCCCGCGGCCCGGTCCGCGGCGATCTGCTGCCGCAGCGCCTCGGCCAGCGCCCGGCCGGAGTCGACGGTGAGATAGCCGGTCGCGGTGGATCCCGTCGACGCGGCGTGGGTGACCGCGGTCAGCGTGACGCCCGCCGGGGCCGTCGGCGCGAAACCCGACCGGTAGGTGAGCCGGACCGGAATCCGTGCCGTCGCAGGGTTCTGGTTCGCTTCGACTACGGCGAGCTTTGTCAGGTCGAACAGCGACACGTCCAGTTGATGGCCGGCATAAGGTGCGGCCTCGGCCGGGACCAGGTAACGGTCGCCGGAGGCGTCGTTGAAGCCGGTCATATCGGCGTGGTCGGCGGACAACGGAGTGACGGTGCCGTGCGGGCCGAGGCTCAGCCGGTCGCCGGTCGGCAAAGTCACGATCGATGAGGTGGCAGCCGACAGAGCTGACACGCGAGGGGCCGCGGAGTCTGCGGCAGCGACGGACGGGGTCACGCCCGAGGCGCCGAGTGACGCCGCCAGCGCCACGGCGGCCAGGGCCTTACATCTGAACGGGCTCATGACACATTAATCGACCGGCTCGCGCGTGCCGTTGTCAGCACCCTGCATTCTGCGATGGCGACTACCCGACACCGGGCCGATACAACCGAATCCGGACGCTCAGCGTTTGACATAGTGATGGACACGAAGGAGAGGACCCTCGTCCTGCTGATCGGCGGTCTGACGGACCAAGCCGTGGCGCATCGCCTGGGCGTCAGCGAGCGGACGGTGGAGCGGTACGTACGGACCCTGATGGACGGCGCCGGCTGCCGCAACCGCATGCAGCTGGGCCGGCACGCGGCCCTCACCGGCCTGCCGGCCCACGGCCCCGAGCCCGTCCCGCTCCTGCGCGCCCCGGACTGCGAGGCCCGCCGCCTGCTGGAGCTGATGCTCGCCGACTCCGGCGCCACCGCACAGCGCTCGCTGTACCTGAGCCGGCGCAGCGTCGAGCGCCGCATCAGGGACCTGATGACGGTGGCCGGCGCGCGGAGCCGGGTGCAGCTCGGATGGCTGGTGACGCGGTGGGGGTGGCTGTGAACGCCGCGGAGGGCGGCACACGGCGGCACAGGGCGCCGTAGCGCGCCAGGGAGCCGCGCAGAGCGCCGTGGACGGCCTGGAACGGCCGCCCGGCATATCAGGGTTCAGCGACGCCTTACGATCGCGGCTCACGCCTCCTGAACGCCACCGGAGTCCATCGCCGCCCCCACCGCCGGCCGCGCCACCGCCGCCGTCGCCGCCGCCGTCCCCAATGCTGCGGCTCGAAGCTCGCCGCGACCTCCTTCGCGCCGGCCTCGGCCCGCGCCGCCGCCGCCCGATCCCCCGTCGCCCGCAGCGCCTTCGCCAGGTCGGCCAGGATCTCAGCCTCCTGCCACGGCTCCTCGTAGCGGGCCGCGGTCGCCGCCGCCTCCCGGTACAGCCGCACCGCGTCGGCCGCGCGGCCCTGCGCCATCCACACCGAGGCCTGCATCCAGCGCACCCGCATCAGGCCCCACGGGTCCTGGTAGCGCTCGGCCAGCGCGGCCGCGTCCTCCAGGTGCTGGTCGGCGACGTCCAGCCGGCCCTCCTCGCGGCGTGCCCAGGCCAGCACGCGCAGCGTGTAGCTCTCCCACAGCCCCAGGCCCAGCTGCTGGAACGTCTCCAGCACCGGCATCATCAGCTCCACGGCCTCCTCGACCCGCCCCTGCTCCAGGCGGAGCATCGCCAGGCGGCGGCCCACGACCGCGGTCCAGTAGCGGTAGCCGGAGTCGTTGAAGGTGTCGAAGGACTGCCACATCAGGGCCTCGGCCTCGATCGGGCGGTGCTGGCGCAGGCGCAGCATGGCCAGGTCGAAGACCGCCGAGGCGCGCCAGAACCAGTGGCCGAGCTCGGTCAGGGTGTCGACAGCCGAGGTCAGCTGGCGCTCGGCCTCGGCGAACTTGTAGCGGCGGTTCAGCAGCACGCCGAGGTCGCGGCGGGCCCGGGCGGCCTCGGCGGGCTGGCGCACGTCCCAGTCCGCGCCCTGGCCGACGGCGTCGCCCTCGAACAGGGCCAGCGCCGCGCGTATCGCCTCCTCGGCGTCGGTGAAGCGGCGCAGTCCGGCGTAGGCCTCGGACAGGTCGCGCAGGACGCGGGCCTCCGCGAGCTTGTTGCCCAGCTCGCGGGACAGCTCCAGGGCCTGCTCCAGGTCGTGCACCGCCGCGGCGAAGTGGCCGGCGAAGTAGTGGCCGCGGCCGATCCAGCGCAGGGTGTAGGCCTCCCCGGGGCGGTGGCCGATCTCGCGGCACAGCCGCAGCGCGACAGTGAAGTGCTGCTCGGCCTCGTCGAAGCGGTCCTGGTAGTGGCGCAGGACGCCGTAGCCCTGGTGGATGATCGACTCGGCGCGGCGGTCGCCGCGGCGGGCGGCGGCGTCCAGGCCGGCGTGCAGGACGTCGTCCCAGCGGTTCCAGACGGTGTAGACGGTCTCCAGCACCCGGGCCAGGACCACCGAGAGCTCCCAGCACAGGTCCCACAGTTGGGCGGCGTGCACGCGCTCGACCATGCGGCCCAGGCGGCGGCAGTCGCCGAGCAGCCAGCGGGTCGGGCCGTACTCGGCGTAGCGGAGCAGGTCGGGGTCGTCGACGTGCCAGTGCTCGGCGCTGGACGGCAGCGCCCCGCCGTCCCGGCCGTGGCGCGGGACCGTGGGGTCGGTGAGGTGCTCGGCGTACTCGGCCAGCGCGAGGAAGGCGCCGCCGAGCCGGGCCAGCGCGGCGCGCTGCTCGGCGGGGGCTTCCTCGGCGGCGAGGCGCTCCTCGGCGTACTCGCGCACGAGGGCGTGGAAGCGGTATTCGGTGCCGTTGGAGCTGCCGCGCGCCGCCCGCTCCAGCAGCTGGGCTTCGACGAGGTCTTCCATGACCTCCAGGGCGGCGGCCACCGGGATGTCGAGCAGCGGCGCCGGGGCCCACTCCCGCAGGGATATGGAGGGGAACAGGGTCAGCAGCCGGAAGGCCCGGCGGCTGCGCGGATCGAGCTCGGCGTAGGAGACCTCGATGGCGTCGCGGACGCGGACGTCGCCGGAGCGGAACTCGTCGAGGCTCAGGCGCGCGGCGAGCTCGGCGAGGGTGCGGTGGTTGTCGGCGGCCAGCCGGGCGGCGACCAGGCGCAGGGCCAGCGGCAGGCCGCCGCAGGCGCGGATGATCTGGCGGGCGGCGTCGGGCTCGTCCTCGACGCGGCGGGCTCCGACGTGCCGGACGAGGAGCTCGCGCAGCGAGCCGTCGTCGAGCCCGCCGACGGTGAAGGGCTCGGCCTCCAGCAGGCCCAGCGGGCGGCGGCTGGTGATCACGGTGGCGCAGCCGCGGACCCGCGCGAGCAGCGGACGCACCTGCGCGGCGGACTTGGCGTCGTCCAGGACGACCAGGACCCGGCGGCCGACGAGGCGGTCGTGATAGAGGCGGCGGCGCGCGTCCTCGTCGGGCGGCACCTCCCCGGCGCGCACCCCGAGCGCGGCCAGCAGGCGCCCGAGGGCGGTGGAGGGATCGGGCGCGTCGCGGCCGGAAGGGCCGCCAGCGCTCAGCGTGCTGAGCGAGAGGTGCAGCACACCGCCGGGGTAGTCGCTGCGCACCTCCTCGGCGAACTGCACGGCGAGCGAGGTCTTGCCGACGCCGCCCATGCCGTACAGAGCGAGCACCGGGGCACCGCGACCGTCGTTGGCGACCCGCTCCAGCATGTCCCGCAGCTGATCGAGCTGCTGCCGCCGCCCGACGAACTGCTCGTCCGCGGGCGGCAGCTCCAAACTCAGCGGCCCGGCCCCGTTACCCACCCGCGGATCCGGCCAACTGGCCCGCCGCCCCTCCGGCGCCTTGGCCGCCCCCTCGACGATGAGCCACTCGGTACCGATCGCGAGGATGCCGGTGATGAGCGAGACGGCGATCAGCGCCAGCGTCCACACCACGAGGTTCCCGCGCGCGGAGACCTGCAGAACGATGGCACCGGAGGTGACGATCGTGTTCCCCACGACCAGGATGAACCGACGCCGCTGCCCCGCACTCAGGCGCACCAGCCGCCGCGGATGGTTCAGCCACCGAAGGATGCGGTGGTGTCCGCGTGCTGGTGAGGCCATGCAGTCTCCCGTCTCACAAGGCTGATGTGTTCAATTACGCCAGAGAGCCGGGACGGGGACAAGGGCGAGCCGGGGGCTGGATACGCGCGACGGGGGCGGGGGGCCGCGGCCGCGCGCGATCAGTCGGCGCGCGGCGTGAAATCGGTCAGGGTGAAGGAGAACGGCGCGGGGAGTTCGAGGGCCGAGCCGAAGGGGACACGGATGCCGGCGCGGTAGTCCTGAGCTTCGACATCGGGCCGGCTGAACAGGACGGTCTCCTGACGATCACGGTCGACCAGCAGGTACAGCGGAATTCCGGCCGCAGCGTAGGCCCCCACGAGGGCCGCCCGCACCAGAAGCCAGGCCGCTCGACGACTGTCATGTCGGGGATGAAGAACCCGTGCGGTGTCGCCAACCCGGTTCGCGCCGAGACCAGAGCACGCGCGGCCGACCGCAGCATGATCTGCTTGCTGATCACAGCCCAGATTCGGCAGGCGCGCCCGGCCATCGGCCCGCGAACGACGATCTCGCCGCCGATCAGCTCGCTCAACAGATCAGGGCTGCCCTCTTCGCCGATGATCCGGAAGTTGTCGATGTCGGCCGAGGTCAGGGCGGTCAAGGTGCGCACACCCCCGATCATCGCCGGACCGGATCCGCCGACTCCGGCGCCATCGGAGGAATATCAGACGCTGCGGGTTGATGTTGGGTGGTGGTGCTGGTGGCGGGTGCGGTTTGTTCGTGGGTTGACGGTCAAGGGCGTTTTTTGAGGCGCCTCTGACTTATGTGTGGGTTGTTTGGGTGGGGTTGCGCGCGTGCACGCCGTGTCCGATCTAGGGTTTTGGACTGTCTAAGGTTCAAAAC
>NZ_JBGCCM010000085.1:0-7916 GCF_041262085.1 Catenulispora sp. GAS73
CGGTCCCATTCCGAACCCGGAAGCTAAGCCCGCCAGCGCCGATGGTACTGCCAGGGGGACCTGGTGGGAGAGTAGGACGCGGCCGGACTAAATTTCACGAAGCCCCCTCCGGGATCTCCCGGAGGGGGCTTCGTCGCGTTTGGCCCTTTCTTCCGCGGTGCGGGAGGATGGACCCCGACTCATAACAGGAACAGGAGCTGGATCCAATGTCACCATCTTCGGACCGTCGCCCGGGCCGCTCCGACCGGGATCGCGACCGAGGCCAGGGACCCCGGGGCAGCGGCGAGAACCGCCGCCCCGCCGACGACCGCTCCGGCCGTCCCGGCGCCGGCGACCGAGGCGGCCGCTCCGGCTCGGGCTATGGTGACCGCCCCGGCGCCGGCAACAGCCGCGGCTCCGGCGACCGCGACGCACGCGGCGGTCGCGACGACCGCTCCACCGGTGGCCGCGGCGGCTACGGCGACCGCGACTCGCGCGGCGGACGCGATGACCGCTCCGGCAACCGCGACTCCGGCGGCCGAAGCAGCTACGGCGACCGCGACTCGCGCGGCGGCTCCGGATATGGGAACCGTGACTCGCGCGGCGGCGGCTCGGGATACGGCGACCGCGACTCGCGAGGCGGACGCGACGATCGCTCCGGCAACCGGGACTCGGGCAGCCGTGGCAGTTACGGCGACAGGGATTCGCGCGGCGGTTCCGGCAACCGGGACTCGCGGGGCGGGTATGGCGACCGTGATTCGCGGGGCGGTTTCGGCTCGCGCGACAGTCGCGGCTCGGATTCGCGCGGTGGTTTCGGTTCGCGGGACAGCCGCGGGACCGATTCGCGGGGTGGCTACGGTTCGCGCGACAGTCGCGGCTCTGACTCGCGTGGCGGTTCCGGCTACGGCGATCGGGATTCGCGAGGCAGCCGCAGTTCTGGTTATGGGGACAGGGATTCTCGCGGCGGCGACCGCGACTCGCGGGGTGGCTCCGGGTACGGTGATCGCGACTCGCGTGGTGGTTTCGGTTCGCGCGACAGCCGTGGTTCTGATTCACGTGGTGGCTTCGGCTCGCGCGATAGCCGGGGATCCGACTCGCGGGGCGGCTCCGGGTATGGCGACCGTGATTCGCGTGGTGGTTTCGGTTCGCGCGACAGCCGGGGATCCGATTCGCGTGGCGGTTTCGGTTCGCGGGACAGCCGTGGCTCGGACTCCCGTGGTGGCTTCGGCTCGCGCGATAGTCGGGGCACTGACTCCCGTGGCGGCTACGGCGACCGTGATTCGCGTGGTGGCTTTGGCTCGCGCGAAGGCCGTGGTTCCGACTCGCGCGGCGGTTCCAGCTATGGCGATCGCGACTCGCGTGGCGGTTTTGGTGCGCGGGACAACCGTGGCTCGGACTCCCGTGGTGGCTCCAGCCATGGCGATCGCGACTCCCGTGGTGGCTTCGGCTCGCGCGACAGTCGCGGTTCTGACTCCCGTGGTGGCTTCGGCGACCGGGATTCGCGCGGTGGATACGCGGGCCGTGGTGACCGTGATTCCCGAGGTGGCTCCGGGGCCGGTCCGCGGTCGTTCGGCGGGGATCGTGACTCGCGCGGTGGACGCGGCAGCGACTCGCACGGCGGCTACAGCGAGCGTGACACCCGTGGGCGCGGCGACCGTCCGTCGGCTGGTCGTGGTGGGTACGGTGACCGTGACTCCCGTGGTGGCTACGCCGGTGGTCGTGATGGCGAGCGTGCCGGCTCGCGTGATGACCGTCGGGACGGCGAGTTCGGTTCCCCGCGCGGCTTTGGCGACGATGGTGCGCGCGTCGGGTTCGGTGATGAGGACGCGCGTGGGGGCTTCGATGAGCGCGAGGGCGGGGTCAGCGTCGGGTTCGGCGGTGTCGTCGACCGGGACGCGCCCGAGGAGGACGTCCTGGAGATCGCGCCGGACGCCACCCTCGACAAGCTCGACAAGGACATTCAGGACGAGCTCGCTCAGCTGCTGAGGTCCAAGGCCACGCTGGTGGCCGGGCACCTGGTGATGGCCGGGCAGAACCTCGACGAGGACCCGGAGCTCGCCTACCGGCACGCCCGGACCGCGATGAAGCTCGCGCCGCGCCTGGCCTCGACGCGGGAGGCCGCGGGGCTGGCCGCGTACCTGACCGGGCGGTACTCCGAGGCGCTGGCGGATCTGCGGACCGTGCGGCGGATCACCGGGACCAACGACCACTGGGCCGTCATGGCCGACTGTGAGCGGGGCCTGGGGCGTCCGGAGCGGGCTCTGGCGATGGCCGCCGCGCCGGAGGCCAAGACGCTCGACAAGGAGACGCAGATCGAGCTGCGGATGGTCGCGGCCGGTGCGCGGATCGACATGGAGCAGCCCGAGGCCGCCGTCGTGCAGCTGCAGGGTGCCGACCTGACCCCGGCGAAGATCCAGCCCTGGACCGCACGGCTGCGCTACGCCTACGCCGAGGCGCTGCTCGCCGCCGAGCGCGAGGAGGAGGCGCGCGAGTGGTTCATGCGCGCCGCCGACGCCGACTCCGAGGGGCTCACCGACGCCGCCGAGCGGGTCGACGAGATGGACGGCATCGCCTTCGACGAGTTCGAGGACGAGCTCGACGGTGAGGCCGGCGACGGCGAGGCCGGAGAGGTTGAAGCCGAGGACTTTGAAGACGACGAAGACGACGAAGACGAAGAGTTCGAAGATGAGGACGACGACGAGGACGAGGACGGTGAAGACGACGACGCCGACCACGAGGTCGACGCGAAGGCTGATCCCGCCGGCCCCCGCTCCGACTCTGACCACGACTCTGACCACGACTCGGGCTCCGACTCCGGCTCTGACAAGCGCTAAGCACTGAAAACCCAGCACCACAACCGACCGGCGGCTGCCCCCAGGGGCAGCCGCCGGTCGCGCGTTTCCCCCACCTAATCCCCACCTGATCCACCACACGTCCCAACTCCCTATTGCCCCAGGCCGCTTCGAGGTGAAGGATCGGAACCATCGACGTTACCCGGCGGTAGCGATCGACCGGACACCCTCCGGAACCAACCGTCTCCGACCAAACGTCTCCGACCACCTGTCCCCAACCCACCCTCACCTCCGCACGGAAGAGGCAGTCAGCCATGAGCGATCAGGGTTCAGCTAACGGCGCGGCTGTCGGCGTCCTGGAACCGGGCGCCCCCAGTTTCGTCTCCTACGACCCCGCCGACGGCGGCGAGGTCGCCACCTTCCCCGCCATGACCGCCGAGCAGGTGCGCGCGGTCGTGGCCGAGGCGCGCCAGGCCTCCGCCTGGTGGTCCTCGCTGACCTGGGCCGAGCGTGAGCGGCGGCTGCGCAAGTGGGCCGGCGTCATCACCCGCGGGCTCGACGAGCTCGGCGAGCTCATGCACCGGGAGAACGGCAAGCCCCGCGGCGACGCCTTCCTGGAGGTCTTCCTCGCCGTCGAGCACATCGGCTGGGCCGCCGGCCACGCGCGCAAGGTGCTGCACCCGCGCCGTGTCGGTACGGGGCTGCTGATGTCCAACCACGCCGCGACGCTGGAGTACCAGCCGCTCGGCGTGGTCGGCGTCATCGGCCCGTGGAACTACCCGGTCTTCACTCCGATGGGTTCGATCGCGTACGCGCTGGCCGCCGGCAACGCCGTGGTGTTCAAGCCCTCGGAGTACACCACCGCGATCGGCGAGTGGATCGTCGAGGCGTTCGACAAGGCCAACCCGGACGCGCCGCACAAGGTGCTGCGGCTGGTCACCGGCACCGGGCCGACCGGCGCCGCGCTGTGCGAGTCGGGCGTGGACAAGATCGCGTTCACCGGCAGCGCGCGGACCGGCCGCAAGGTGATGGCCGCGTGCGCGCCGTCGCTGACACCGGTGCTGATGGAGTGCGGCGGCAAGGACGCGATGATCGTGGCCGCCGACGCGGACCTGTCCAAGGCCGCCGACGCCGCGCTGTGGGGCGCGATGTCGAACGCCGGGCAGACCTGCGTGGGCATCGAGCGGGTCTACGTCGTGGACGCGGTGAAGGACAAGTTCGTCGCCGAGCTGACCTCGCAGATCCAGAAGCTGGCGCTGACCCCCGGCGAGGGCCCGGACGCCGCCTACGGACCGATGACCATGCCCTCGCAGCTCGACGTCGTGCGCCGGCACATCGACGACGCCATCGCCAAGGGCGCCACGGTCCTGGTCGGCGGCAGCGGCGCGGTGCAGGCCCCGTACGTCGAGCCGACCGTGCTCCTGGACGCGCCCGAGGACTCCAGCGCGGTGCGCGAGGAGACCTTCGGCCCGACCATCACCGTCAAGGGCGTGCGCGACGTCGAGGAGGCCATCGAGCTCGCCAACGCCACCGACTACGGCCTCGGCGCCTCGGTCTTCGCCCGCCGGGGCGGCACGGCCATCGCCCGGCGTCTGCGCAGCGGCATGACCTCGGTCAACGCGGTCATCGCCTTCGCCGGGATCCCGGGCCTGCCGTTCGGCGGCGTCGGGGAGTCCGGCTTCGGCCGCATCCACGGCGCCGACGGGCTGCGCGAGTTCACCCGCCCGAAGGCGATCACGCGCCGCCGCTACTCGACGCCGTTCGAGCCGACGACGTTCGCGCGCAACCCGAAGACCTTCGCGATCATGAAGAAGTACGCCGAGACGCGGTACGGCCGCAAGAAGTAGGTGCGGGTTCGCAGCAAAACACAATGACGCCGCGGCGCCGGATCCCCTGAGTCCGGTTCCGCGGCGTTCGGCTCGGGACAGCTATGCGATGACGGCGACGGGCTGCCGCAGAACGGTGCGCTGCTTGGCGGGTTCGGTCTTGCGGAAGTCGCTGAAGTAGATCTCGTGGTGCTTCCCGGTCATGGCGTGGCCCGACTCCGGGATGAACTCGTGGTGCATCCGCTCCAGGACCTCCGCCTCGTCGTCGAACGAGCCGACGTGCAGGGTCTGCACGCAGCGACCTTCCTCCAGCGTCTCCAGCCGTACCCGCTCCAGGGCGGCAGGCGGGTTCTTCGCGGCGACCTTCGCGAACGCCGCGTCGTACATCTCGCCGGTGATCCAGTCGGGCACCATCAGCATGGCCGTCCAGTCCCAGCGGGACTTGTCCCTGGCGACGGTGAACGTCTCCATGTTCGTCGACCACCACAGCCCTTCCAGGGGCGTGACGACGTAGTCCCGGTCGAGGTCCAGCTTGCTCGCGAACTTGAGCTTGTAGGCCACCGGGTACAGCGCCTGGAGGGCGTCGGCGAACTCCTGGGACGAGTTCGGGTCGCCGTGGCCGTCGATCATGAGGTACGTCATCGGCGGCACCTCGACGACCCGGAACTGTCCGGCTTTCGCACGGTAGGAGTCGAGGGTTTTCTTGAAGTCTGTCCTGGTCACCGGTTCCGCCTAGAAAGGCCGCCCGCGCAGCCGGTCCATGTCCCGCCGCTCGCGCTTCGTCGGCCGCCCGGCCCCGCGGTCGCGCACCGCGACCGCGACGAACAGCTCCCGGGGCGGGGGCGGCGGGCTGTTGTCGACGTAGCACTCGGCGGCGGCCGGCGCGCTGACCCGCTTCGTGATCAGCTTGCTCACCACCACGACGCGCTCGCGCTGGTCCTGCCGCACCCGCACCTCGTCCCCGACGCGCAGCAGGTGCGAGGGCTTCACGCTCTCGTTGTTCACCTTCACGTGCCCGCCGCGGCAGGCGTCGGCGGCCATCGACCGGGACTTGGTCAGCCGCACCGACCAGATCCAGCTGTCCACCCGGACGGCGGTGGCATCGGACGTCATGAACGCGACTTTAACGGCTGGCGCTCACGAGTGCAGACACAATTCGTTGCCCTCGGGGTCGGCGATGGTGACCCAGCGCGACGGCCCCTGCTGGCCCCGGTGCAGCACCGTGGCGCCCCGGGAGGTCAGCCGCGCCAGCTCGCTCTCCAGGTTCCCCTCGCCGACCTTGATGTCCAGGTGCACGCGGTTCTTCACGGTCTTGGGCTCGGGCACCACCTGGAACAGGATGCGCGAGCCGGGCCCGGCGTCCTTGCCGTCGGGGTGCACGATGGCCTGGCCGAGGGCCCAGACCAGGACGCCGTTGTGGGTTTTGGTGTCGGCCTCGGTCGCGTGGCCGGCGGCGACCATCGAGCGGATGAAGTCCTCGTTCGAGGGCTCCAGGTCCCACCCGATCGCCTCGGCCCACCAGTCGGCCAGGGTGTGCGGGTCGGCGGAGTCGACGACGACTTGATAGGTGAACGCCATGTTCCGACGTTACCGGCCGCCGCCGACAAGTGCTGCGCGATGCTGGCGACGGGCGCAGCCGGGTTGCCGACGGGCGCGCCGCCGGGCGAGCGCAGCCGGGTTGCCGACGAGCGCCGCCGGGTCGCCGACGAGCGTGTCCGCACACCAGGCCGAGTGGCTGCCCGCGGCTACTTCTTCGTGACGTAGATGCTCTTCTCGTAGCTCGCGCCGTAGTACTCGGTCAGCTCCTCCAGCGACTCGCGCGTCCACTGCACCGACTTCACGATCGCGGCGTGCGGCGGCAGCTGGTCCGGGTCCCATGTCGGCGGCTTCCACAGGGAGGAGCGCAGGAACGCCTTCGGGCAGTGGAAGAAGATCTGCTCGATCTCCACCTCCAGCGCCATGATCGGCCGGTGCCCCTTGACGATCATGTCGTCGAAGTACGGCGCCTCGCGCACCAGCCGCGCCCGGCCGTTGATCCGCAGCGTCTCGGCGCGGCCCGGCACCACGAAGATCATGCCGACGTGCGGGTTGCGCAGGATGTTGCGATACCCGTCGGCCCGCCGGTTGCCGGGCCGCTCGGGCACGGCCAGGCGGGTGTCGTCGAGCACCTTCACGAAGCCGGCCGGGTCGCCCTTCGGCGAGACGTCGCAGTTGCCTTGCTCGTCACTGGTGGCCAGGAAGCACAGCGGCGAGGCGGCCAGCCAGCGCCGGTCGATCGGCTTGAGGCGTACGCGTTCCTTGTTGATCGCGCGCTCCATCGGCTCGCCGAGCAGGGTACGGAGTTCGACCTCGGAGGTGATGGCGGCCTCGGCCGGGGCGGGGGCGATGACGGGCTCGGTGCCCTCGACGAGGGGCTCGGTGTTCTCGGCGGTGCTGTTCTCGACAACGGCTTCGGTCACTGCGGCAGCCCTTCCGGAGTGGTAGCGTCCCGCGAGCTCTGCGGTCCTTACACCCAGAGTAGCGCTCGGTACGATCATCTCCATGGGCCCCTTGGCGTTGTTCGACCTGGACGACACACTCATCGCGCTGGCTCCGGCCTTCCGACGCTTCGCGCAGGACTTCGCGCGCGACTTCGCACTACCGGCGGAGGCGGAGGAGTGGCTGGTCGAGGCGTGGGACCCGCGCCAGAAGCGGGACGCGTTCTTCGCACGAGTGCGGGAGCACTACGGGCTCGCGGAGCCTGTGGAGGATTTGTGGCGGCTCTATCGCAGCCGCATGCCGGAGTACGTCGAGCTGCGCGACGAGGTCCGCGACGGACTGGCCGCGATGCGGCGCGCCGGCTGGCGGCTGGGCATCGTGACCAACGGCGAGGCGGACAACCAGCTGGGGAAGATCGAGCGCACCGGCCTGGACCAGCTCGTGGACTCGGTGGCAGTCTCCGGGGCGTTGGGAATCCGCAAGCCGGACGCGGAGATCTTCCGAACCGCCGCCGAGGCCGCGGGCTGCGCGCTGGCCGACGGCGGCTGGATGGTCGGCGACAACGCCCACGCCGACATCGAAGGCGGAGCGGCGGTCGGTCTGCGGACGGTGTGGATCGGCGCGCACGGCGAAGCCGCACCTCGCGCGGCGACGGCGACGGTGAAGGATGTTGTCGAGGCCTTCCCGCTGCTGCTGACTTGTCGATAAACCGATTGGTGGATCTGACGACAGTCTGCTTGCCTCGCCCAGCACGCCAGCACGCCAGCACGCCAGCACGCCAGCACGCCAGCACGCCAGCACGCCAGCACGCCAGCACGCCAGCACGCCAGCACGCCAGCAC
>NZ_JBGCCM010000086.1:0-7825 GCF_041262085.1 Catenulispora sp. GAS73
CACACCACCGAACTGCGCCACCCAGCGGATCCTTCTTAAACCCGCGCGAAGCCGTAAAAAGCTCCTAAAACCCACCACCAAACCGCACCCACCACCAGCACCCACCCCACACATAAGCTAACAGCGCCGAAAATCCCCGCACCCCACACCAAAACCCCGACCGCACAGACCCTCCCCACAAGAGTCCGTACAGCCGGGGTCACCCCACGACGGCGCGCCGACCGGTCTACCCGGCGGCGACCCCCGCCGTCGCGCGCTGCGCCACGTGGCACGCCGCCTCGTGATTCGGAGCGAGCTCCAGAAGCGTCGGCGTCTTCTCGTGGCAGATGGGTTCGGCCAGTGGACACCGGTCCCGGAACCGGCAGCCGGGCTTGGGGTTGATCACCTTCGGCGGCTCAGCCTTCGCCGTCTCCACGTCCACCGACAGCGGCGCGCGCGGGTCCGGGACCGCCGACAGGAGCAGCTGCGTGTACGGGTGCTTGGGGTCCTGGAGCAGCGATTCGGTCGGGCCCGCCTCCACGATGTGGCCGCCGTACATCACCATCACGCGGTCGCTGACGTAGCGGGCGCTGGCGATGTCGTGCGTGATGTAGAGGAACGACACGCCCTCGCTCTCGCGCAGGTCCGCCATCACGTTCAGCAGGCCGATGCGGATCGAGACGTCCAGCATCGACACCGGCTCGTCGGCCAGGATCAGCTTCGGCCGGTAGGCCAGCGCCTGGGCGAAGCCGATGCGCTGGCGCTGGCCGCCGGACAGCTCGTACGGATACCGCTGCAGGATCTCCGCGGCCGGGTTCAGCCCGACCGCCTCGACCACGCGCTCGGCCTCCTCGTCCCGCTGCGCCGCCGACAGGTCGGTGCGGTGCAGCTTCAGCCCGCGGGTGATGCCGTGGGAGACGCGGTAGGCCGGGTTCAGCGAGGCGAAGGGGTCCTGGAACACCATCGGCACGTCGCTGCGGTAGCCCAGCTGCGCCTTGCGGCCGTGCATCGAGCTCAGCGGCTTGCCCTCGAACAGGATCTCGCCGGACGTCGGCTTGTAGACCTGCGCGAGCAGCCGCGCGATGGTCGACTTGCCGCTGCCGGACTCGCCGACCAGCGCCACGATCTCGCGCCGGTTGATGGTCAGGTTCACCTGGTCCACGGCGTGCAGGTTGTTGCGGGAGAAGCCGCCGCCGATCCGGAAGTGGCGCGTCAGGTCCACCGTCTGCAGCAACGTGGTGGTCCCGCCCGAGTTCTTGCCCGAGTCCTTGCCCCAGTCCCCGCTCGGGTTCCCGCTCAGGTTCCGGCTCGTGTTCTCACTCACGACTCGACCTCCACGCTCACGGCCGCCGGCTCGTGCAGCAGGCACCGCGCCTGCCCGTGCCCGACGGTGTACAGCTCCGGCACGTCCACCTTGCAGCGGTCCATCGCCACCGGGCAGCGCGGGTGGAACCGGCAGCCCGACGGCGGCTTGGCCAGGTTCGGCGGCGCGCCGGGGATGCCGGTCAGCCGCTTCTTCTCGCCGCGGATCGACGGGAACGCGTCCAGCAGCCCCTTGCTATAGGGGTGCGCCGACTGGTCGAAGACGGCGCGGGTGTCGCCGAGCTCCACCACCTGCCCCGCGTACATCACCATCAGCCGGTCGGAGAAGTGGCTGACCAGCGACATGTCGTGGGTCACGAAGATCACCGCGAAGCCCAGCTGCTTCTGCAGCTCCTTGATCTGCGCCATCAGCGAGCGCTGCGCCACCACGTCCAGCGCGGAGGTCGGCTCGTCCATGACGATCAGGTCCGGCGTGAACAGCAGCGCCATCGCGATCATCGCGCGCTGCCGCATCCCGCCGGAGAGCTGGTGCGGGAACGACTTCAGGTGCACCGGGTCGATGCCGACCAGCTCCAGCACCTCGGCCGAGCGGACCCGGATCTGGGTGTCCGACCACTTGGCGTGCGCCTTGATCGCGTCCTTGAACTGCCGGCCGATGCTGTGCACCGGGTTCAGCGCGTTCATCGCGCTCTGCATCACGACCGAGAAGTCGCGCCAGCGCAGGGTGTTCAGCGACTTGGCGGTCATCGCGACCAGGTTCTCGCCCTTGAACCACACCTCTCCGCCGGCCACCGAGGCCGGCGGGTTGAGCAGTTGGGCGATGGCGAACAGCATCGTGGACTTCCCGCAGCCGGACTCGCCGACCACGCCCAGGAACTCGCCCTTGGCCAGGCTCAGGCTCACGCCGGCCACGGCCTCGACCGGGCCGCTCGACGTGGCGTACTCCACCCTCAGGTCCGTGACCCGGAGCAGGGCGTCCCGGTCGGTGTCCAGCACACTCATCGGTTCCAGCATCGGCTCACTCATTTCCTCGCACCTCCGCCGACGGTCGCGGGGGCCTGCGCGGGACGCCGCCGCGTCCCGAGCTTCTTGACCCGCTGCCTGCGCACGGGGCGCAGGGCCGGGTTGCTGATCTCGTCGAAGGCGTAGTTCATCAGGGCGAAGGCGACGCCGAGGACGGCGATGCCGATGGCCGGCAGGACGGCCCACCAGGCGGTGCCGGACTCCAGCGCGGACTGCGAGTCGGCCCAGTAGAGCATCGTGCCCCAGCTGTCGGAGTTCGGGTCGCCCAGGCCCAGGAACTGCAGACCGGCGGCGGCGAGCACCGAGTACAGGGCGGCGCCGAGGAAGTTGGCGATGATCAGGGAGATCATCGTCGGCAGCATCTCGCAGACGATGATGTAGGAGCGGCGCTCGCCGCGAACGCGTGCCGATTCCAGGAAGTCCCGGTTGCGCAACGACAAGGCCTGGGCGCGCATCTGGTTGGCGCCGTAGGACCAGCCGGTGACCACCAGGACCGCGATCATGATCGTCAGGGTCGGCTTGCCGGCGTAGGCGGAGAGCACGATCACCAGCGGGAAGGTCGGGATGACCAGCACCACGTTGGTGATGAAGGAGATGACGTCGTCGGGGATGCCGCCGAGGTAGGCCGCGGAGACGCCGACCAGCACCGAGACGATGGTCGCCAGACCGCCGGCCACCACCGCGATGATCAGGGGTTCGCGGGCGCCGTAGACGAACAGCGCCCAGATGTCCTGGCCGAGCGAGGTGGTGCCGAACCAGTGCGCGCCGGACGGGGTCAGGCGCGGTGTGAACTTGGCCGGCGCGGTCGGGTCGGACACCGAGGTGAACAACGACGGGAAGACCGCCATCACCAGGAGCACGAAGAACATGGCGAAGCCGACGTTGGCCTTGCGATTGCTCAGGAACGCGCGCCAGACGCTGGCGCGCGAGCGGCGCCGGCCGGCGGTCGGCGGGCCGATCGGGGCCTCGGGGCCGGCCGCGGAGTCCGCTGATGTCAGGGTCGTCATACGCTCCTCACCCCTTCGCCCGGGTACGCGGGTCCAGCCACACGGTGACCAGGTCGCAGATCAACAGGGCGCCGAGCACCGCCACCGTGAACAACATGAACAGGGTCTGCATCATCGGGTAGTCGATGCTCTGGACCGCGTTGTAGAGCTGGTAGCCCAGACCCGGGTAGTTGAAGATCTTCTCGACCAGGATCGCGCCGGTGAGCACGAAGCCGATCGACATCGCGAAGCCGGACAGGTTGGGCAGGAAGGCGTTGCGCGCGGCGTAGTTCATCATCACCTTGCGATCGGACAGGCCCTTGGCCCGGCCCATCCGGATGTAGTCCTCGGCCAGCGTGGTGATCATGTTGTTCCGCATGGTCAGCACCCAGCCGCCGACCGAGGTGATCAGCAGGGTCAGCGCGGGCAGCGCCGCGTACTTCAGGATGCTGCCGATGAAGCCGGGCGAGAAGCCGGGGACGATCGAGGTGTCGTAGTTGCCGGAGGACGGCAGCCAGGTGTTGTCGACCGTCAGGAACAGAATCAGGAACAGCCCGACGACGAAGTACGGCAGCGCGCTGGTGACCACGAAGACCGAGGGCAGCACCGAGTCCACGACGCCGCCGCGGCGCCACGCGGCGACGGTGCCGACCAGCGAGCCGAGCAGGAACGCCAGCACCGTGGTGATGCCGACCAGGCCCAGCGTCCAGGGCAGCGCCTGGCCGATCAGCTTCGACACCGGCGTGCCCAGCGAGCTGCCCAGGGACACGCCCCAGTTGCCGGTGACCATGTTGCCGAAGTAGTCGAAGTACTGCTGGACGATGTTCTCGTGCGGCTTGTAGCCGAACGAGGTCAGGATCTCCGTCAGCTGGGCGTCGGAGACCCGGCCCTTGGTCTGGGCGCGCAGGGTGTTGATCGGGCTGCCCGGCATGAAGTGGGGCAGGAAGAAGTTCAGCGTGAGGGCAGCCCAGAGGGTGAGAAGGAAGAACCCTACTCGGCGCAGAAGATATCTCAACCCTCTGTCCTTTCGTTGATTTGCCGTGTACGCGAGTGGCGGGGCGGGAAGCTGCGGCGTCCGGGGGTACGGCTCCGGACGCCGCCTGCGGTCCCCGCTGACGCGGGGCGGTCTCGCGGTTAGCGGTTACTGGGCCGGCTTGTAGTACAGGTGCAGCAGCACCTGCTCGTTGTCCGGGTAGTTGTACGCCGCGGGCTGCGCGTACGGGTTGTCCGACGTGGGCCAGCCACCGAAGTTCTTGGTGTTGTACTGGAACCAGTCCGCGGACTCGGTCACCGGGATGAACGGCAGGTCCTGGAGCACGTGCGCGGTCACCTGCTTGATCACCGAGACCTGCTGGTCCGCTGAGCTCGCGGTGGCGTACTGGTCGAGCAGGCCGTCGACCGCGCTGTTCTTGTAGCGCTCGAAGTTGCCCGCCGAGGCGCTCTGGCCGAGCGGCGCGGTGTTGGCCGAGTGCAGCCACGCGCGCAGTTCGGTGTAGGGGGACGGGCCGGCGGACGGCTGGGAGCCGTAGGCCAGGTCGAAGTCGCCCTTGTAGAGCTTGTCGTAGTACGTCTGGTTGGTCAGCGAGCTCTCGGTGATGTTGATGCCCAGCGGCTTGAGCTCGTCCTTGATGATCGCGATCGAGGCGTCCCAGTCGGTGTAGCCCTGGATCGAGATGATGGTCAGGTTCAGCGGGTTGCTCGGGCTGTATCCGGCGGTGGCCAGTGCCTGCGCGGCCTTCGTCATGTCCGGCTTGTCGAACCCGGCCGAGGTGATGGCCGCGGCGTCGTTGTACTTGTCGAAGGTCGGGGTGACGACGCCGGTCTGGTTCCCGGGCGGCTGCTGGCCGTCCTCACCGATCGCCGAGACCTTGGCCTTGTCGATCGCGTAGGCGAGGGCCTGGCGGACGCCCAGCTGGCTGGTGGCCTTGTGCGAGGGGTCCAGGTTCGGGATGACCGCGACGTTCAGGACCGGCGGGGACCAGGTGTGGTTGTCCGAGGACTTGTTCAGGTAGAACGACTTGATGCCGGTGATGAACTGCGAGCCCCACTGCGCCTTGCCGCTGGCCAGGTCCTGGTTCGCCGGGCTGTTGTCCAGGTAGGCCGGGTACTCCAGCTTGGTCACGTAGGGCTTGCCGGGCTGCCAGAAGTTCGGGTTGGCCGTGTACTCCATGTTGTTCGGGGTGCACTTGACCGTGTACGGACCCGAGCCGATCGGGTTCGGGTCGGTCCAGGTGTCCGGGTGCGCCGCGGCGTCGCCGGTGGACCAGATGTGCTTGGGGATGATCCCGACCAGCGTGGCGAAGGTGTAGAAGTACACCTGCGCGTTCTGCTTGAAGGTCATCGAGACCTGGTTGCCGGTGGCGGTGACGTCGGTCAGGCCGGCCGCGGACCACAGCGAGTAGTTGTCCAGCGCCGGGGTCTGCTTCATCAGGTTGTACGTGTAGGCCACGTCGTCAGCGGTCAGCGGCTGGCCGTCGCTCCACTTCACCCCGTCCCGGATGGTGAAGGTGATCTTCGTCTTGTCGGCGTTCCACTGGTAGCTCGACGCCAGCATGGGCGTCTCCTTGGCGTCCTGCAGGATGTTGGTGTAGATGAGCGGCTCGTAGATGAAGCCGAGGGATTCCAGGTTGAAGGTCGAGTTGTACGGGTTGAACGAGCACGGCCAGGTCTGGCCCTGCTCGTTGGAGATGGTGAGCGTCCCGCCTTGCTTGTAGGTCTGGGCCCCCGTGGACGAGCCGGCGGTGGAGGCGGTGTTGGCCCCGCTCCCGCTGGAGTCCGAGGTGTGCTTGGTGCTGGAGCACGCGGAGGCCGCCAGGCCTATGGAGACGGCGACCGCTAGCAGTGACGACTTGCTGCGCCTCATGCTGGGGTTCCTTTCCTGTCGCGGGATATGGCGCCCGTGGTTGGTTTCTCGGTGTGGTGCCTTGCTTTTGTCGGTTGTGGTGCGGTGGTGCGGTGGTGCGTCGCGCTGTTCTGCCGGTGGTGCTTGGTGCCTGGTGCGGTGGTGCTCGGTGCGGTGGTGCTCGGTGCGGTGGTGCCGGTGGTGCGAAGTCCCTGATCGTCACAGAGGGAGTGGACCGATGTCATCAGGGGGCTTTTGAGGTCGTGGAGGTTTCGGCCGCGAGGTCGGCGACGGCCGGGACCGCCTCCCGAGCCGCGACCCGGGCCAGGGTCAGGGCGCCGGCCAGCGGCGCGTCGAACGGGAACGCGGCTTGCACCAGCTCTGGCGGGAACGGCACCGCGACGTCCAGCGCGCGCCGCAGCGGGGCGTAGAGCACCGGCCAGGAGCGGACCATCCCGCCGCCGACCGCGATGCGCGCCGGATCCACGGCGATGGCCAGGTTCACCAGGTGGAACGCCAGCTCCTCGGTGAACTCCCGGAGGATCTCGGCGGCCCGCGGATCCTGGCTCGCCGCGGCGAACAGGTCCTTGGCCCCGGTGGCGTCCGGCTGGATCTCCCGGGCCCGGGCCAGCAGCGCGATGCCGCTCACCCGGTCCTCCAGGATCGAGCGCTGCCCGGCGGCCAGCCCGACGTCGCCGAGCGCCCGCAGGTTGTAGCCGATCTCCCCGGCGGCACCGTTGCGCCCGGCGATGACCTCGCCCTTGGTGACGATGCCGACGGCCAGACCGGTACCGAGGTTCAGATACAGGCCGGGGTCGGCGTCCTTCAGCGCGCCTTCGACGGCCTCGACGCGGGTGGCGGCCTTGACGTCGGTCTCGACCCGGATCTCGGAAGCAGGGAAGGCCGCCTGGATCTCCTTGGCCAGCGCCAGATCGGCCCACCCGGGGATGTTCGGCGCGAGATCGACCCCGGACTCCCTGGGGATCCCGATCGTCGACACGCCGACCGCGAGCGGCTCACGCCCCGGCGCGACCCGGTCCAGCAGCGCCCGCGCGGCCCGCAGGCCCCGGCCGAGCGAGGCCCGGCCGCCGTCGGCGGCGTGGGTCGGGACGGTGGACGCCCCGAGGCGGGGGCCGGGCGTGGGCTCGGCGACCGCCATCGCGGTTTTGGTGCCGCCGAAGTCGATTCCCAGCACAACGGGGGGAAGCAAGCGTCCTCCTCGACAGGGTTGTCGTGCCTTGCGGGTGGGGCCTGGGTGGTGCGGGGGTGGGGCTTGGGTGGTGCGGGGGTGGGGCCTGGATGGTGCGGGGGTGAAGCGGGGATGAAGCGCGGTGCGAGTTCGTCAGTAAAGTAAACTAAATATTGTCGCGGCGGAAGGGGTCGGGGCGGCTGGGTGGGTAACCTTTCGGCAACGCCGTGATGGGGGTGAGGTGGGCGGGTGGTGGGGGCTGGTGCGGTTTGCGTGGTGGTTTTCAAGGCTTTTTACGGCTTCGCGCATGGTTTGATGACCTCGCGGGGGGACGCAGTTCGGTTGTGCCCCGCATGTTGCGCTGGCGGCTGGCGGTTTTCGTGGGCACGACCACGCGCCGGTCCGAGTCACTGCGCATGTCGTAGGCGGCAATCGTCGTGCGTGGTGGGCGCCTTGAGGCCTCCGGCGGGCGCTCTACAGCGA
>NZ_JBGCCM010000087.1:0-7466 GCF_041262085.1 Catenulispora sp. GAS73
GCGCCAACACCGGCGCCAACACCGGCGCCAACACCGGCGCCAACACCGGCGCCAACACCGGCGCCAACACCGGCGCCAACACCGGCGCCAACACCGGCGCCAACACCAACACCAGCGCCCGCATCAGCGCCAGCACGAGCACCAGCACCGAATCGCTCGCCACGGCCACCGTCGACCGGCCCGGCGCGACCGAGCCCGAACAACCCGGCGCCACCCCGCGCGCCGACCCCCGAGACCCCCAAGACCCCCGAGCCCCCCGTTTCCGCCGCTTCTGGCTCGGCGACACCGTCTCCCAGCTCGGCGACCGCGTCACCGAGCTCGCGCTCCCGATGATCGCCGCCGTGACCCTGAAGGCCTCCGCCGCCGAGGCCTCGGCGCTCGCTGCCGTGACCTGGACTCCGAATCTGCTCGGCGTCTTCCTCGGGGCGTGGGTGGACCGGCAGCGCCGGAAGCGCCGCCTCATGATCGGTGCCGATCTTGCCCGCGCCGTCGTCCTGGTCAGCCTGCCGGTCGCGGCCGCGTTCCGCGCCGTGACGCTCGGCCAGCTCTACGTCGTCGCGGCGCTGTGCGGGACCGCTGCGGTGCTGTTCAACACCTCGTACCCATCCTTCTTCGCGCGGCTGGTGCCGCGCTCGCAGTACGTGTCGGCCAACAGCAAGCTGGCCGGTACCCGCTCCGCCTCGTTCATGGTAGGGCCCGCGGCCGGCGGGGTGCTGATCGCGGCGACCTCCGCGCCGTTCGCCGTGCTGGTCGACTCGGTGTCGTTCCTGTTCTCGGCGCTGACGATCAGCCGCGTCCGGGTCCCCGAGCCCCAGGCGGAGTCGGTCGAGGTCTCCTTGGCGCGGCGTGCCAAGGAGGGCATCCTCTACATCGCCCGCGAGCCGATCCTGAGGTCCACCCTCGCCTGCGCGACCACGGTCAACTTCTTCACCTTCGTCGCCAACACCAGCCTGCTGGTCCTGTTCGCGAACCGCGTGCTGCACCTGTCCGGCGGCGCGGTCGGCGTGGCGCTGGGCGTCGGGGCGAGCGGTGCGCTGCTGGGAGCGGTCGTCGCTCCGAGGCTGGCGCGCCGGATCGGCGTCGGACGCGGCATCGCCGTCGGCGCCGTGCTGTTCCCGGCGCCGATCGCGCTCGTCGCGGTGGCGCACGGTTCGGTGTGGCTGTGCGCGGTGGTCCTGGCCCTCGCCGAGTTCCTGGGCGGGCTCGGGGTGATGCTGTTCGACGTCAATCTCAACTCGCTGCAGACCGCCGTCATCCACGACGCCGTCCGCAGCCGCGTCTCCGGCGCCTACACCACCGTCAACTACGGCGTCCGCCCGCTCGGCGCGCTGGTCGGCGGCGTGCTGGCCGGCACGATCGGCATGCGGCCGACGCTGCTGGTCGCGGCCGTCGGCGGGGCGATGTCAGCGCTCTGGCTGCTGACCTTGCCGGTCCTGGGGATCCGCTCCCTGGACCATCTCTAGCCATCTCTAGCCAGGCGTGCCAGGCCGGCCCTCGCTGGCCCCGTCCGCCAGCGACCGGATCCCCGGCCGCAGCAGCCTGACGACCTGCTCCGGGTCGGCGTCGGCGAGCGCGTCGGTCTTCAGCAGGTGCCGGGAGACCGTGATGCCGAGCACGACGGCGCTGATGATCGCCGCCCTGAGGTCGGCGTCCTCGGCGGGGATCGCCTGCGCGATCTGCGCCTGGTAGCGGATCGCGGCGGTGCCGACGGCGTGGGCGGCCTCCGGGTTGGTCAGCATCGACCGCAGGATGGTCAGCGACGCGACCGGCTCGTGCGCCATCCGCTCGGCGAGCCCGGCCAGGATGTGCTCGGCGGCCTGCCCGGGCGCGGCGTCGATCTCCGGCACCGGGGCCGCGTCGACCACGCGCTGGAAGAGCGCCTGCTTGGAGAGGTGGTCGTCGTAGAGATGCGTACGAGAGGAACCGTCACCACGACCGGTAAGCCGTTCAGCGTGACGTCGGTCCAGATCCTCCACCTCCGCGACGGCCTCATCACGCTGTTCCGCGCGTACGGCGACCCCCGCGTCCTGGCGCAGGTCAGCCGTTAGGCGTCCCGGCGTCCCGGTACTCGTGGTACCGCTCCCGCAGCCACGGCACCGGCTCGGCCTCGGACCGCTCTGCCTCGCACGGACCCCACGCCGGCGGCTCGTTCGTGCTGATCGTGCCGTTCATGCCGCTGCCGCTCAACGCCCACGCCGCCTGCATCGCGGCGCCGTCCGCGACATACTCGGCGGCACGCGGCACCAGCACCGGCCGGCCCAGAATCGCCGGTGCTATCGCCCGGACCGCCTCCGAGCGTGACGCGCCGCCCACCAGCAGGATGCGCTCCACCGGGACGCCGACCGCCGTCAACGCGTCCAAGCCGTCGGCCAGGCCGCACAGCATCCCCTCGATGTAGGCGCGGGCCAGGTGAGCGGGGGTGGAGTTGGTCAGGCGCAGGCCGTGCAGGGTGCCGGTGGCGTCCGGACGGTTCGGCGTCCGCTCGCCTTCCAGGTACGGGATCAGGGTCAGGCCGTCGGTGCCGGCCGGGGCCGACAAGGCCAGGCGCGACAGTTCTCCCAGGCTCACGCCGAGCAGAGCGGCGGCCGCGTCCAACACCCGCGCGGCGTTGAGCGTGCAGACCAGCGGGAGGTAGCGGCCGGTGGCGTCGGCGAAGCCCGCGACGGCGCCGGTCGGGTCGGCCGTCGGGGCGTCGCAGCACGCGAACACCGTGCCGGAGGTGCCTATCGACACCACCACGTCGCCCGGCCGCGCGCCCAGGCCCAGCGCCGCCGCCGCGTTGTCGCCGGCTCCGGCGGCGACCAGCAGCGGATTCAGCCCGGCCGCGCCTAGCCGGATGCGCGGGGAGTCCGCCGGGGCGAAGCCGGCCGAGGGCTGCAGGATCCGCGCCGGCTCGGACGGGCCGAGGACGGTGGGCACCAGCGGCTGCCGTCCGAAGGCCAGTTCCAGCAGGTCCGGGCGGTAGGCGCCGGCGGCCGCGGAGTAGTAGCCGGTGCCGGAGGCGTCGCTGCGGTCGGTGGTCAGGTTCCTGATATCGCGGCCGTCGGTCAGCTTCCAGGTCAGCCAGTCGTGCGGCAGGCAGACCGCCGCGGTGGCCTTGGCGCGCGCCGGCTCGTGCTCGGCGAGCCAGCGCAGCTTGGCGACGGTGAGCGAGGCGACCGGGACGGTGCCGACGGCGTCCGCCCACGCCGCCGCGCCGAGTTCGGCGACCAGATCGGCGGCGGCGCGCGCCGACCGCGTGTCGTTCCACAACAGCCCCGGACGCACCACCGCGCCCTCGTCGTCCAGGCACACCATGCCGTGCTGCTGCCCGGCGATCGAGACCGCGGCGACGTCCTCCAGCCCGCCGGCCTCGGCGACGGCCTGCCCGAGGGCCTCCCACCAGGCCGAGGGGTGGACCTCGGTGCCGTCCGGGTGCGCCGCCGTGCCCCGGCGGACCACCGCGCCGGTGGCGGCGTCGCGGATCACCACCTTGCACCACCGCGTCGCGGAATCGACGCCCGCGACCAGGGCATTACGGGTCATCGACAGGCACTCCCGGCGCGATGTTGCGAATCATTCGACACGTGAACCTAGCATCGCCGCCCGGTGACCGGCCGGGCCCCCACCGCCGCGGGCACCGCCGCCGACCAGGTGTCAGTCCTCGATGATCATCGGCTAGGCTGATCCACACGCGGGACGCCCACCGCGCGAGGCCGCCACCGGGAGGGTCGAGAATGACCGACGAGTCGATCAGCGAGGACGGCGCCGCGCGGCTGCCGGACTGGACACCTCCGGACATAGACCGCAGCAAGGCCCATCCCGCGCGCATCTACGACTACCTGCTCGGCGGCAAGGACAACTTCGACGTCGACCGCGAGGCCGCCGAGGTCGCGCTGAAGCTGATGCCGGAGCTGCGCGGCATGGCCCGCGTCAACCGCGCCTTCCTCGGCCGCGCGGTCCGCCACCTCGCCGAGGCCGGCATCACGCAGTTCCTCGACATCGGCACCGGCATCCCCGGCCCCGGCAACACCGGCGAGATCGCCCGCGGCATCCACCCCGACGCCCGCGTGGTCTACGTCGACTACGACCCGATCGTCTCGGCGCACTCCCGCGCCCTGCTCGCCGGCGCCGACCCGGAACTGACCGCGATCGTCCAGGCCGACGTCCGCGAGCCGAAGACCATCCTGGACAACGGCACCGTCCACGCCGTCCTGGACTTCGACAAGCCGGTCGCGGTCCTGATGGTCGCCGTCCTGCACTTCGTCTCCGACGCCGAGGACGCCCACGGCATCGCGGCCCAGTTCGTCGACGTCCTGGCCCCCGGCGGCGCACTGGCCGTCTCCCACGCCTCCGAGGGCCACGTCCCCGGCAAGTTCGGCGCCGCCCGCAAGGGCTGGAACAACGCCACCTCCCAGCTGGTCCTCCGCGACCGCGAGGAGATCGCCGGCTTCTTCACCGGCACCGAGCTGCTGGACCCCGGCGTCGTGATCATCCCCGCCTGGCGGCCGGACCGCGAGCTCACCGATGAGGAGCGCTCGCTGGACTACGGGCACGCGGCGGTCGGGATCAAGCGGTAGGAACGGGATCCAGGCGGACCTAGTTCCCGGCCTGCGCCGTCTGGGCGACCGACAACCGCTCCCGCGGATGCGCCCCCGACTCCAGCTCGTCCACGAACGCCACCGCGTAGTCCTCGGCGCTGATGCTGCTCGCGTCCGGCAGGAGCTCGTCGCCGATGCCGAGGCGGAAGGCGCCGGTGCGCTCGCCGGGCCCGACTTGGGGAGCGGGGGAGATGTAGGTCCAGGTCGGCAGGGTCGGGTCGGCGCGCAGTGAGTCCAGCACGGCGGCGTGCGCCAGGGCCTCCGGCTTGTACATCGCGGGGAAGTCGGGCAGGTCGCACAGACGGGTGTCCGGTGCCGCCAGCAGGGAGCCGGCGCCGCCGACGATGACAGTGCGGGGTGCGCCGCCGTCGCGGACGCCGGACAGGAAGTCGGCGTACAGCTGCACGAGCGGGCCGCGCGGGTCCGTGCCGTCGCGGGGCGGCACCAGCGCCGAGGCCACCACGTCGGCGCCCTCGACCAGCTCCGCGACCCGGCCCGGGTCGCTCGCATCCCCGACCGCCGCGCTCACCTGGCCGCCGACGCCCTCCGGCGCCCGCCCCGACCGCGACACCGCGGTGACGTTGTGCCCCCGGGACGCCGCCTCCGCGGCGATCCGCGAGCCCATCATGCCGGTCGCGCCGAACACCACGATGTCCACGGCAACTCCTCCTCGAACGCGTGTTCCAAGGCGCGTCTCGCGCCTCCTCAATTGGACATCGGGGCTGCTCGCGGTGCCACCGCGATTCGTGTTCGGGGGTGTGCGGCGGATCCAGCCGAGGCGGATGCGCCTCCTCAATCCGCCAGACCAGGCCGACCGGATCACCCGCTGGCGCAACACGGCCCCGATGCAACCGTAAGCACGCTTTGAATTCATGATTCCGCGACTGCGGACCGGCACCGCCGAGGAACGCACGCAGCTGTTCGACACCGTCGAACAACTCTTCATCGACGGCGACTCACTCATCGACGACCTCGCCGACAACCAGATCATCGACGAACTCGTGTACCCGGCGACTGACAGATCGACTATCCGAGCCGGGCTGTCGGCGGTCCCAAAGGAGCCACCGACAGCCCGGCCTGCGCCAGCGGTTAGTGAATCTGCTCGTCGTAGCGCGCCGACGAATGCATCGGGGCGTTCGCCGGGGCGTCGGCGTCGGCCATGGCGCGCCGGTTGTGTTCAGCGGTCGTGACCGGGCCGGTGTTCTGCGTCATCGACGGGTCGGCCTGCCGCGTGGCGGCCATCAGGTCCGCGACGTTGTGGTAGTCGCGGTGCGGGATCTGTTTCAACCGCGCGAGATCGGACTTGGCGAACATGCCCTGCCGGCTGGCGTGCCCGATCAGTTCTGTGCGGCTGGCCGGCCACGGGTGGTCGCTGAAGGTGAGCTCGATCGTTCGGTGGAACTCGTTGGCCGTGCCCTGAGGCTGTTGCTTGGCGAACTGCTTCTTCGACTTGGTCATGGATGTCTCCCTGACTCGCGCCGGTGGCGTGGCTGCCACCGGCAACCAACTGGCCACGTTATGAAGGCCGGGGTTCGGGGTCACGCCCACTGCTTCCATGTGGGGTAGGCAGGCAGCAGCGGCTCGGCTCATCCGAAGCCGCTTTCGGTAACCCACACGGCGTAGGTGCTGCCGCAGGGCATTTCGACGCTGTTTGACGCCCCGGGCGCCGGCCTCCGCCATGTCACGCAGCGGCGATCACGCTGCCTTGCCCCTTGTGGCTTGCATGGTGAACCGCGCTGGGTTCTCGCCACAACGCCGAACGCGCGCTCGAACGGCCCACCCCATCACCCGTTAGCCGCAGCCGCGGACTAGCCGAGGCCTGCTCATGACAACAAATGACCACATGAGAAACATCTTTCCCAAGGATCGGCTCAGGTCCCCGCGTAACCTCGCCCGGTGGAGCGTCGCCCCGCTGCTCCTCGCAGCCGTCGCCGGCACTGCGGCCCCTGCCGCCGCCTCCGTCCGCATCCCGTGGCCCGGTTCGGGTCAGTCCGCGGTCGCCGTCGACGGCCGGGGCCCGCTCGGTACGTCGGGCGCGGTGGGCCGACCGCATGCCACCGCCAGCGTGGCGAAGGTCATGGACGCGTACCAGGTTCTGCTCGACCACCCGATCGGTGTGCGCGACAGCGGGCCGACGATCACCGTTCTGCCCTACGAGGCCGCCGCGTACTACGCGGAGATCCACAGCGGCCAGACTCTCGTCGCGGTCGCCGCCGGCGAGCGGATCAGCGAGCGCAAGGCTCTGGAGGCGATGCTGCTGCCCTCGGGGAACAACATGGCCCGCATCCTGGCGCGCTGGGATGCCGGCGGCATCGATCGGTTCGTGGCGCGGGAGAACAAGACCGCCAGTCGCTTGGGCATGAGCCGCACGCACTTTGCGGACCCGGCCGGCACTGACTCCCGCACGGTCTCCACCGCCCCGGACCTGATCCGCCTGGACCAGGCGGCCATGGGCGTCCCGACCTTCGCGCAGGTCGTCAGTGAGACGTCGGCGCGGGTACCGGTCGCAGGGGTCGTGCGGAACCACAACCGCCTGCTCGGTCGTAATGGCGTACTCGGTGTCAAGACCGGCTGGACGGGTGCCGCAGGCGGCTGCCTGATGTTCGCCGCGCGGGTCAAGGGCGACAGGTCGCACACGTTCCACACGGTCTACGGTGTCGTCCTCGGGCAGCCCGGCCCACCGCCGGCCGGGCGCTCATTCGACGCGGCGCTCGGACTGATCGAGGGAGCGCGTCACTTCGTGTAGAGCGCGTACGACGACGTAGCGTCGCGGGGGGGCCCCAGGTCCCCCCCGCCCCGGCCCCGCCGGGCGGCCCCGGCCGCCGGGGCCCCCACCGGTTGGCCCGCCCCCACCGACGCGCCGCCCCCCGCGCCCCGAAGATAGGC
>NZ_JBGCCM010000088.1:0-4006 GCF_041262085.1 Catenulispora sp. GAS73
ATGTCGCCACGGGTAGGCCCGGCCCTATCCTTAAAGGCCACACCGACCGCGTCACCTCTGTGGTGTTCAGTCCTGACGGCCAATCCCTGGCCACTACGAGTGTTGATGGAACAGCTCGGCTATGGGATGTCATCACCGGCAGACCCGAGGCCGTACTCAACGGTCACATCGATCAGCACCAGCTAGCGGTGTTCAGTCCCGATGGGCATACGCTAGCTACGTCGAGCATGGTTACGACGACGCGGCCCTGGAATCCGGCAACCGGCTCCAGCTTCGATGGGATTGCTCAGCTTTGGGATGTAGCGACAGGCAAGCCCGGACCTATCCTCAAGGGTCATACTAGCTTCATTACCTCAATAGCATTCAGTCGTGATGGGATCAGCGTGGCTACCGCCAGCGACGATGGGACTGTTCGGCTGTGGAATGCGGCGAATGGCAACCCTGGACCTGTCCTCAACGGCCACACGGGCCGCATCGATTCGGTGGTGTTTAGTTCCGATGGGCGGACTCTTGCCACCGCCAGCTGGAATGGAAGAATTCAGCTGTGGGACGCGGCGACCGGCAAGCCTGGGCCAGTCTTCCAAGACCATGTCAGCGACTTGACCTCGATGCAGTTCAGCCCGAATGGGCGCAGCGTAGCCACGGCCACCAACGATGGTGCTGCTCGCCTATGGGATGCGGCGACTGGCAAGCCTGGGCCCGTCCTCGAAGGCCACACCGGCCGCATCAATTCAGTAGTGTTTAGTTCCGATGGGGGCACCATTGCCACCGCCAGCTCGGATGGGAATATTCGGCTATGGACTGCCACCAATCCCGACGCCGATAACGCGATCGACCAAATCTGTCACGCTGTAGACCGTGACCTCTACGATTTCGAGCGAAAGAAATACCTGCCGAACTCGGATCAAAGCGGAAGCCCAGTGTGCCCTCTATCCTAAGCCCGTGTCCACGCGTGAGGCTCTGCGAGGACGGCGTCCCGGTGCCCGCGTTGGCCGCATCGGACCTGGCCGCTGCGGTGCTCGCCGCGCTCGAGCGTGACGGCGTCGAAGCCGTCCACATCCTTGGCGACGACGGAGCGGGACGTTGTTGGAGCACCGCTAAGGCTCGGGCGTTGCTGGGCTGGCAGCCTCAGCGGCGCTGAAACATCGCGGGTCCGGGGCAGGTTAAAAACATCAGCCCGCAGGCTCTGGGCACCGCTGTGTTGCGCCGGGGCGGGCACTTGGGTCGCATTCTGCACCTCGCCGGCCAGCGCCGCGTTCTCCAGCATCAGCAGGTTCAGCGCGTTTGCGTAGACGCGCACGCGTTCCTCCAGCTCTGCACAGTGGTCTTGGAGGTCGCGGTGGTCGCGTTTCAGCTTCTCGAAGGCGCTGGTGGCTCGTGCGCGATCGCCGCGGGCCGCGTCGAGGCCCGCGACTCTGGCTTGGAGCAGGTCTTTGAGATCGGTGTGCTGGTGGGTCAGCAGCCAGCGTTTCACGCCGGCTTCGGCGGAGAGTTGGGAGACGCTGAGTCGCCCGGTCGACCGCTGGTGGTCGCCGTCGAGCAAGCGGTCGATCGCGGCGAGGAGGTCACGTCCACTCGCGTGGTGTAAGTAATCTTCAGCAGCGAAGCCGCAGGTCACGCGCAATTCCACAGGGCATCTGAGCCGGGAAAGTGATGGGTCGCCCTCAGCGGGCCGGTTCTTCAACTCCATCAAGATCCATACACCCTCGGGCGTGACCCGCGTCCCGCTGGCGGCGAAGATTACTTACACCACGCGAGTGGACGCCATCCCTCCGCCTGTTAGGGCGTGTTAGAGAAGTCGGGCGGGGCGCGACGACACGCAGCCTCTGGCTGCCATGGGCACAGTGGCGGCGCCTGGCGGCGAGCGGACGACCAGCCACAGCCAACTAGGATGACGCACGCCGTCCGTCTTGCCATGCTTGCCGCTGAGCCGTCGCGCTCAACCTGCTCATCAGCTGCGGGACACCACCCACCCGACTTCTCAAACACGCCCGAGGCGGCTGGGGCGTCAAAGGCCGTCCCGACCGGCCTTGGCGTTTTGTCAGGACTTCGTGTTCATCGCGTGAGTTTCGGCTAGATCCGGGATCCGGTGTGATCGACTGTGATGCACCAGGTCAGGGGGATTTTCACGAGCAGAGGAGGCGGCTATGAGCGCGCGTGTCTTCGTCGGGGTTCACGGTTCGCTGGGCAGCTTGCAGGCATTGCGCCGCGCGGTCACCGAAGCCCGGGAACGGCAGGCGGTACTGGTGGCTGTGCTGGCCTGGACGCCGCCGGGTGGGGAAGCAGCGTACCGGCGAGCCCCCTGCCCTCCGCTGCACATGGTGCAGCGAGAACACGCCGAACAGCGGCTGACCGACGCCTTCGGCGCGGCGCTGGGCGGGGTCCCCACCGACCTTCCGGTCGAAACGCGGGTGGTGTTCGGACCGCCCGGTCCGGTCCTCGTCTCGCTGGCCGACCGTCCCGACGACTTGCTCGTGGTCGGAAGCGGCCGGATAGGTGTGCTGCGCAGAGCATTCGGCCTGCAGCCACCGGTGGTTCGGCACTGCTCGCTGCGGGCGGCGTGCCCGGTGCTGGTGGTACCTCCGTCCGCGCTGGTGCGCGACCTGCGCCGGCGTCCACTGCAGCGTGGGAAGGCGTCGGTCTAAGCGTCGGCGTCGGACGGCACGGACCGGAGTCACACGGTCAGTGCCTTCGCCACGCGGCCAGGGCGTGACCGTTGGGCGCCTCGCCGACCGAGGCCGCCGCGTTCTGGAACTGGGCCGCTGGTCACATCCAGATCCAGCGGTCGCGATTGGAAGCCGACGGCCACTGGGCGGCGTTGCATGAGGACGTCGCAGAGGTTCGTGGATCGGAGCCGACACGGAGGAGGCGTCGAGGCTGATTACCTGCCGACTGTCCTGGCAACGAAGCAGCAGCCTGCGGCGCGCTTTCCTGTGCGAGGGAGGCCGACGACTGTCGACAGCCTCGTCGCATCCGCGCCTATTCGCCGCCGCCCTTGTCCCTGCCGTTTTCATGGCGAGCCTGCTTGATTTCGCGGGCCAGGGTCCATGGGGCCGTGGCCCCGCAGCCGCCACGCGTAGAGGATCGCCAGCTGGGTGGAGGCGGGTCCGGGCTGCAGGTTCGTCGCGGCGACGCCGTCCTCGAACTCTGCTTCCGTCAGCCACGCCCGCTGCTCGACCCGCGGCTTCCGCAGCAGCGCGGTGTGGGCCGGCGGGCTGCCGAAGCCGATGCACCCGACCCGGCCTCACTCCCGGACCATCGTTCGCAGCGATATCTGCGCGGACGTGGCCGACTCGGTGGTCACGGGCAGCAGCCTTAGATGATCCGGGCGAATGGGCCGTGATCAAGACCCGCAGTGCCCGGCCCGCCTGTCACCAGCGTGGTGACAGGCGCAGCGTGGGGTTCTACTGTGAGGGGCGCCCGTCGCTGCGTCCCCCCGTAACCGTAGGCAGCGCTCTGAGACCGGCTCGGTCCTCGATCTGTTGGCCAACGCGCCGACCCCGGCTGCCCTGGCCCAGACATGGTGTTCGGCGCGACCGGCATGATGGGCCCGCGGATCGCCGCGGAGGCGACCCCCTCGGGGCGACGAGAACAACGGCCAATGAGGGTTAGTGCAGGCGACGCGTTTGCGTTCTACCTCAGCGACCCGGTGGCGCATCGCGTCAGCGAGGGGATACCCGGTCGGAGCCATCGTGGGATAGACGGTTATTCCTGGGGGTTGCGGCGAGCGTGGCCGCACCCGGCATGCGGCCTTGCGAAACGGCTCAGCGGCAAGCATGGGCGACCCGGACGACCTCCCTCGCCCCTGGTTGGCCGTGCGTGGTCGGCGGGGTGGCCAGGCGCAGTCATTGTGCCCTTGGCAGCCAGAGGCTGCGTGCCGTTTCGCCCCCGTACCCCCAGGAATTAACCGTCTAGCTCAGATGCCAGGTTTGGGCGGTGTCGTTGGCGGTGCAGTCGTAGATTTGCAGCTGGGTGCCGGATCCGCCGAAGTTGGTGTCGTCCAGGC
>NZ_JBGCCM010000089.1:0-3052 GCF_041262085.1 Catenulispora sp. GAS73
GGAGTAAAGTCCGCAGAGTTGCCACCACGCACATCCAGACACAACCCGCCATAACCAATCACCGACCCACCGGCTCCGCTCCCACCACCGGTGGTAGTACCGCCGGTGAACTTCTCGAACGCTGCCGTGAAGTCGCCGTTGTTCTGGCTCACGCCGCTACAGGTGGAGGAGGCGGTGGTCTGCCCGGGGCAGCCGCCGTTGTCCCGGCCCTCCGACCAGAACGCCAGCTCGGTAATCCCCTCGGCGGCCGCGTGGGACTCGAGGGTGGATGCGTCCGGCACGGTGAAGATCTCGCCTGCGCTGTCGTTCTGCCCGATCATCGGCGTGACGCCGAGCATTCCGTAGCCTCCGGCGAGGCTCTTGCCGTACGCCGATGCGACCTGCGAGGCCGAGGCGTCCATCGCCTGGTTGGCCGCCGTCCCCATCTCGGTGCCCGACGTCCCGTAGTCCATCGCCATGACGTTGACCACGTCAGGCGTGAACCCGGCGGACCGGCCGCTGGACAGCACGTACTGCCCGTCTGAAGTCAGCCCGCCGGGAACCACCGGGAGCGTGTACGAGATCGACAATGAGCGGCCCGAGCCGGCCGCCCAGCTGCGTACCTGGGCCAGGGCCTGGTTGGTGCGGTCGACGTCGGTGTGGTTCGACAGCGCCGCAGCCTCGATGTCGAAGTCGAGGTGCGTGACGTTGAACGTGGTGACCACGTTCTCGATCTGGGTGGCCGCGGCGCCGGCCGAGGAGCAGGTGTTGCCCAGGTCGGTGCCGCCGTTGTCGGTGGTCCAGCCGCCGAACGAGATCGAGACGTCGCCCCCCATCGCACGCAGGTTCGCGATCTGGGTCTGCCAACTGGACGTGTTGTACATCGACCACTGGCAGCCCGCACCGTCTACGAAGGCCAGAGTGAAAAAGTCGTCGCCATAGTTGGCCGCGACCGTGGTCAGGGTCGTGTTGCTGAGGCCCGTGTCCACATAGGGGGCCGAGTAGTGCGCGGGCCACGAGACCGCAGCCGAGGCCGGGCTCGTGATGGTGAGGCCGACAGTCGTCGCTGTCAGCAGGGTCGCGCCTGCCAGGGCGGCCAGGCGCACAGTTTGGGGCATGAGCTCTCACTTCCTATTCCTTGAGGGCACGAGGGACGCGACAAACGCCCCCGGCGTACGACCCCAAGCGCTCAAGCTGGGGAGTATCTCCTCATGATGAGGACCCTTATTTGGTAACGTTCACGCGGGAGTTTTCGACAGCGCCTCTACCGGGTCAAGGCAGGCGGGTTAAATCGTTACCTTGTCGTTATATCTTCACGATGGCGTCGCGAAGAGTTTCCGGCGATCTTTTCTTGCAAATCGACTGTCGTTTTCATGCACTGTTCTTGCGCGGTAGCTCTGGCGCGCTTCTCTCGTGCGGGATGGCGATTCCGCCGCCCCGCCGCGCTAGGGGATCTTGATCAAGTGGAATGCGGTGCACAGCGGCCGACCGGTTTCCGAGTCAGATGCCCGCCCCCTGGCCAGCTGGACTGGGCGGCGTGCAAAGAAGAACGAACCGGGTTCGCGGCCGCGCCCGCCCTGCATCCGGAAAGGCACTGAGAGTGTTCCAGGGTGAGCGCGCAAGCGCCTGCCGGACACGCGCAAACCCCGAAAGAAGATTCACAGGGTTTCGTACCATGGCTTCGGAGTGTGCAAGGTGAGAAGATCGTCGATTAATTGAGGCGCTTAACTATGGACTCACGGCCAACATCTTGACGTTACAAGATCCCTGATACACACTTGTTGAGTGTGAACGTTATCAAGGTGCGGCTCGCCGGGTAGTGGCTGCGCGCAGAATCCACGGCAAGGACAGGCTCGAGTCTGGCGGCGATCCGTTCGGAGGCGGACCACCGCTGCCGAGAACGGTGTGACGATCGGCACCGGTGTGTGGCTCGAGTGCAACGGTGCAGGTGCCAGCGAACCGACCCAGGCGAGGCTGCCACATCCAGGAAGCATCGTCTACTCCCCATGTGCCCCTCGACCGACCGACGTCGTGGCGCTGTGGCTGTTTCGTCTCTGCTCTTGTCCTCCAAGTTGTATCGGCGAGCCTTCTCAACGGCGAGGCGGACTTGCGTGCGGATCCGGTCGCCACGCAAATCGTGGGGCTCGCGATGACGCGGTACCTCTGGGCGAGCGACCGTGTCGCCCGCATGCCCTCAAAACGGTGACCCGCCTGATCGCTCCCACCATGCAGCACTACCCCACCGGCTCGCTGGACGAGGAATTTTCAGACCGGGCTTGACCCTGATCTTCGCCTCAGGGCGGCTCACCGGTTTCGTCAACGTGCGCTGGTTCACCTTCGCCGCCTGACCCCAGCACTCCTGTCACCGATCGCGTTTGCCCGCGCACCGGACGCACTACCGCGCAGCACGGCCCTGCGGCCACTGATGCGCGTCGGCGCCGCCAGCCCCGAAGTCATACGCCCGAACAGAGCACAGAACCGGTCCAGCACCGCCATCATCGGAAAGGAACCACCCGCCCATGTCCCCAGCCCCCGCCTCACTAAGAATGCGCCCCGCGGCGCTCGCTGCCGTCCTCGCCGCCACGCTCCTCGCCTGGCTCACGCTGCCCGCGGCCCCGGCCCGCGCCGCGGCACCTCCGCCACCGTCGGGTTGGAACCAGGTCTTCCTGGACGACTTCACAGGGTCATCCGGCAGCGGGATCGACGGCCAGTGGATGTACGACACCGGTCCCGGCTCGAGCTTCGGTACCGGTGAGATCGAGACCATGACCAACAGTTCGTCCAACGTGCACCTGGACGGCAACGGGAACCTGGACATCACAGCCCTGGCCAGTGGCGGCAATTGGACGTCGGGTCGGGTGCAGACCACCACGGCCAACGTCGGCGCCCCGGCCGGCGGCAAGCTGGAGGTCACCGCCTCGATCCAGCAGCCCACCGGCGGCCTGGGCTACTGGCCGGCGTTCTGGATGCTGGGCCCCGGCCAGTGGCCGGAGAACGGCGAGATCGACATCATGGAGGACGTCAACGCCCTGTCGGAGGTCGCGGGCACCATCCACTGCGGCACCTACCCCGG
>NZ_JBGCCM010000090.1:0-2046 GCF_041262085.1 Catenulispora sp. GAS73
CACGTGGCGCACCCGGGTGGACCGTGTCCACACCACAGGCCGGGGTTGTCCCGGGTTCCCCGTCGCGTCGGCGGGCGTAGCCAAGCTGACCGGGCGATTCTGCTGGCGAATTCGTGGGTTGATGTTGTGGCAGGGTGGGGTGGCCGGGTCGTCGTGTGGTTGGAGTGGTGATGCTGCGTCCTGTTTCTCCTGGTGAGGTGCCGGTTGCGACGGCCGAGTTGGCGTGGAAGGTGCATCCGAAAGGCACTGACGAGATGCGGGTGCGGGATACGTTGGGGCCGTTGTTCGCCGATGAGGACTTCACCGCCGGCCGGTTTGCCGGGATGTTCCCGGAGCGTGGGCAGCCAGGGTTGTCGCCGGCGTTGCTGGCGATGGTGACGGTGTTGCAGTTCCTGCACCATCTCTCGGATCGGGAGGCGGTGGCGGCGGTGGCCGACCGGATCTCCTGGACGTATGCGCTGGGCCTGGAGTTGGATGCGTCCGGCTTTGATGCCTCGGTGCTCAGTGAGTTCCGGGACCGGCTGGCCGAGCCCGGCCGGGCCGATGCTCTGCTGGAGGCGGTGCTGGACCGGTTGAAGGCCGCCGGGCTGATCCGGGCCGGGCAGGCCGCGCGTACCGATTCCACGCATGTGCTTGCCGCGGTGCGGGTTTTGAACCGGGTGGAGCATGTCGGGGAGGCGTTGCGGGCGGCGTTGGAGGAGATCGCCGGGATCTGGCCGGAGTGGATCGTGCCGCTGCTGGATCCGGGCTGGGATCTGCGTTACGGCCGCAAGGTGGAGACCGGCAGGCTGATCGGCCGGGGCCGGGGCAAGACCACGGCCGAGAAGTTGGCCGAGCAGATCGGCGCGGATGGGGCGGCGCTGCTGGCCCGGATCGATGCTGACCGCTCGGCCGGCTGGATGAACGCCTTACCGCAGGTGGCCTACCTGCGCCTGCTATGGGCCCAGCAGTACCGGCCCGGCCCCAACGGCGGGATGCGGCTTGCAGAGCCGGCCGATCTGCCACCCTCAGCCCGGCGGTCGCAATCCCCCTATGACCCCCAAGCCCGGTTCAGCAGCAAAAACGACGGCGAGATCACCTGGACCGGATCTAAGGCACACCTGACCGAAACCTGCGACGACGACCTGCCGCACCTGGTCATCGACGTGCACACCCAGGCAGCCACCGACCCCGACGCCACCGCCACCGCCGTCATCGGCGACAGACTCACCCACCGCGGTCTGACCCCCGGCACCCACCTGATCGATTCGGCCTATCCCTCCGCCGCCGCCCTGGCCGGCGCCGCCGCCCGCGGCACCACCGTGATCACACCGCTACCACGCACCGGACGCAACGCCCGCGTGGCCACCTTCGGCCCAGCAGACTTCACCATCGACCACGCCGCCGGCACCGCCACCTGCCCTGCCGGGGCCGTGAGCATCTCCTCCACCTGGGAGAAACGCGGCCTGATCATGTTCAACTTCTCCCGCAAAGACTGCACCCCCTGCCTCCTGCGCCACCAGTGCATGAACTCCCAAGTCCCCAACGCCCGGCGGGTCCGGGTCCACCCCGAACCCCTCTACCAAGCCCGCACCGCCGCCATCACCGCCGCACACGCCGACGACTGGCACATCCGATACCGCAAACGCGCCGGCATCGAAGGCACCATCTCCCAAGCCGTCCGCGGCCCAGACCTACGCCACGCCCGCTACCGGGGCCTAGCCAAAACCCACGTCCAAAACACCGCCTGCGCCATCGCCATCAACATCCAACGCCTCGGCAACCACTACACCACCCGCCGACCAGCACCCCGACCCCCAACCCGCATCCACCACCTCTGCCAGACCCACGGCATTACCACAAAACCCTGACCCGACTTCGCCAGCAGAATCACCGGGCCGGTGGTGTCAAGTCGCACGAAACCGCACCACAGCAGCGTGTGATCCGACTTGATACCACCGGACCGGTCTGCTTCCGATGCTCCTATTGATGTCAAGCGGTGGTGGTGGCTGGTTCGCGGTAGGGCGTTGGGGCTGGTGAGTGCGCCATGAGGGCTCGGAATACTTC
>NZ_JBGCCM010000091.1:0-1873 GCF_041262085.1 Catenulispora sp. GAS73
GACTCTGCTGGTTTATTCGTCAGGAGTTTGAGATCCGTGTGAGGGTGTTCTTCGGCGGTCGGGGTGGTCTCGGCCGTGGGAGGGTGTGTGGTGTCTCTTAAGGCTGTGGCCTGGCCTGAGCCGGATCCGGTGGTGGCATCGGCGGTGCGGCGGATCTTCCGGTGTAAAGATCTGCCGTTGGCGGTGGCGGTGCGTGATGAGTTCGGGGAGTTGTTTTCGGATGCTCTGTTCGCCGAGGCGTTCCTGGCGCGGGGCCGTCCGGCGTGGTCGCCTGGACGGCTGGCGTTGGTGACGGTGTTGCAGAAGGCAGAGAACCTTACCGATCGGGCAGCCGAGCATGCGGTGGCAACCCGCCTGGACTGGAGATACGCGCTGGGGTTGGGCCTGGATGAGGACGGGTTCGACGCCAGCGTGCTCTCCGAGTTCCGCACTCGGGTGGTGGAGCATCATCTGGAAGAGCAGGTGCTGGCTGCGCTGCTGGCGGCGCTGGCCGAACGCGGCCTGGTCGAAGCCGGCGGCAGGCAGCGCACCGATTCCACCCATGTGATCGCTGCGGTGCGGGATCTGAACCGGCTGGAGTTGGCCGGGGAGGCGGTACGGGCGGCGGCCGAGGCCCTGGCCGCGGCCACACCGGGGTGGCTGGCCGCGCAGGTCGATATCGCCGACTGGACGCTGCGGTATGGGCATCGGGTGGATTCTTGGCGGCTGCCCGCTTCCAAGACCAAACGGGACGCGTTGGCGCTGTCCTATGGCCGGGACGGGTTCGCCCTTGTGGCCGCGGTGTTCGATGGCCCGGGACCGCATTGGCTGCGCGAGCTGCCGGCGGTGCAGGCACTAAGGGTGATCATGCTGCAGAACTACACGCGCACCGCGGATGCGACCGGGCGGGAGGTGGTCAAGCGGCGGGAGGCTTCACCGGAGGGTGAGGGTCTCCCGCCGGCCCATCTACGGCTGGGCTCACCGTATGACACCGATGCGCGCTGGGGCGGCAAGAAGGTCGGTGATGAGGACGTGTTCTGGTGGGGCTATAAAGTGCACGTCTCGGAGACCTGCGACGATCCGGGGAGCGGGCCTGGGCCCGGCGGCCAAGATGGCGGCAACGACCAGGTGTCACCCCCGGCCCAGGCGCTACACGTGATCACGAACGTGGTGACCACCCACGGCGGAGTCGTCGACAACACGATGACCGGCCCGATCCACAACGACCTGGCCGGCAAAGGACTCACCCCGGCCCGGCACTATGTGGATGCCGGCTACCCCAGCGCCGAACACCTGGTCACCGCACAACGCGAGCACGGCATCACCATCGTCGCCCCGATACGAATCGACTCCAGCGCCCAAGCCCGCGCCGCCGCCGGGTTCGCCCGCGCCGACTTCGGCATCGACTTCGACACCCGCACCGCGACCTGCCCGGCAGGCCAGGTCAGCGCCACCTGGACCGACTGCGTCCAGAAGGGCACCGACAAGATCGTTATCACGTTCGCTGCCGCCGACTGCCGGCCCTGCCCGTCCCGCACCGACTGCACCAGCTCAAAGCGCGGCTACCGCCAGATCACCATCGGCACCCGCGAGGCCTTCACCGCCCAAACGGCCGCCCGCGCCACCCAAACGGACACCGACTGGAAGCAGGACTACAAACGCCGCGCCGGCATCGAAGGCACCATCAACCAGATCGGCGACGTCACCGGCATCCGCCGAGCCCGCTACCGAGGCCTGCCCAAAACCCACGCCGACCACATCACCGCCGCCTGCGCCATCAACCTCATCCGCTGGCACGCCTGGACCAACAACCACCTCCAAGGCAGAACCCGAACCAGCCACCTCACCCGACTACAAGCCGCCCTCGCCGCCTAACAAATAAGCCAGCAGAGTC
>NZ_JBGCCM010000092.1:0-1809 GCF_041262085.1 Catenulispora sp. GAS73
GCAAGAGCGGGTAGTTAAGGGTTTGTGGTGGGTGTCAAGGCCCTGGGCTGCCGGGTGGCATGGGAAACGAGACCTCTGATACATCGGGTTCTTGTCTAAGGAATCGGTGTTCGGAGGTCTCGTCGTGTCTGAGTCTGCCATGGTCTGTGCCTCGCGCACCATCGCGGTTGCTCCGGGTGTTTTCGCTGCTGGTCATCTGGGTGAGTTGACGGCGTTGGTGCCGTTTGAGCTGGTGGATGCGGTGTTGGAGCAGACGGGGTGTGTGCAGCGCAGGGTGCGGATGCTGCCTTCGCGGGTGGGTGTGTATCTGGTGTTGGCGATGGTGTTGTTCCCGCAGGTGGGGCTGGCCGGGGTGTGGTCGCGGTTGACCGGCGGGTTGCGGGGCCTGCCGAAGATCATGGTGCCGGCTCCGTCGGGTAAGGCGTTGCGGGATCTGCGGCGGCGGGTGTCAGTAGCGCCGATCAGGTCGTTGTTCGAGCACCTGGCTGGTCCGACGTCCTGGCCGGGGATGCCGGGCTGCCGCTACCGCGGGTTGCGGATGGTGGCGATCGACGGGTGTTCCTCGTTCAAGGCGCCGGACACGCCACGGAACCGGGCGGTGTTCCGGATCGGGCGGCGCCGGTCGGGCAACGACGGCTGGCCTGGGGTGCAGCTGCTGGCTTTGGCCGAGTGCGGCACCCGGGCGCTGTTGGGCGCGACGGTGACGGCGTTGTCGGTCGGGGAGATCCCGGCCGCCGCCGCGCTGTGGGCCCGGCTGGATGCCTCGATGCTGCTGCTGGCCGATGCGGCATTTGACGCCGACAAGGTCATGACCGCCATCGCCGGACGCCAGGCGCAGTTCCTTATCCGGGTCAACGCAGTGCGCAAACCCGCGGTGCTGGCGGTGCTGCCCGACGGGTCGTTCCTGACCCGCATCGGCGGACTTCGGCTGCGGGTAATCGATGCACAGATCAGCATCACCGGCGCCGACGGCACACAGGTGACCGGCCGCTGGCGCCTGGTGACCACGCTCACCAACCACCGCACCGATCCCGCCAAGGCGCTGGTGCAGCTCTACCACCAGCGCTGGGAGGTCGAGACCTGCTTCTTCGGGCTACGCCACACCCTGGCCGGCCGCACCGTGCTGCGCTCCGGCGACCAGTTCGGCATCGCCCAGGAAATGTGGGCTCTGGCCTGCATCTGGCAGATCCTCACCACAGTCATGACCGACGCCGCCGCAACCCGGCCCGGTATGGACCCCGACCGGTGCTCGTTCACCGTCGCCCTGGCCGCCGCCCGCGACAGCATCATCCGCGCCGACCACATAGGCGGCCACCCCGACATCATCTCCGGCACCATCGGCGCAGCCGTCCTGGACCAGCCGCTAGATCCCCGCCGGCCCCGCATCGCCGCCCGCGTGCTGAAAGCACCCGGCTCCCGCTACCCCAAACACCGCCCCCACGACCCACGCCCACACCGAGGCACCCGGATCACCGCCATCAACACCCACATCACAGCACCGCAGGTCGAACACAGCCCACCACCGGACCCAGCCCTGATCCACGCCCTACACAACCAACACCCCGCCATGACCGGCCACATGATCAACGCCCTGGCCATCCTGCACACCACACCCGGCACACCCCACTCCGGCCGCGCCATCGCCCGCGCCCTAGGCATCACCGGCAGAGCCGCACTCAACGTCTTCGGCGTCGCCCTCAACACCGCCGCCCGACGCGGCCACATCACCAAAACCGCCCCCGGCACCTACACCATCACCCCACAACAAACCTTGACCACAAACCGAAACCCTTAACTACCCGATCTTGG
>NZ_JBGCCM010000093.1:0-1746 GCF_041262085.1 Catenulispora sp. GAS73
ATCCGCCGCTACATCATCTGGCGAAACCGACATGCCGACGACACCCGGCTACGTCAGATCGTCACCAGGGCGAACGTTGCCTGATGCGGCACTAGCTAGCGTTCCTGGCAACGGCGTCACGTTCACTTCGTGCGAGATGTCATGGCCAAGATCGAGGCTGGTTCCGCTGAGATGGTCGCCGCCGCCGTCCGCTCCATCTTCGCCCAGCCCGACTGCACCTGGTCGCCGACCTGCTCGCCGCCCAGTTCCCGCCAAAGAAGGACATGCTCTTCGCCGTCGAGACCGACATCACCGCCGACGCCACCTTCCCGCGAAGCCACTGGACCAAGATCTGGTCCACCAACCCGCTGGAACTCCTCAACCGCGAGGTCCAACGCCGAGCCGACGTCATCCAGGTCTTCCCCGCCGCTACCTGTCCAAGAGCTCCATGGCCGAACTGTTGGGCGCCGACACCACCGCCGTCATCACCGAATCGACAGCGCTTCCACAAGGCAAGGAGACCGCCTGATCAGAGAACTTTTGCACCACTCCAGTGGACGCCATCGTGCAGCGGACGCGGCCGGTCCCGATCAGAGCCGACAGATCTTCCTAAGAGCCCGAAGTCAGTCCGGAACGCCGGGTCAGACTTCGGCGGGACGAGCTCTCACTCACTGGCCATACTGTCAACACCCTAACATTGGCGAGCGACACCCACGGTTTGCGATTGGCAAATCATTCCATACAGCGCCATGAGATTACTGAGCCCGCCACACCTTAGCAGTATCCTGACACGCGTGTGACAGATGTATGAGATTGAGTCCCGCTTTAATTGGTGCACACGGAAGCAGTCGCTATAAATCACCGCTTCCGGGTTTATGGTTCGCCCCATCTACATGGAGGAAGAATGTTGTCTCCTCGAAAAGTCCTGGCCGCACTCATGCTGTCCGCAGGTTTCCTCGCCGCGAGCCTAACCGCTCCGGCGTCGGCATTCGCCGCAGAGCACACGCTGTCGTCTCCAAGCTCGCCATCCTGCGGGAACCCAAGCCACTCCAGCGGATGGGACGCGGTCGGAATCACACTGTGCGGATCGACCGCTACCGCAATCGGCGCCACCGACGTCTTGAGTTTCACCGGCCACTTCGAGTTCTACGGGCCGCATGGGGAAATCGGAAACAGCCCGGACATGAAGTGGTTCTCCGGCGGCAGCTGGGTGATTCCCATCAACCAGGGTGCCCCAGCCGGCAGCCTTTGGTGTGTGAGGGCATGGGGGTTGGCCTCTCCCGGCCACTATAACCTCATAGATAACAACTGCGTGAAGATCTGACGGCTTGACGAACTCGAAGACCAGTCGGCTGTGTGGGCCGCTAATACCCACACAGTCGGCCGGGTTTCCTGCGGGGTCGGACTGCTCTGTTCGGGGTTAGGCAGCGGGTTGGCTACCTGTGTGGCGGGTTTCTTGGCGGCTGGGATGGCGAGGTCTTCGCCGGTTGAGTACGTGCTCTCGTATTCGTCCGAGGAGCACCATCCGGAGGCGCTCAGTGATGTCGAGGGTTCCACAACCTCCATGGGTGGCGGCCCCCGAACGGCGGGCGGCAAGCACTGATCGCGTTGACGGTGTGGTGGTTGTATTGCGCTCGTCCCGAGCGTTCGCTGAGAAGGTTGAGGAACTATGTAGTGCCGTATCAGGCAACGTTCGCCCCGTCAGTGTGGTGAGTCCCGCCGATGGGGCGGGTGTATCAGACTTGGCAGATAGCTGAGCGGGTCCGG
>NZ_JBGCCM010000094.1:0-1702 GCF_041262085.1 Catenulispora sp. GAS73
CTAGAAGGCTGCTGAAGATCTTGTTGTGAGGGGTGGTTCCGGTTCTGGGGCGGCCCCTGGTCATGTGGTGGCCAGGGTCCAGCGGTTGTCGGTGTGGTTGAGGCCGAGGTTGACCAGGCGGCGGAGGTTGAGGGCGGCGGCGCGGTGGTGGAGCCAGGTGTTGTTGGCGATGACGCCGCGGTGTCGGACCCGGCGGTTGCCGCGGCCGACCAGCCAGGCGATGGCGCGTTCCACTGGTGGCCGCCAACGCCGGTACTCGGCCTGCCAGGCGGGGTCGGTCGCGGCTTGGTCACGGGCGGCTTTGAGTAGGTCGAAGTCGGGATGGACGCTGAAGGTGCGGCCGGTTTTGGACTTCGTGCACCGCTCGCGGAGCGGGCAGTGGTGGCACAGGGCCTTGAACTGGGCCTGTCGGCTTCCGTCGGCGTGTGGCCGGCCCAGTGCCCGGACGTGGCCGGCCGGACAGGTGACAGTTCCACCGGCGGTATCGACGACGAAGTCGGCGATCGTGAACCCGCCGGGGATCGGCTGCCGTAGTGGCGGCGGTTTGAGCACCAGGTGGTGGCCGTCGGCTTCCAGGGTCCGGCGCAGCTCGGCGGTGCCGTAGGCGGTGTCGCCCAACACGGTCAGCCCGGCATCGTCATCGGCCAGCAGGCCGGCGGCGATGGCGGCCTCGTGGTTACCGGTGCCGAACCCTGCGGTGAGCGCGACCTCGGTGAACAGCCCGACCTCGGGCTCGAAGGCGACGTGGGCGCGGAAGCCCTCCTGGTGCCGGGTGCGGTTCTTGTGGATGTGCCGTGCTTCGGGGTCGACCGTCGATACCGTGCGGTCAGGCACGGTGCGCTGCGCGATCCGCCAGCGTCCGTCGCGTCCGTCGGAGTCCTCGGCCGGTTCCACGTCCTGCCCGGCGACCAGGGCCAGCAGCCCCACCGCGTCAGCCGCCGCGGGCCCCAGCTCGACGTCAGGCAGGTGGCCCAGCAGGTTGAGTGCGTCGCGCACCAGCGCGTCGACCAGATCGGCCCGGGCCGCGGCGTCGTTCCAGGCGATCGCCGGCTTGCCGGGGTCGGTGTAATCATGCGCGGTCAGCAGCCCCTCAGCGGTCCCCGCCGCGCCGGGCACCTGGCGGATCACCCGGCGGATCGCGGAGATGATCTGGGTGACGGTGTCCTGGGTGGCCACGGCGTCATCTAGCACCGTGGAGTCCAACGCCCGCCGCATCTTGCCCTTGAGTACGCCGGTTGCGACCACGACCTGCTTCACCGCAGTGAACAACCGCATCGGATCGGACGAGCGGGACAGCCTGCGCCGGAAGTACGTCAGCAGCGAGTCATCGAAGGCCGTGTCGTACAGCCCCAGCCCACACGCGGCCTTCCATCGCAGGTCACAGCGAAGCATCTGCACCGTGTCGAAATCCGACAACCCGTGCAGGCTCTGGAGCACCACGGTCGCGGCCAGCACCTGCGGCGGCATCGACGGACGGCCGTTGACCGAGGGGTACATATCGGTGAACATCGATGCCGGGAACAGCGCCTGCCGATGCTCGGCCAGGAACGCGAACACGCTCCCAGCCGGGATCAGATGCCGACAGGTCTCCCACACATCCGGCCCGACCAGCTCACCGGTCCACTCACCCTGCATAGAAGCAGTCTGGCCCCGTCAACAAAACGACGAGGCCAGAACCAAACATCTTCAGCAGCCTTCTAGA
>NZ_JBGCCM010000095.1:0-1673 GCF_041262085.1 Catenulispora sp. GAS73
GGACGCAGTTCGGTTGAGTAGTCCTGGCACGGCGTTGCCGCGCCGTCGTGGCGGCGCGAAAATGACCGGTGTGGGTGCTGTCCGTGTCGAGGCCGGCGTCGTTTGGCTGTTAAGCCGCGGTTGAGTCTGGCACCGGATCGCGGATTTGGGGTTGTGACCTGTTGCTTCGAGCACGCCGATGAGCACTTCGGTGTCCCTGGCGCGGTCCCGCGGCCGGCACCTGCGCGGTGTGGCGGCTGGGGAGCCCGTTCGGGAGGAGTGTCCCGATGGATCAGCGTGCTGAAGTGGTGGAGTTGGAGACGGCCGTGGAGCAGGTGGCCAGGGTCGCGGCCATTGACGTGGCCAAGGCTTCGGGCATGGTGTGCACCCGGCTTCCCGGGGAGTCGAACGCGGGTCGGCGGGTGCAGCGGACCTGGGCGGTCGCCGCGACCACGAACGACATCATCGCCTTGGGTGATCACCTGGTGTGTCAGGGCATCGAGTTGGTGGTGATGGAGGCCACCGGGGTGTTCTGGAAGCCGTGGTTCTTCCTGTTGGAGGACCGGGGTCTGCGGGTGTGGCTGGTGAACGCCCGTGATGTGAAGAACGTCCCGGGCCGGCCTAAGACCGACAAGCTGGATGCGATCTGGCTGGCCAAGTTGGCTGAGCGCGGGATGCTGCGCCCCAGCTTCGTGCCGCCGGCACCGGTGCGGGTACTGCGGGACCTCACCCGGCTGCGCCGGACCTTGACCGAGGACCGGACCCGTTACCGGCAGCGGATCGCCGACGTGTTGCAGGATGCCTGCCTGAAGCTGGCCGATCCCAAGCAGGGGCTGACCGACCTGTTCGGAGTCTCCGGCCGGGCGATCCTGGCCGCGCTGGTCGCGGGGGAACGCGATACCAAGACGCTGTTGACGCTGGCCCACCACCGGCTCAAGGGCAAGAGCCCCTACCTGGAGCAGGCACTCACCGGCCGGTTCACCGGCCATCACGGCTACCAGGTCGGGATGCTGCTGGAGTTGCACGACCGGTTGGACGCCGACATCGCCGAGTTGACGGTGCGGATCGAGGCCGCGATCGCCGGCATCGATCCGACACGCCCGCCTGGGGACGATCATCCCGGCCGCCCGGGTCTGCTGGATCGGCTGGATGAGATTCCCGGGATCAGCCGGGAGATCGCCGCCGACATCATCGGTGAGATCGGGGTGGACATGAGCGTCTTCCCCACCGGCGGCCACCTGGTCTCCTGGGCCAAGCTCACCCCGCGAACCATCCAGTCCGGGGCCAGAAGCGGCCATGGGCCGACCGGCAAGGGCAACCGGTGGATCAAGGGGCCGCTCGGTCAGGCCGCCGTGGCCGCCAGCCGGACCAAGACGTTCCTGGGAGCCCGCTTCCGCCGCATCGTCAAGCATGCGCCTTACAAGAAGGCCCAGGTCGCGGTGGCCCGGAACATCCTGGAGATTGTCTGGGTCCTGATCGACAACCCCGACGCCCGCTTCACCGACCTGGGACCGGACTGGCACACCCGGCACCTCGACACCGCCCGCAGAACCCGCCAGCACGTCCGCGAACTCGAACACCTCGGCTACACCGTCAGCCTCACCCCGGCAGCCTGACCACACAACACAAGAAACCTCCCGGGCAGCCGGGACACATCACGCTGCCCTCGGGAACCTTCATTTTCCGATGAGCGA
>NZ_JBGCCM010000096.1:0-1575 GCF_041262085.1 Catenulispora sp. GAS73
AGCTTGTTCTTTAACCTACTGCCGCATTCTGCCTGGCAGTGAGGCTGAGTTCGCGTTTGACGGTTTTGCCGACGTCGTGGTGTTGCGCAGGTCTGCGGTTCTTGGAGCCGGCAGGTCGTCCGGGTCCGGGCTTGCCGGGTTTCGGTGCGTCGGCGGGTTGAGCGGTGCTCGCGTGGATGTTGCGGAACCCTCGGCGGACGCGGGCCGGGGTGAGCCGGTCGGCTGCGATGGGCCGTTCCCAGGGGCGGCGGAGATCGGCGGCGAGTGGTCGGGCCAGGCGGAGCTGGGTGTGGGCGGCGATTACGAGCCAGGTCCAGCGGTCGGCGGCGGCCGGGTTGCGCAGTTTCGGGCGGGTCCAGCCGAGGGCTTGCTTGATCATGCGGAAGGTGTGCTCGATGTCGAATCTGCGCAGGAAGGTCTGCCAGAGTCGGTCGACGTCCGCGGCGGTGGCGTCGGTGCCGGACCACCACAGCCATACCGGCTTGGGGTCCCGGTCGCCGGGAAGGTGCTCGACGGTCAGCCGGATGATCGTCCCTTCGATGACCGGCAGGTCGCCGTCGTGGTCGAGCCAGCAGGTCCGGTGGAACAGCCTCGGGTGCAGCCGTTCCCAGCTGCTGGCGGTCGCGGTGCCGTAGCGGGTCGTCTCGGTGGACGTGTGGTGTGCCGGGGCCGGCCAGCTGTCGGGGTCCTTCAGCGCGAACACGGCGCCGTGCTTGGGCGGGCGGCCGTTCGTGCCGGGCGGCCGTGGCGGCGCGGGGAACAGGAACACCCGGTTTGAGCGCAGCCGTCCCAGCAGCTGGACCGGCAGCCCGTCCAGGACGAAAGCCAGGCGGGCGGCGTCGTAGCCGGCGTCGGCGACGATGAGGATGTCTGGGTCGCCGGGCTGCCACTGCCCGAGCGCGATCAAGTCGGTGACGACCCGGCGGAGTTGATCGGCGGTGACTGCGGTGGCGTCGTCGGTAGGTCCCAGCCGGACCGCGTCCAGCAGCGCCGTCCAGCAGGTGCGGCCGGGCTCCAAGGCGGCGACGAAGGAGTACGGCCAGCCGGGGATCATCTGGGCGTTGCTCTTCGCGCGGCCGTAGACGTGACAGAACAGCCGGTCGCTGCTGGTCGCCGCGTCCGGACGCAACCAGTTGCTGACATCCACCGCCAAGACGATCCGGCCCCGGTAGCGGGGCAGCGGCAGCCCGGCGAGGGTCTTGCGTAGCCAGGCGAACTCGATCGCCCCGGCGTTCAGCCCGTCGTAGAGCGCGCCGTGTCCGCGCCGGTGTTCGGCGGCTAGAGCCAGATCGACCAGGGTCTTCACCGGGCCGTCGGTGCACAGCAGCGCATCGGTGAGCTCGAACAGTGCATCAGCGCGAGCCTGGATACCGGCATAGAAGTCGCGGCGGAAACCAGACAGAACCTTCAACGCCTCGACGCGCGCGGTGGAAACCTCGAAAATGGACACGGCGGCCTTCCCCTGATCGTGTGCTTCTTGGCGGAAACACACAGCATCACGGCAAGGCCGCCGCCTTGTCAGGGCAATGAGAAACCCCGACATGAAATGATCATGCCGAGGTTAAAGAACAAGCT
>NZ_JBGCCM010000098.1:0-1405 GCF_041262085.1 Catenulispora sp. GAS73
GGTTACGTCCTGGGACGTGGTGTATCGGTTAGCTCTGATGGGCGTATCGCCGATAGTTGAGGCGGTCATCGGGTGATCCTTCGAGATGGATTGATGATCTTGAAGGAGGAGACCCGATGACCGCATTGACCAGTGTGCCTGCCGGTGATGACTTCGAGCGGCAACTCGCCGCGGCCGAGCCGGATGTGTTGCGGGCGATGGTGAAGTCGTTCGCTGAGGCGTTGATGTCGGCCGAGGCCGACGCGGCCTGCGGAGCGCCCTACGGCCAGGTCAGCCCGGAGCGGACCAACTCCCGTAACGGCTACCGCACCCGGGCCTGGGATACCCGGGTGGGCTCCATCGAGCTGGCTGTGCCCAAGCTGCGGGCCGGCTCGTATTTTCCGGAGTGGCTGCTGGAGCGGCGGCGCCGGGCCGAGCAGGCGCTGGTGTCCGTGGTCGCCACCGCCTACCTGCTGGGCGTGTCCACCCGCCGGGTGGAGCGGCTGGCCGCCGAGCTCGGGGTGACCCAGCTGTCGAAGTCGCAGGTGTCGGCGATGGCCAAACACCTGGATGAGCAGGTCGCTGCCTTCCGCAACCGGCCCCTGGATGCCGGCCCGTATCCGGTGCTGTGGATTGACGCGTTGACGCAGAAGGTGCGGGAGAACGGCCGGGTGCTGAACGTGCACGCCCTGGTCGCGGTCGGCGTCAATGGCGACGGGCAGCGGGAGATCCTGGGCATCGACGTTGCCTCGGCTGAGGACGGTGCCGGATGGCTGGCGTTCCTGCGCTCGCTGACCGCCCGCGGCCTGGCCGGGGTGCAGCTGGTCATCTCCGATGCGCACCGCGGACTCATCGAGGCGGTCGGCGCCGCCGTGCCGGGTGCCACCTGGCAGCGCTGCCGCACCCACTACGCCAGGAATCTGATGAACCAGGTTCCCAAGACCGCGCAGCCCTGGGTGGCGACGCTGCTGCGCACCGTCTTCGAGCAGCCCGACGCCGAAGCCGTGCACGCCCAGTGCGAGCAGGTCATCGCCGCGCTGGAGGCCAAGTTCCCGAAAGCCGCGGCCCACCTGGACGAGGCCAAAGCCGACCTGCTGGCCTTCACCGCGTTCCCACACGAGATCTGGCCGCAGATCCGCTCCAACAACCCGCAGGAACGCCTGAACAAGGAGATCCGCCGCCGCACCGACGTGGTCGGCATCTTCCCCGACCGGGACTCGGTGATCCGGCTGGTCGGCGCAGTACTGGCCGAGCAGAACGACGAATGGGCCGAAGGCCGCCGCTACATGGGCCTGGAAATCCTCGCTAAGATCCAGCGCACAGGCCAGGACCCCGAACCGGATGCAGAACCGGCAGCCCTGATCGCCTAACAACAACACAGGATCACCCGCTGGCCACCCCATACACCACCAGCGCGGACGTGACC
>NZ_JBGCCM010000099.1:0-1351 GCF_041262085.1 Catenulispora sp. GAS73
CGTCGTCGCCTGACAGTGATGATGGTCGGCAGTGATGGTGCGGGGTGGGCCTGACCCACCGCCTGACCGACGCTCCCCGGGGTTGTCCTGGTTCCGATTTGTCGGCCTGTCCCGCGCCATCGCCAGGCATGCGGCCGGACGGGTGGGATGTGACCTCATAGGAGCTTGGTTCAGAAGCCCCGCCACTGTCTTGTCCACCCGCCCGACCGGTGCGTGCCGCCCTCGGCTGGTATCCGAACAGGACGGACAGGACCATCATGACGCAGCAAGTGATCGGTGGTGTCGACACCCACGGGTTGACGCATCATGCCGCGGTGATCGACGCGGTGCTCGGGCGGCAGCTCGGCGATAGGGAGTTCCCGGCCACGGCGGCCGGATACCGGGCCCTGGCCGCCTGGCTGGCCGGGTTCGGCGAGGTGGCGGCAGTCGGGATGGAAGGCACCGGCGCCTACGGGGCCGGCCTGGCCCGGCATCTGGCCGAGGTCGGGTTGGCGGTGGTGGAGGTGGACAGGCCCGATCGCAAGGTGCGGCGGGTGAAGGGTAAGACCGATCCGATTGATGCCTACGCTGCTGCGGCGGCGGTGGCCTCGGGCCGTGCAACCGGTTCGCCGAAGTCCCGGACCGGGGCGGTGGAGGCGATCCGGATGCTGCGGGTGGCCCGCTCCTCGGCGGTTAAGGCTCGCACCCAGGCGATGAATCAGATCCGGATGGTGCTGGTCACCGCACCGGCGCCGCTGCGCGAACAGGTCGCCGGGCTGCCCAAGGCCGCGCTGATCCGTACTTTGGTGCGGCTGCGCCCGGCGGCGGACCTGCAGATGCCGTTGAACGCGGCCAAGTTCTCCCTGCGCGCGCTGGCCCGCCGCTACCAGCTGCTGGACGTAGAGATCGACGAGCTCGACGCCCAGATAGCCCCTCTGGTCGCCGCCGCCGCCCCGGTGCTGCTCGACCTGTTCGGGGTCGGGCCAGAGGTCGCCGGGCAGCTGCTGATCACCGCCGGAGACAACCCCGAGCGGATGCGCTCGGAAGCGGCGTTCGCACGCCTGGCCGGTGCCGCACCGCTTCCGGCCTCCTCCGGCCGCACCCAGCGGCACCGGCTCAGTCGAGGCGGTGATCGACAGGCCAACCACGCCCTGCACCGTATCGCCCTGGTCCGCATGCGCTACCACGAACCCACCCGCGCCTACGTGACCCGCAGAACCAGCGAAGGCCTGTCCAAAATGGAGATCCTGCGATGCCTCAAGCGCTTCATCGCCCGTGAAGTATTCCGAGCCCTCATGGCGCACTCACCAGCCCCAACGCCCTACCGCGAACCAGCCACCACCACCGCTTGACATCAATAGGAGCATCGGAA
>NZ_JBGCCM010000100.1:0-1286 GCF_041262085.1 Catenulispora sp. GAS73
ACGCACCTCGCCCGGTCGCCCTCGTCCGAGCATTCCGCTCAGCTCGCCGGCGAGGGCGACCGAGGCCTCGATCTCGACCTTGCGGATGGACACGCTCTCCACCAGGAAGCCGAACGGCGTGCCGAGCTTGCGGCAGAAGGCGATCAAGTCCCGCGCGTTCGCCAAGCACTGCTGGTACGACTCGGCCAGCGTGTCGTCCGCGTGGCTCAGGGAGTTCTCCAGCCAGCGGGGGACGTCGACGCCGAGCCACTTGAGGAACGCCAGGGTCTTCAGCGAGCCGCACACCGAGAGCGTGAACAGGACGGGCTTGGGCTCCAGCTGCCGCTCGCGGCAGGCGTAGTAGTAGTCGGAGACCATGCTCTTCGCCGCGTCGGCGTTGTAGACGACCTGCGAGATGAAGTACGCGCATCCCGCCTTCTGCTTGGCGATCAGCCGCAGATGCTCCTCAGCGCGTTCGGTGATGGCGACACCGCCGAGCAGCAGGTCCGGACGGACGTCCCGGCGCAGGGCCTGCGCCTCGGGCAGCCGGATCCGCACCGTCTTCTCCTTCGAGGACGCGCCGACGAAGACGGAGAGCACGCGGTCCGTGTCGGCCGTCTGCAGCCAGGTCCGAAGCTCCGGCTCCGTGTACTTGCCGACGCACCGGTAGATGACCGCCGCGCGCTTCCACTCGCCGAGGTATTCCGCGTGGTACACGGCAGGATCGAGGGTCGGCAGGTAGGGGAACGGCCGCTCCGCCGGATTGCGGTCGCTCTCGTCCTCGATGTCGTACAGGGCTAGACCGTCGACCTGGAGGGCGTCCAACCGCGCCAAGGTGGCCGCGGTGATCTCCCGGATCCGCTCAGGGTCGGTGCTCAAGCGGGGCGGGGTGATGCCGAACAGGACGACACCGCTCTCGGCGTCGGTCACCAGCCTCCGGAGATCTGCGCTGCCGCTGTGGTCCACCATGTCGGGAAGCTAGCAGCCCGTCTACCAGGCGGCAGGCCGGCATCACTCTGTGAGACGGCGAATCACCCGGACGCGACTCACGCGCCCGGGTGGTTCGCGGTTCGTTCAGTTTTCCTGGACCTGGATGGCCTGAACCGGGCAGGTCCAGATCGCCGTCTGGATCGATTCGCGATGTTCCCCGGCTGGTTCGGGGTCCAGCAGTAGCACGATGCCGTCGTCGTCCTGGTCGAACACGGCCGGCGCCGCCAGTCCGCACTGCCCGGAGCCGGCGCAGCGGTCGCGGTCCACACTGATCTTCATGGGATCGGCTCGCTCTCCTCGGTCGGGTCTGCCGCCTG
>NZ_JBGCCM010000101.1:0-1200 GCF_041262085.1 Catenulispora sp. GAS73
CCGTGGGGCGTCAGCCTCCAGATGGACCATCAGGGTGCCGGCGTCCAGGTGTCGCCAGCGGCGCCGTCCCGGACCGCGGTCGTAGCGTCGGCAGCTGCGCAGACACCGGCTACAGCGCAGCGCTTGGCGGGCCACCGGTCGCACATGGGCCACGATCTGGCCGTCGGCATCCAACACGACGTCCTCGACCACAGCGTCCTTCAGCCCGAGAAGCCGGGCCCATACAATCCTGTTTCGCACGCCGTGCTCCAGATCAGCCGTTTTGAACCTTAGACAGTCCAAAACCCTAGATCGGACACGGCGTGCACGCGCGCAACCCCACCCAAACAACCCACACATAAGTCAGAGGCGCCGATTTTTACGGCTTCGCGCAGGTGTTGATGACCTCGCGGGGGGACGCAGTTCGGTTGAGCGCCGCATGTTGCGCTGGCGGCCGCCGGTTGTGTGGGTGCAAGACCACGCATGAGTCCGAGTCACTGCGCACGCGTTGCGTAGGCGGCAATCGTCGGGCGTGGTGGGCACCTTGAGGCCTCCGGCGGGCGCTCTACAGCGAGGGGGCGACCCTCGCATCGAGCTTGACGGCGGCGGCCCGCGACTGGTCGGCTTCCTATCCGCTGTTGCCTGCGCCGCGTTGTTCGGTGGCGGTGATGCTTGTGGTCACCGAGGTTCTGGGTCCCTCGCCGCGTCGTCGCCGTAAACGGAACCAGGCCGGTCCGGTGGTGTAAAGCCGGATCACAGCTGCTGTGGTCGCCCCTCGTCCGGCTTGACACCACCGAACCGGCCAGGTTGGCAGAGCCCGCCGACGCGGCGAGGGACCCAGAACCAACACCCCGCATGGTCCGGAGGATCCGGCGAGCGACACCACCGGCCGCGCGGCTTCGTCACTACCCGTAGTCGCAGGGCTCAGCCGAACTGCGCCACCCCGTGAGGTCATCGAACCATGCGCGAAGCCGTGAAAATCGCGTGTAACCCACAGCTCGACCGGCCCGCGCAGCGTGTCGAGCCCCTGGCAGGCGCTGGCGCTCAATCCCCTGCCGCACAGTGAAAGAATGCAGCAGCCAGCGGCGCTCCAACCGCCGCTGGGGGAGGGTTGTGGCGGGGGGGTGGGGCGCCCCGGCCAACCCGGGTGGCGGGGGGGGGCCGGGGGGGGGGGGGGGGGGGGCGGGGGGGGGGGCCCGGGGTGGGGGCCGGGGGGGGGCG
>NZ_JBGCCM010000102.1:0-1172 GCF_041262085.1 Catenulispora sp. GAS73
GCTACGCCCGCCGACGCGACGGGGAACCCGGGACAACCCCGGCCTGTGGGAAGGATTCCCGCGTCTTGGGCACGCCACGTCACTACCCGCACGTGCGGGCACCCGCCAGCCAGGACTGGCGGGGCCCCAGCCCCCCACACCCACACCCACACATCAAGCACGCGCGGCAAAAACACCGTCATCGCGGGTATCGCAGTGTTCGTACGCTCACGGCGTGGCGGATCAGATCGAGCAGACCATCCGGTCGCTGCGCAAGCTCGGCCGCACCCACGGAGCTGAGTCCGAGAGGGTCGTCCGTTGGGTCCGCGGTGAGTCCGAGCGCCGCTGTGCCGACGGCGATACCTGGTACCTCGGGGACCTCGGTGTCGCGCTCTTGGCGGCGTACCGGGCCGAGCCGCGGGCCTGGCAGTACCTGTACGTCTTCGACCACGTGTTCAAGCTCCTCGTCGAGGTGTCCGGCAAGGGCGACCTCCCGCAGACGCTTCGGCTGATCGCGGCCGGCCGGGCCGCCGGGTACGACATCGACCGCGTCGCCGCCGCGCGCCTGGCCGCGCATCGGCGGCGCGCGACCTTCGCTGACGCGTTCATCGGGCAGGGCCTGGCGGACGACGTCGGCGACACCTTTCGCGCCTGCCTGGTGCACGAGATCGTGCTTCGCGAGGGCACGGCGCGGGGCCGGTCCTGGATCACCGAGTGGGCCGCCTCGGCCGCGATGCGGCGCCATCCGCTCGGCTGGCTGCCGCTGGACTTGGCCGCCTTCGAGCGCGGCTGGGACCGGGGCCCTTCGGTCGGTGGCACGGGCGGCACCAGGGTCGCCGGCGCCGTCGGCGGCCCTGTCGGCGGCGCTGTCGGCGGCACCGTCGGCCGCGAGATCACCCTCCATCCGCGCTCGCACCGCAGGCGCTCGGCCGCCGACCTGACCACCCCGATGGCCTCGATCAGGCTGTCGGCGGCCGTCATGAACTGGGTCGAGGACTCCAACGGCCGGATCGAGGCGAGGGTCTTCGACCTCGGCGGGCCGGTCTCGCCGCCGAACGTCCCCGAGACCCTGGCCACGCTCGGCCTGCGGTGTGTCGAACCCGGCGACATGCCGGTCCGGCTGTCGGTCTCCGGCATCTCCGTGGACCAGGCCTGGTGGGCTCTGTTCCACGCGGCCCTGGACGGAGGCGCCC
>NZ_JBGCCM010000103.1:0-1155 GCF_041262085.1 Catenulispora sp. GAS73
GCCCACATCTCCTGGGCGATGCCGGCCGGGTCCTTCGAGCGCAGCACCGCCCGGCCGGCCAGAGTGTGACGCAGCGCCAGGAACGCCGTCTCGATCTCCCAGCGTTCGTGATACAGCCGCACCAGCGCCGGTGCGGGGTCGGTGCGGTGGTCGGTCAGTGTGGTCAGCAGCCGGTATTCGGTGGCGGTGACGGTCCCGTCGGCGCAGGCCACCTCGACCTTGGCAGTGATCACCCGCAGGGTCATAGTGCCCAGCCGGGTCAGGTAGGACCCGTCCGGAAGCAGCTCACGCGCGGGAAGGACCCGGGTGGCGCGGGCGCGCACCAGGAATCCTGCCCCAGTTTCGGAGATCTGGGACAGGAACTTGCGGGCGTCGAACCCCCGGTCGGCCAGCACCAGCATGTCCGGGGCCAGCATCGGCAGCAGCTGCTGCGCCCAGGCGATCTCACCGGTGCTCGTCGGGCCGAACACCGCGCCGATCAGGCCTCTGGTGCCGGTTTCCACCAGCGCCATCAGCATCAACGCCGGATAGGCCGCGACCCCGGCCGACTGGCGCACCCTGCCGAACCGCGCACGGTTCCGGGCGCTGTCCGGGAGCTTCCACGACGAGCAGCCATCGAAGGCCACAGTGCGCCACGACCGATACCGAACCCCGGGCTGCCCCGGCCATGCCAGCGGACCAGCCACGATCGCGAACAACGCGGCAAGTGGTTCCGGCCCGATCCGGCGCCGCAGATCCCGCAACGCCTTCTCCGATGGCCCGGCCACCGCCTGCGACAGGCCAGCTGTCAGCCTGGACCACACCCTGGCCAGCCCCACCTGCGGAAACAACACCATCGCCAACACCAGATAGACCCCCACCCGGGAAGGCAGCATCCGCAGCCGCCGCTGCGTCCGACCCGTCGCGGCCAACACCGCATCCACCAACTCGGCCGGCACCAGCGACGTCAACGCACCCAGATGCCCCGGCGCGAACAGCCCACTCGCGCGATCGCCAGCAGCAGTGCCACACTCAGACACGACGAGACCTCCGACACCCGGTTCCTAGACAGTCCCGATGTATCAGAGGTCTCGTTTCACATGCCACCACAACTGGCGAAAACCCAGCTCACGACGCTATTGACACCAACACCCAACCCTTAACTACGCGACCTTG
>NZ_JBGCCM010000104.1:0-1142 GCF_041262085.1 Catenulispora sp. GAS73
GGCGCCTCTGACTTATGTGTGGGTGGTTCGGCCGGGTAATGGGGGTCGGTGGCCGCCGTGGGCGAGGAGTGCGAGGGCGATGAGGGCTTCGGGGTTGGTGAAGCCGTAGGCGGTGCGGGTGATCTGCCGGATTTTGGTGTTCATGGATTCGATCAGGGCGTTGGACAGGTTGTGTTCGAGGGCGTTGTCGATCTCGGCTCGGTTGCGTTTGATCTTGGTGGCGAGTTCGGTGAAGGCGGGGATGCGGCAGCGGGTGGCCCAGGACAGCCAGCGGTCCAGCGCCACGCGTCCGGCGGCGCCTTTGACCTTGAAGACGTGGCGTAGGCCTTCTTTGAGCAGGTAGGCCCGCCACAGCCTGGGGTCGGTTTTGGCGATCCAGGCGAGTTTGTCGTGCTGGACGGTGGTGAGGTCCTCGGGGTTCTTCCACAACGCCCAGCGGCAGGTCTTCAGGGCGCGGGCAGCTCCGGTGGAGTTGCGGCCGGTGACCGCGGAGTTGCGGGCGCGTCCGGTAGCGGTGTTCCAGGCGTCCCGGCGGACTTGGTCCAGGGCTTTGGTGGCCCAGGTGACGACGTGGAAGGCATCGGCGCAGCGGATCGCGTTCGGGCAGTGTGCGCGCACCGATTTGGCGATCCAGTGGGCGGCGTCGGCGGACACGTGCGTGATCGCCGCACAGCGTTCGGGCCCGAGGGCGTCGAAGAACTCATCGACGGTCTCGGCGTCCTGGCCGACGGCGGCCCACAGCAGCCGGCCGGTGTCGTGGTCGACGACGACGGTCAGGTAGCGGTGGCCCTTCTTGTAGGAGATCTCATCGATGCCGATCCGGGACACGTTCGCGAACCGGTCGGTGCAGGCGTCGATGTCGGCCCACACCCGGGTGACGATCGCCCCCACGGTGCGCCAGGCGATCCTTATCAGCGTCGCGGTGGCGGTCTTGGAGGTGTTCGTGGCCAGCCAGGCCACCTGGTGGTCGAAGTCCAGGGTGTGCCCGGCCCCAGCTCGGGCCCACGGGGTGTGGCAGGTCACCACGCCGCAGGTCGGGCAGGACACCCGTGGGGCGTCAGCCTCCAGATGGACCATCAGGGTGCCGGCGTCCAGGTGTCGCCAGCGGCGCCGTCCCGGACCGCGGTCGTAGCGTCGGCAGC
>NZ_JBGCCM010000105.1:0-1039 GCF_041262085.1 Catenulispora sp. GAS73
CGAAGCTGAGAACTTAAGCGCCAGTAAACGGCGGTGGTAACTATAACCATCCTAAGGTAGCGAAATTCCTTGTCGGGTAAGTTCCGACCTGCACGAATGGCGTAACGACTTCTCGACTGTCTCAACCACGGACCCGGCGAAATTGCACTACGAGTAAAGATGCTCGTTTCGCGCAGCAGGACGGAAAGACCCCAGGACCTTCACTATAGCTTGATATTGGTGTTCGACTCGGTTTGTGTAGGATAGGTGGGAGGCTGTGAAGTCCGGACGCTAGTTCGGGTGGAGCCGGCGTTGAAATACCACTCTGATCGTGTTGGATGTCTAACCTCGGTCCGTGATCCGGATCAGGGACAGTGTCTGGTGGGTAGTTTAACTGGGGCGGTTGCCTCCTAAAGAGTAACGGAGGCGCCCAAAGGTTCCCTCAGCCTGGTTGGCAATCAGGTGGCGAGTGCAAGTGCACAAGGGGGCTTGACTGTGAGACCGACAGGTCGAGCAGGTGCGAAAGCAGGGACTAGTGATCCGGCCATGGCTTGTGGAAGCGTGGTCGCTCAACGGATAAAAGGTACCCTGGGGATAACAGGCTGATCTTCCCCAAGAGTCCATATCGACGGGATGGTTTGGCACCTCGATGTCGGCTCGTCGCATCCTGGGGCTGGAGTAGGTCCCAAGGGTTGGGCTGTTCGCCCATTAAAGCGGTACGCGAGCTGGGTTTAGAACGTCGTGAGACAGTTCGGTCCCTATCCGCTGCGCGCGCAGGAGACTTGAGAAGGGCTGTCCCTAGTACGAGAGGACCGGGATGGACGGACCTCTGGTGTGCCAGTTGTTCTGCCAAGGGCATGGCTGGTTGGCTACGTTCGGGAAGGATAACCGCTGAAAGCATCTAAGCGGGAAACCTGCTTCGAGATGAGGTCTCCCACCCACTTGATGGGGTAAGGCTCCCGGTAGACCACCGGGTTGATAGGCCGGGCGTGGAAGCTCCGTGAGGGGTGTAGCGGACCGGTACTAATAGGCCGAGGGCTTGACCACAAAGCTGATTCTT
>NZ_JBGCCM010000106.1:0-1012 GCF_041262085.1 Catenulispora sp. GAS73
AAAGACGCCGCGGCTTTGAGGATCTCGTTGGCCCGCCGTAGCTCGGCGTTCTCCCGCTCCAGCGCCTTGATCCGGGCGGCTTCCTCGGTGGTCACACCTGGGCGGGCGCCGGCGTCGATCTCGGCTTGGCGGACCCAGTTGCGCAGCGTCTGCGCGGTCCCGATCCCCAGTTTCGCCGCGATCGACTTGATCGCGGCGTCCCGGGACGGGTACTGGTCGGTCGTCTGCAGAACCAGGCGTACCGCCCGGTCCCGCAGGTCGGCGGGGTATGGCTTGACATGAGGCATAACGACTTGATCCTTACAAACAGATCGAGTCTGGATCAAATCCGGAGCGGTTCACACAGCAACAGCGATGCGGCTTGATTCCGCCAAACCGGGCTGGTTCCGTCTACGGCGACGACGCGGCGAGGGACCCAGAACCCGGCGACCACAAGCAACACCGCCACCGAACAACGCAACGCAGGCAACAGCGGATAGAAAGCCGACCAGTCGCGGGCCGCCGCCGAAGCGCCGGACGCGCGGGTCGCCCCCTCGCTGTAGAGCGCCCGCCGGAGGCCTCAAGGTGCCCACCACGCACGACGATTGCCGCCTACGACATGCGCAGTGACTCGGACCGCCGCGCGATCGTGCCCACGAAAACCGCCAGCCGCCAGCGCACTGCCGCAGAAGCCTGAACCACAGCGCGGTCGTGTCAGCGAAAACCGGCGGCCGCCAGCGCGACATGCGGGGCTCAACCGAACTGCGTCCCCCTGCGAGGTCATCAAACCTTTGGCGAAGCCGTAAAAATCGCCTGTGAACCCACAGACAAACTGCACCCGGCCAGTCCACCGAACACCCGCACGCACCCCCGCCCAGCACCGCCGCCGCCACCAACCACCACCACCACCCCACAAGCCACAAGCCACAAGCCGACAACCGACAACCGACAACCGACAACCGACAACCGACAACCGACAACCGACAACCGACAACCGACAACCGACAACCGACAACCGACAACCGACAACCGA